>CATWKM010000010.1:0-47060 GCA_958351385.1 uncultured Collinsella sp. | reverse complement strand
TTGCTCTGCGCGACGACGAGCTCTTTGAGGCAGCCAAGCAGCTGCAGGTTCCGGTCGAGCTGGTGCGCGAGGTCCATGCCACGGGCAAGCTCCCCGTCGTAAACTTTGCCGCCGGCGGAGTCGCGACCCCCGCCGACGCCGCGCTGATGATGCAGCTGGGCGCCGAGGGCGTCTTTGTTGGCTCGGGCATCTTTAAGAGCGGCGACCCCGCCAAGCGCGCCGCCGCCATCGTCAAGGCCGTGGCAAACTTCACCGACGCCAAGCTCATCGCCGAGCTTTCGGAGGACCTGGGCGAGGCTATGGTGGGCATCAACGCCGACGAGATCGAGATTATCATGGAAGAGCGCGGGCGCTAGTCCAGCAGAAAGGATCGCACATGAGCGATTATGCACACCAAACGGTTGCCGTGCTGGCGGTCCAAGGCGCTTTTGCCGAGCATGAGGCAAGGCTATCTGAGCTGGGCGCACGCTGTATTGAGCTGAGGCAGGCGGCTGATTTGAAGCAGAACTTTGACCGTCTGGTACTTCCCGGCGGCGAGTCTACCGTTCAAGGGAAACTGCTTGATGAGTTGGGCATGCTCGAGGAGCTTCGTACCCGTATCGCTGAAGGCATGCCCGTCCTGGGCACCTGCGCCGGCCTGATTCTGCTGGCTCACGACCTTGCCGCTCATGACGATAAGGGCACGCCGCGTTTGGCAACCATGGATGTGCTCGTTGAGCGCAATGCCTATGGCAGACAGCTCGGCAGTTTTCGCACCAAGGGACAGGTAGACGGCATCGACGGTGAAGTGCCGCTGACATTTATCCGCGCGCCCCGCATCGTCGAGGTCCACGGCGACGCCAAGGCCTTGGCAGAGGTCGATGGCCGCATCGTCGCCGCCCGCCAGGGCAACCAGCTCGGCGTAACCTTCCACCCCGAACTCGATGAAGACACCCGCCTCCACGAACTGTTCCTACAAATGTAGGTAGAACAAAAACGAGAGTGGATAATCTCCCACTTTGAGCTTGAATGCAGACTCAAACCGGGAGATTATCCACTCTCATCCTATGTAGTCATTGGGGACGCTCTTAAACGACTACTCAAACAAAACGTTCCCAACGACTACATTGCGATAGACAACCACGTTTGCTCAGATAAAACCGACCAAAATAAACCTGTCCCTTTTTGGTAGGTTTGGATCAAGGCGACGCCGATGCTTTGGTACCGACAGCGAAAACCCGCCAGAGCGAGCAAGGTGCCTTGAAACGAGGCGGCATGGACCTTCTGGTCATGCCGCCGAAGTTGAAAGGCAGATTGCCGCTCTGGCGGGTTTGCAGCGTCAACTAGTTACGCGGTTTGGTAAAACCGCGTAACCCCTAGAAACGGTTGCCGCGGAAGCCGCCACCGTTGCGGCCGCCACGGTCGCCACCGCGACCGCCGCGGTCGTTACCACGGTTGCCGCCGAAGCCACCACGGTTGCCACCGCGATCGCCATAGCCACCACGGTTGCCACCAAAGCCGCCGCGACCGCCACGGTCGCCGCCACGGTCGCCAAAGCCGCCACGGCCACCGCGATCGCCACCGCGACCGCCACGGTCGCCGCCACGGCCACCGCGATCGCCAAAGCCGCCGCGACCGCCACGGTCGCCGCCACGGCCACCGCGCTCGTCACGGCCGCCGCGAGGGCCGCGGTCCTCGTCCAGGCCCATGGCGACGAGCGGAGCGATAACCTTATCGAGAGCGGCCATCAGCTCGGTAGCCTCCTCGTAAGAAAGCTCGGGCAGGAGCTTCTCCTTCTTGTTGGCAAGCTCGACCAGGCCCTCAGCGGCATCCTCGGCAGCGAAGACAACGATCTTGCGCATATCGCCCTCGGCGTCGTCGATGCGGCCGACCAGATCGGCAGCCTCGGCCTCGGCCATCAGGCCATCGAGCTCACGAAGGCGCATGCCCAGCAGGTCGGACATTTCCTTCTGCTCCATCTTGGGCTTGAGGTCAAGAAGCTTGATGGCGCGCTCGATGTTCGCCATGCGCTCGGCCTTGGCCTCCTCCTCCTTGGAAATAGCAAAGCGACGGCTGCGCAGCAGGCGGGCGGCCTTCTGCATCTTGTCCATCAGCTCTTCGTCATCGTAATCAGCGGCGGCCTCGACAACCTCGGCCTCCTCGGTGGAAACCTCGTCAGCAGCCTCAACCTCGGCAGCTTCGGTCTCCACGGTCTCGACTGCCTCGACCTCGGCAGCCATGGTCTCGTTCTCGGTCTCGTTCATGATCTCTTCGTTCTCAGACATGAGACTCCTTCTTGGCCCTCTCGGGCATCATCGCCCCATTCGCGGGGCCCGTCGCGCACTCTTTGCGCTTTATACATTCATGCCTCTCGGCAAAACGTCCATTAGTTTATGGTGTCGCCATCCAATCTAGCTGCAGAATCTATGTGCACACATTAATGCGACATGTGCGACTCGCGGCGAGCGTACACCAGCGACACCACGAACCCGACAACGGCAATCACGGCCGCCACGCGCACGGCGGCTGCAAATCCTATCGCCTGGGCAACGTCCGATGCAACGCCTGCGGCGCCAGCAGCCACCGCAGAACTCGAAAGCAGGCCGATAAACAGCGACGGACCAAACGACGCGGCAATCATGTTCCACGTGTTAAGCAATGCCGTTCCGTGAGGATGCTCAGCGGCGGGAAGCGTCTCCAAACCGGCGGTCTGCGAGGGGCTCAGTACCAAACCGACGCCGGCATACACCACAACGGTCAGCAGCACGACAACGCCGATGTTCATGCTTGCCGCGGTCATCGAGATTGCCGTCTGCCCCACAGCGATCAGGGCAAAGCCGACCGGCAGCAGCGGCCACGCACCACGGGCATCCATCACGCGTCCGCCCACAATCGAGGTCACGGCGTTGCAGGCGATCGCCGGCAAAATGAGCAAACCCGCGACAAGTGCGGTCATGCCGTATGCGCCCTCAAAATAGAGCGGCAACAAAACGCTAATCGAGAACGTCGTCATCATCGACACCACCACAAGCAGGCACGCAGGCCAAAAACGAACGCTTGCCATGGGGCGCACGTTGAGCACCGGATGTCCGAGCTTGAGCTGACGGGCCGTAAAGAGGCCGAGCAGCACAACGGCGGCGAGAGGCGTCACGATACCGGCCATCACATTGGTCGAGAACTCGCCAACGGAATATACAAACGCCGTGATGCCGGCCGCAAGCAAAGCAACCGACAGAATATCAAGCTTAGTGTTCGAGCGCTCTCCAACATTTCGAACGAGCTTTGCTGCCGCCGCGGCGACCACGACACCGCCCACCAGCGGCACTACGAACACCGCCCTCCAGCCAAACAACGTGCACATAAGACCACTGATCACAGGTCCAAACGCCGGCCCCAGCGTAATGCAGGCACCGCCCAGACTCAGATACAGACCGAGCTTCTCGCGCGGAGCGCAAGATAGCACCACATTCATCATGAGCGGAAACAAGATGCCCGATCCCGCAGCCTGCAAAATGCGACTTGGCAGCAAGACGGTAAACGTTGGGGCGACCAGGCACAGGACTTCTCCGGCGACCATGCATCCGCATGCGAAAAACAGCAGCCTGCGCGTCGAGAAACGACCGGAAAGAAAGGCCATGATGGCCGTAAAGATCGACGTCACGATCATGTAGCCCGAAACAAGCCACTGCGCCGTGGTGGCACTCACCGAAAAGGCCGCCATGATGTCGTGCAACGCCACGTTAATGATGTTCTCGTTAAACGCGGCAACAAAGGCCGCGATATACATTACGACGAGAAACGCCGCTGTGGCCGATGGCGCTACTTGAACTTGTTGCTGAGATTTGCTCCCCATGCATTTCCTTCCTCTTGGAACGACAGTCACATCGCCCCAGAGGAACAGTCCAGGGCGAGAATGAGCCCTAGACTTACGCCAGACGCCGCACGCGACGAGTCTGGCAACATGGTCCAACGTCGAAAGATTGTAACGCGGACGAGCAGCTTTCCTTCCGCGCTATTATTAAAAGTCCACGAAAGCACGAGACATGAGGAGCCCGCCATGATTAAGCCCATCATGAAATCCGAGTTCTTTTTGCGCCTGCCTTCCGAAGACGCGGGGCCCGACGATGCCGCGACCGGGCAGGACCTCCTGGATACGCTCCATGAGCATGAGCACGAGTGCGTGGGCCTTGCCGCCAACATGATTGGCGTGCGCAAACGCATCATCTGCGTAAAGGACGGCAACAGGGCGCTGCTGATGTACAACCCTCAAATTCTTGAGCAGGTCAATTCCTATCAGACGAGCGAAGGATGTCTCTCGCTTTCCGGCGAGCGCCCCTGTACTCGCTATCGCCGCATTAAGGTTGAGTATTTGGACGAGAATTTCGTCCACCGCATCAAAAACTTCTCGGGCTACACCGCCGAGATCATCCAACACGAAATCGACCACTGTAACGGCATCGTTATTTAGTCAGCCCAGATAACGATGCAGGTTGAGCACACGACAGCGAGCGAGCCGCATTTGCGCCAAGGTGACGCGAAATGAGAGGGCGCTGACCTTCTGGTCGCGCCCTCGAAATTGAACGTCAGATTGGCGTGAATGCGGCTCGCGCAGCGTCAAGTGGTCCGCCGTTCGGTAGAACGGCGGAACTAATTAGCTCTGGCGGTAATGGTCGAAGAAGTCGGCGAGGTCTTCGAGGGACTCTTTGAGCACTTCCATGCGCGGCAGGTACACGATACGGAAGTGGTCGGGCTCAGCCCAGTTAAAGCCGCCGCCGCGCGTGATCAGGATCTTCTTCTCGTGCAGCAGGTCAAGGGCGAACTGCTCGTCATCGGTAATGTTGAACTTCTTCACATCCATCTTGGGGAAGATGTAGAACGCCGCACGCGGCTTAACCACCGAGATGCCGTCAATCTTGTTGAGCGCCTCATACACAAAGTTGCGCTGCTCGTAGACACGGCCGCCGGGGCGGATGTAGTCGTTGACGGACTGATGGCCACCGAGCGCCGTCTGAACGATCGACTGAGCCGGCACGTTGGAGCACAGGCGCATGTTGGAGAGCATGTTGATGCCCATGATGAAGTCGCTCATGCAGCGCTGGTTGCCCGAAAGCACCATCCAGCCAATACGATAGCCCGCGATCATGTGCGACTTGGACAGACCGCTAAAGGTGACGCAGGGCAGATCGGGAGCGAGCGAGGCAATCGAGACGTGCTCGTAGCCGTCCATGCACAGGCGGTCGTAGATCTCATCAGCAAAGATCATCAGCTGATGCCTGCGTGCAACCTCGACGATGCCCTCGAGCACCTCGCGCGGATAGACGGAACCCGTGGGGTTGTTGGGGTTGATGATGACGAGGGCTTTGGTCGCGCTCGTGATCTTGGACTCCATATCCTCCAGGTCGGGATACCAATCCGCCTGCTCATCGCACAGATAGTGCACGGGATGACCGCCGGCAAGGGTTGCGCACGCCGTCCAGAGCGGATAGTCGGGGCTGGGGATCAGAATCTCGTCGCCATTGTCGAGCAGCGCGTTCATCGAAAGCTGAATGAGCTCGGACACGCCGTTGCCCGTGTAGATATGCTCCATCTGAACGTTGGGCAAGCCCTTGATCTGCGAATACTGCATGATCGCCTTGCGCGCGGAGAACAGGCCACGCGAGTTGGAATAGCCTTCGCAGTCGGGCAGCTGCTGGCGCATGTCCTTGATGACCTCATCGGGCGTGCGGAAACCGAAGGGCGCCGGGTTGCCGATATTGAGCTTGAGGATGCGCTCGCCCTCGTCCTCCATACGGGCGGCCTCGTCGACGACGGGACCGCGCACGTCATACAGGACGTTATCGAGCTTGGTGGATTTAGAAAAAGTACGCATGGTGGTGCTCCTTGCAATTTGAGCTGAGGGATGGGGTTCGGGCTTGGAATCGTTGCGGGGTGATGATGCCTCGCCTTGATCGGCGTCGCCGGCAAGCAGCCAGGTAACATCGACCTCCAAAATACGGGCGAGCAGCTCAGCCACATCGCGCCGCGGAATCGTCTTGCCGCTCACATATTGGCTCATCTGACTCTTGCCGAGTTTTTTGCCGAGCATCTCCGATGCGCGGATCACGTCCGACTGGCGAACGTCGCGATCGGACATAGCCTGTCGCAGACGATCGCTAAACGTCTCTTGGGCCACTAGAACCTCCTTGCTGGCAAAGTTCAATTTATACAACACGAATTGAACCTGAGTTCAATTTAGGCAGCAGTATAGCGCCGTGCTATTTCGAAAAGTTCAATTTCAAAAATAAAATGAGCAAGACCTTGAGATTTATCCCAAGGCGATAACGACGTGCACGCATTTAGAGGTATTCGAGGAAACGAGCGGCGGCAAGCGAAACATCGGCCGTTCGATATATGGCGTTGATCTGCCGATGGGGATGCCCTTCGAGCGGACGCACAGCAACATCAAACTGGCAGCGACGCAAGATGAGCGCGGGAAGAATGCTCACGCCCAAGCCATCCTCGACCATAGCCATAATCGCATAGTCATCCCAAGTCGACAGTTTTGAGCGCACCGCCAGCCCCGCCCGACGGAATAGCGGCGTAATCTCGTCATCAGTGCCGCGTTCTAGCAGAATAAACTGCTCGTTGGCTAAATCGGCAAGAGAAACGACCTCCGCCGTGGCAAGCGAGGAGTCCGCTGGCACCACGGCCATCAACTCGTCTTGCACCAACGGTCGCGACGCCATGCCGGCGCCGCGTGGCTCGCGCGGAATAAAGCCCAGGTCGCAGCGGCCCTCTGCCACCCATTGTTCAATCTCTGAGTAATCGCCCATCAGCAACTCATAATCGACGTCCGGGTGATCGGCGCGAAAACGCGCAATGACCGGTGGCAGCACGTGGGTCGCCACACTCGAAAACGTACCAATGCAGATCTTGCCGCGCATGAGCCCACGCATCTCGTCCACGTGTCGCTGCAGGCGGCCAAACTCCTCGCAGAGCGCCTCAACCGCCGGCATGATCTGCCGCCCATCGGCAGAAAGCACCACACCCTCGCGGCTGCGGTCGAGCACCTTAAAACCCCAATCGGTCTCAAGGTCGCCCACCATGCGGCTCACGCCCGACTGCGAATAGCTCAGCCGCTCGGCGGCGCGCGTAAAACTGCCGGCACGCACCGTCTCGAGCAGCACCTGCATCTTTTGAATATTCGTTTCCACGGCACCCCTCCACCTTTACATGAGTTTTTGTCATGTTATCCATGCATTATATTCGCTTTTCTTCTAAAGCCAGTTCACCCATAGTGAACATGCTCGGATATAGAGGGGATGTCAGCACATGAACAACGGATTGTTTACGTACTTAGCAGCATTGCTATTGTTTGGCTCCAACGGCATCATCGCCGCTGCCATCGCGCTGCCGAGCTCCGATATCGTACTGTTGCGCACGTTTTTGGGCGCTCTCACCCTTGCCGCCATCCTCTTCATAACCAAGCGCCATAACCTGCAGGCTCCGTCTCGCCCCCGCGAGGCCGCAGCGCTCATCGTCTCGGGCGCCGCGCTGGGCGCCAGCTGGATTTTCCTGTTCCGCGCCTATCAGACGATCGGCGTTGGTATCTCCTCGCTGTTGTATTACTGTGGCCCCATCATCGTTATGGCCCTCTCCCCGCTCATTTTTGGCGAAAAGCTGACCGGCAGCAAAATCGCCGGCTTTATCGCCGTCGCCTGCGGTGCTTTTCTCATTGCGGCACAAGGTCTAGGCGGCAATATGCCCATTGCGGGTATTGTCTGCGGCATCGTCTCGGCCTTCTGCTACGCATTGATGGTCATCGCTAGCAAGGGTGCGCCACACATCGAAGGCCTCGAGAACTCCACGCTCCAGGTGAGCGCCGCCTTTGTGACCGCGCTGGCCCTCACACTCATCACGCAGGGCGCTCCCTCATTCCTGTCCGCCGGCGTCGCCGCCAGTATTGATTGGCGCGCCGTCGCTATGCTCGGCGTCGTCAACACCGGCATTGGTTGCCTGCTCTACTTTAGCGCCGTCGCCAAGCTGCCCGTCCAGACCGTCGCCGTCGTCGGCTACCTCGAGCCGCTTTCGGCGGTCGTGTTCTCGGCCGCCCTTTTGGGTGAAGCCATAACACCGGTCCGCCTGATGGGCGCCGCGCTTATCATCGGCGGCGCGCTCTTTTGCGAACTCGCCGGCAAACGCGCAAACGCCAAGGCTGGCATCGCCCAGATAGCACGTGCTTAAAAGCCCCTGCTTTGAAATGCTACCTGCGTAGATAAATAATCCCCAGCTGAGGATTATTGTCTAAAATAACCCGATGTGCCAAACTGCTCTTGTATGTATAAAGACGGCATAAAGTTTTTTGTCCTAGACAGATAACCGGATGTCTAAGGGAGTCCTCGTGGCACACAACAAACTGGAGGCAAACCTCCAAGACCAGCGCGGGCAAGGCGGGCACGGAGCCATCCCCCTCTCCGCTGGCATGCTGCTCGTAACGCTCGGCGTCGTCTATGGCGACATCGGCACGAGCCCTATGTACACCATGAAATCGATCGTCGCCAACAACGGCGGCATCGGCACCGTCAGCGAGGACATGATTCTGGGCGCACTTTCGCTCGTCATCTGGACCATGACGCTCGTGACCACGGTCAAATACGTGGTAATCGCCATGAAGGCCGATAACCACAACGAAGGCGGCATCTTCGCCCTGTTCAGCCTCGTACGCAAGGTGGCACCATGGCTGATTCTGCCCGCCATGATCGGCGGCGCGGCGCTGCTCGCCGACGGCATCCTCACCCCCGCGGTCACGGTCACCACGGCCATTGAGGGCCTGCGCACCATCGAGTGGGGTCACGCGCTTTTGGGTGACGGGCAAACCAACGTCATCATTATTACCATCATCATTATCTGCGGCCTATTTGCCATGCAGCGCGCCGGCACCTCGTCAATCGGCAAGCTGTTCGGCCCGCTCATGACGCTGTGGTTCCTGTTCCTGGCAGGCGCCGGTCTGTTCAACATGCTCGGCAACCTGTCCATCTTGCGCGCGCTCAACCCCATCCGCGGCATTATGTTCCTGTTCTCGCCCATCAACCATTCGGGCATCATGGTGCTCGGCTTTGTCTTCCTGTCGACAACCGGTGCCGAGGCACTCTACTCGGACATGGGCCACGTGGGCAAGGCAAACATCTATGCATCCTGGCCATTTGTTAAGGCGGCCCTTATCCTCAACTATCTGGGTCAGGGAGCTTGGCTACTCGCCAATAACTCCAACCCCCAGATGCTCGCGATGGATATCGTCAACCCGTTCTATATGATGCTCCCCGAGCCCCTACGCCCCTTTGCCATCGTGCTTTCGGCCGTGGCGGCCATCATCGCCTCACAGGCGCTCATCACCGGCTCGTTCTCGCTGGTATCCGAGGCAACGCGCCTCAACCTTATGCCGCACCTGCGCATCCACTACCCCAGCGACACCAAGGGCCAGCTCTATATTCCGCTCGTCAATAACATCATGTGGGTCGGCTGCATCTTCATCGTGCTGCTGTTCCAAAACTCCGAGCGCATGGAGAGTGCCTACGGCCTCGCCATTACCGTGACCATGCTTATGACCACCACGCTTTTGACGAGCTATATCGCCGGCATTCTCAAGCACAAGCTGGGCGCCTGCGTCTTCGCCCTGCTCTTCGGCGCCATTGAGCTGTGCTTTTTCGCCTCGTGCCTCACCATGTTCTTTGACGGCGGCTATGTGATGATCTTCTTGGCCGCACTGCTGTTTGGCCTTATGTATGTGTGGCGTCGCGGCACCGCCATCGAGCGCACGCAGACGATCCTGCTGCCCGTCTCCAAGTACATTGACCAGCTCAACCGCCTGCGCAACGACGAGACCTACCCCGTGCTCGCCGACAATCTGGTGTTCCTCACCAACAGCCCCGACCCGCTCACGCTCGACCGCGACGTGCTCTATTCCATCTTGGATAAGCATCCCAAGCGCGCCAAGGCATACTGGTTCATCAACGTGCACGTTACCGACGAGCCCTATACGCACGAGTATTCCGTCGAGACCTTTGGCACGGACTTTTTGTTCCGCGTGCGCCTGGACTTGGGCTTTAAGGTCAACCAGCGCGTTAATGCCTACCTGCGCCAAATCGTTGGCGACTTGATGGCATCGGGTGAGCTGCCGCCGCAGCATCACACCTACTCCATCTACGAGACGCGCGGCAACGTGGGCGACTTCCGTTTTTGTATGCTGCGCAAGATGCTCGCCCCCGAAACGGACATCAACCGCAATGACCACCGCGTGATGGCCATCAAGTACGCCGTCCGCCGCGCCTGCGGAAGCCCGGCACGCTGGTACGGTCTCGAGAACTCGGCCATCATCATTGAGTACGTACCGCTCTTTGCCCGCATGCGCCCGGCCGTCAAACTTGTGCGCACCCAGGTGCCGCTCGAGGTTCAGATCGAAGAGGCCGAGGAAATGGAGGTCGACATCTTCTCGGACGACTTGGTCAACGGCAACGAGGCCGGCAAGAGCATGAACGTCGATCCCACCGAGCTGCTCGAGAGCGTCGCCGATACGCCCGAACAGCAACTCGACGGACTCGAGAGCACCCAGTTCAACGACGCCAACTTCTAACACGCCACCAGCCATTGACGACAACGGCCTCGCATCTCATAGGAGGTGCGAGGCCGTTTTATGTCGCAACGGACCAGTGAACTACGAACGACGCGGCTCGGGAACCACGAGCCTATCGGGGCTCGCGCCCTCGGCATCCATCAGGCTCACGTAGCGAATCGACGGATCCCCATACATCGCGTAGTAATAATTGCCCGTGCGCGCGCTAAAGCATCCGGTGTAGATAGTCTTCTCGAACTTGCCATCGCCCATCCTGGACGCTCCCTCGATCATCACCACGCCCTCGAGCGAGCGGAACATGCGAACGACGTTTTCGGTCTCGCTCTCCTTTTGCGGGTAATTGGCATTGAGGTACGCCGCCTTTACAAAACGGCTCGGCGAATAGCAATCGCCCGGAATGCCGCGCATGCCGGCACCGGCTCCATAGGGCTTAAGCTCGGCGCCACGCCATGTCGCCGTCTGCGGAAAATCGCTTGTGGCGGTGATATAGGTGCGCAGGTTTTCCATGTGCCACGGGAAGGTCGGCTGGTTGGCAAGGGTGTCGACCGGATCGTCGTATACATGCAGGCCGTCAGCCATCATCTCGACCACGATGCTGCGCTGGCTGTCGCCGATAATCCAATGGAGCAGCGACACGCCCAGCCCCTCTCCGGCAGATTTGGCGACAATCACCGTGTCGCGCAGCGCGGCCTCGACCTCATCGACCGTCGAGAACGTCGCTGCCACCCACAGGGGAAACTCATAGGCCGCGATATTGGTCTTTCCATCAACCGGGCCCTCGGCATACTCGGCATAGCCGGGAAAGTTGAGCCCCGCCACAGCCAGACCCGCATCGTTACCACAGTCGAAAAACATGGGATAGTTCTTGTAATCGATGCACATGCCGATTACCGCGTGTGCCGCCGACGCATCGTCGATAAACGAATACGGAATGTGGAACCCGCGCGGCATCACGCGAACCTGTTGGCCGTAGTCAAAGCTCCAGTCGAGGTTGCGGCCCAGATACATGTGGCCAGAATTATCGGTAAATCGAATGCTCGTGCACATAGCGCCTCCTAGCTTTACGGTCCTGCTAAGGTTATTGTCACCAAACAAAAAGGCGCTAAACACAAAAGCCCGGACATGACAACAATGTCACGCCCGGACCAAAAGAGACGAAGTGCGGTGCTTTGGTCCCCTTAGACCAACTTTCCAAGACAGTGGTCGATCATATGCTGGACCATCTGCGCCTCAAAGCCGACAAAGTCCTGCTTGCGCTCGCGCATCTTGCCATCGACGATCTGGTCAAAGGCAACCTTGCACTTGATATAGCGCGTGGACTTGGTGACCTCCTCGTGCGTCAGGCAGCTCTCCTCCATCTTGCTGGCGCCCAGGCCAAACACCAGACGGGGGTTGTAGAGCACGTGGGGCTCGCCGGCGTCGTCCAGGTAGACGCAGACCTTCTTGGTAACGCCAATCTGGTTAGCGGCAAGGCAGCCGGCATCGTCGAGCGACTTGATGGTATCGATCAGGTCCTGAGCAACCGACTCGTCCTCGACGGTCGCAACCTCGCAACGCTGGGACAGGATAGCCTCGTCGTGGCAAAGCTCTTTAATCATACGTTCCTCCATAGGGGTCGTTGTAACCGCTTAAGTATACGGTACCCACACATTTTCATGCGATAAATACCGTCCGTCTGTTACAAAGCGCCGAACATCAACATGCGAGGAACAGCAAGGTTGTAAAGACGATATAGTAAGTGAGTTCGTGTCAATCGGCCTAAACTCGGGGCCGAACAAGGAAAGGGTATGCATGGACGAACTTTTTCACGTCAGTGAGCGCAAGTCCACAATCGGGACCGAACTTCGCGCTGGACTGACAACATTCCTGGCGATGGCCTACATCATCGCCGTCAACCCCGCAGTGCTCTCGGGCGCTGGCATCGATGCGGGAGCGCTCGCCTGCGCCACCTGCCTGGGCGCCGGCATCATGACCATCTGCATGGGCATCTTCGCCAACCGCCCGCTCGCCTGTGCGTCGGGTCTGGGCATCAACGCCATGATTGCGGGCATCGCCACCACCATGTGCGGCGGCGACTGGCACGTGGCCATGAGCGTTATCTTCCTCGAGGGCGTCGTCATCTTGCTGCTCGTCCTTTGCGGCCTGCGCGAGGCCATCATGGACGCCATCCCCGTGGTCCTGCGCCACGCCATCTCGGTGGGTCTGGGCCTGTTTATCGCCATGATCGGCCTGTGCGACGCCGGCATCATCACCGCTGGCGCCGGTACGCTCGTCGGCCTGGGCGACATCGCCTCCCCCACCTTTATCGTCGGCATCATCTCCATCGTCGTGACGGTTGCCCTGGCTTCCCGCAACGTGCCGGGCTCGCTGCTCATCGGCATCATCGTCGCCGTTATCGCCGGAATCCCGCTGGGCGTCACCCATGCGCCCGAGGGCCTCATCGCACCGCTCGACTTCTCGACCTTCGGCGCCCCGTTTGCCAGCACTGCCGACGGCAACCTTGCCATCGTGAAGGTCCTGACCGACCCGATGCTGCTCGTCGTTGCCTTCTCGCTGCTCATGAGCGACTTCTTCGACACCATGGGCACCGCGATGGCCGTCGCCAAGCAGGGCGAGTTCTTGACCGAGGACGGCAATGTCGAGGACATCCGTCCCATCCTGGTCGTCGACTCCGTGGCCGCTGCTGCCGGTGGCTTTATGGGCGTCTCCTCCATCACTACCTTCGTCGAGTCCACCTCTGGCGCTGCCGACGGTGGTCGCACGGGCCTCACCTCCGTCACCACCGGCGTGCTGTTCATTCTCGCCGCGTTCTTCTCCCCCATCGTCACCATCGTTTCCAGTGCCGCCACCTGCGGTGCTCTGGTCTACGTCGGCTACCTCATGATGAGCGAGGCCTCCGAGATCGACTGGTCCGACGTGTCGCAGGGCTTCCCGGCGTTCATGATTGTCGCCGGCGTGCCCTTCACCTACTCCATCTCCGCCGGCATTGGCCTGGGCTTTATCGCCTACGTGATCGTCGCGCTCTTTAAGGGCGAGGCCTCCAAGATCAAGCCGCTCATGTGGATCGCAGCCCTTGCCTTCCTCGTCTACTTCTTCGTAGCGTAACGGCAAAGCTGCCAAAGCAGAACACCAAAGCGCGGAGTCGCATCGAGCGGCTCCGCGCTTTTCTTTTAAGCCCAGGCAACGCACGGATGCGCGATGTATTGCTTCCCAAGTTTTGGACATTTTGCCCTCCAAACGGCACTACCGCCGGCTACATCCTGCAGATATGCTGGGCGTAATCGCATAGGCCCTATGAGGATGGGAGTAACCATGGCCGCCTTGTTCACGACCCCCAAGCGCAATGACAAAACCTCTGGAGCCCATTTTGTCGAGCCCGACGTGCGACGTCGCACGCTGCTCGCACACGGCAGCTGGCGCCGCGTGACACGCCGCATCGTTGTAGGCGCCGTATGCGCGCTCACGGTAAGTTCGCTGCTCATGCCGAGCGTCTCGCTCGCGGCCGAGTGGGTGGACGTCGGCGGCGTCCGCCACGAAGCGGCCGCGGGCCCCACGGGAGACGCCGCCGGTACCTGGTCATGGGATGGCGCCGATGACATGAAGCTCAACGGCTATAACGGCGGCGCGATCGAGGCAGCGGGCAAGCTCAACGTGAGCTACGAGGGCAACAACACCGTCACTAACGACAACGGCCGCGGCATCAAGGTTAAGGATGGCGCGAACGAGAACGCCGAGCTTAATATTCAGGGCGACGCGTCCAGCACGCTCAACGTGACATCTTCTCGTGACGCCATCACTTCCGTCGGCAACATCAACATCGACGGCGCTGGCACTGTCAACGCCACGAGCACCGAGCACGATGCCATCGATGCCGGGGGCGATGTCACCATCAAGGGCTCGGGAAACGTTAACGCCACGGGCGATTCGGATGGCATCAGGGCCGACGGCAACATCACGATCGACAACAGCGGAACCGTCACCGCCAAGGCCACCGAGGATCAGGGTATCGATGCTAACGAGAACCTCATCATAAAGGGCGGCGGCAAGGTAGAGGCAAGCTCTATCAAAGACAATGCGATTTGGGCCGACGGCAACATCGAGATCTCGGGTGGCAGCCAGGTCAAGGCAAGCTCCGAGGAAGACGCCGCCATCGACGGTAAAAACAGCCTCACGGTCACGAACGCTTCCCTCAACGCAAGTGGCGTTGGGTATGGCATCTATGTCTACAAGGGCATCACGCTCGATGGCGCGACCGTGACGGTCCGCGCAAGCTCAGATGGCGGGGAAGCCAGCGCACTCTTCACCGATGAGGACGACATCGTCATCAAGAACGGCTCGACTGTGGATGCGCTCGCAGAAGGCAGGTTCTCGGTTGCAATCTCCACCAGTAATTTCTACTCCGACGAAGCGGGTGGCCATATCTACATCAGCGACTCCGTTGTCAAGGCCATAGCCCGCTATGCCGAGACCGGCGGCGACGGCCCCGACCACTACAGTGAAGACCAGGATGGCGAGATCGCCCCTGAGCGCAGGGGCGTGAACTTCGGCATCTTTGCCCGGACCAAGGAGGGCATCACGCCCGCGACCATCTCGATCGTCCGCAGCAGGGTCACGGCCGAGGGAGACACGGCGGCAATCTTCGCCCTTGCCATGAGCGCGGACGGCAAGGCGATCGGCACCATCGAAATCGAAGGAGCCACCATCCAGACGCCTGAAGGCGGCAAGGTCATTGACTATCGCAACAAGGAAGAACTCAGCGACGGCATCGTCTACGAGGCGGGTCAAACCATCGGCACGGGCGACGCCGTGATCGACTCCCCCTACAACGAAGCAGTCGCCAAGAGCACGGTCATCGTGCCTCCCGAGGAGACCAAGCCCGAGGAAAAGCACGGCAAGACCAAGCCAGAGGGTTCCAAGTCCGAGGGCACGAAGACAACCAAGACCGTTGCAGTTGCAGCCAAGGGAACCAAGACCGTCGGCAAGCTCGCGGCAACCGGCGACACCTCGAACGCAGCCATCGTGGCAGCCGCCCTTGCGGGAACAGCCGCCATCGCCGCAGGCGCCCTGGCGAGTCGCAAACGCTCGTAAACACTTTTTCGCACAGGACGGGTGGATCGCAGCCCTTGCCTTCCCCGTCTACTTCTTCGTAGCGTAAGGGCAAGGCTGCAAAAGCTGAACAATAAAGCGCGGAGTCGCCATGCGGCCCCGCGCTTTTCTTTTAGCGTCGGTCCCTGCGCCGGCGTGCGGCCTATTTCTCCCCCATTTTGGCCATTTTGCCCTCCAAACGGCACTACCGCCGGCAACATCCAGCAGATACGCTGAACCTAGCCGTATAGGCCCTATGAGAACGGGAGCAACCATGGCAGCCTTGTTCACGACCCCCAAACGCAATGACACTACCGCCGGAACCCATGTTGCCGAACCCGACGTTCGCCGTCGCATAGGACTCGCGCACGGCAGCTGGCGCCGCGTGACGCGCCGCATCGTCGTAGGCGCCGTGTGCGCGCTCACGGTGAGCTCGCTGCTCATGCCGAGCGTCTCGCTCGCGGCGGAATGGGTCAAGGTCGGCGAAACCAAATACAACGCCGGCACTGCGGCGGGCGACGAGACCGGCACCTGGTCGTGGGACGGCGCCGACGACTTGAAGCTCAACAACTATAACGGCGGCGAGATCCAGGCCGCAGGCAAGCTCAACGTGAATTACTCGGGAAACAACATCGTCACTGCCGACTGGATCGAAGGCATCAAGGCTTCTCATGGCAAGAATGAGAACGCCGAGCTCAATATCCAAGGCGACGCGGGCAGCACGCTCAGCGTGACATCTACTGAGGACGCTATCCTCTCCACGGGTAATATCAACATCGACGGAGCCGGATCCGTCAACGCCACGAGCGCTGGGTTTGATGCCATCGACGCCGAGGGCGATCTCGCTATCAAAGGTTCGGGCAACGTCAACGCCACGGGCGTATCGGATGGCATCAGGGCAAACGGCAATATCACGATTGACGACAGCGGGGCCGTCACCGCCAGGGCTACCAAGGACAAGGGTATCGGAACCGACAAGAACCTCACCATCAAGGGTGGCGGCACAGTCGAGGCAAGCTCAGCCGATGGTGAGGCCATTTGGAGCGGCGGCAACATCAATATCTCGGACGGCAGCCAGGTCAAGGCGAGCTCCGAGAAAGACGCCGCCGTCGAGGTCAAGGGCAGCCTCGCAGCCACAAACGCCTCCCTCAACGCAAACGGTGTTGAATATGGCGTCTATGCCCACAAGGGCATCACACTCGATCATGCAAACGTGACAGTCCGCGCAAGTAAAGGCAGATACGGTGACGCCATTGCCCTCTTCACCTACCAAGACGATATCGTCGTCAAGAACGGCTCCACCGTGGACGCGTTTGCGGAAGGCGAGGTTTCGGCTGCATTCTCCACCAGAAACGATCGACCCAACGAGGAGGGTGGCCACATCTACATCAGCGACTCCGTTGTCAAGGCCATAGCCCGCTATGTCGAGAACGGCGACGGCCCCATCCCCTACAGCGAAAACCAAGATGGTGAGACGAGCCCCGAGCCCCAAGGCGAGAACATCGGCATCATCGCCCAGACCAGCGAGGGCGTCACACCCGCAGTCATCTCGATCATCCGCAGCAAGGTAACGGCCGAAGGAGATACAGCGGCAATCTTTGCCCGTGCCATGAGCGCTGACGGCAAGACAATCGGCACCATCAAGATTGAGAACGCCGCCATCCAGATGCCCGAAGGCGGCAAGGTCATTGACTATCGCAAGCTCCGTGACGGCATCTACGAGGCAGGCCAAGCCATCGGCACGGGCGACGCTGTGATCGACTCCCCCTATAACGAAGCTGTCGCCAAGAGCATGGTCATCGCACCTCCCGAGGTAGCCAAGCCGGAAGACCCCAAGCCCGACGAGACCAAGCCCGCAGAAAGCAAGCCCGCGGAGTCCAAGCAGAACCCCAAGCCTGAGGGCTCAAAGCCGACCAAGGCCGTTGCGGCTTCAATCACGAAAGCCAAGACTACCGGCGTGCTCGCGGCAACCGGCGACACCTCGAGTGTGGCCATCGTGGCAACCGTCCTTGCGGGAACAGCCGCTATCGCCGCAGGCACCATGGCGAGCCGCAAGCGCTCTTAGACGCCTCTGCGCACATGGCAGCTCCCGCGAAGGCCCCGAGTCCCAGCACCGTTTAACAACGCCACCGCCGAGCTCCCCTCCGGCGGTGGCGTTTTCCATATGCGTCCGCAGGGTATGCACGAGATTGTCTTTGGTCTAGCCCAACCTGCATGAGCCGGCGTGCGACAATGGGGGCCGTCGATATCACAACGCCGAGAGAAGCCCGTCATGGAAGCGCATCAAAAGCAGATAACCGTTCATGCACAGCATGCCGAAAGCGCACCAGTCATCTATCTTCCCGTGGTCATGGGCGACGGCACGGAGGTTTATGAACGCTGCCGAGAGCTCAACTGCCCGCCCTTCACGCTTGTCGGCATTGGCAGCCTCAACTGGAATCGCGAGCTGAGCCCCTGGGTATGCGACGGTACCGTGCGCGATGCCGAGCCCTTTGGTGGACAGGCCGCTGGTTTTCTTGACGAGTTGTTGAAGCAGATAATCCCAGAGGCCGAATCATCGCTCCCGCAACCGCCCACCTGGCGCGGCGTTGCCGGCTACTCGTTGGCGGGTCTTTTTGCACTGTGGGCACTTTGGCAAACAGATGTCTTTGAGCGCGCGGCGAGTGCATCGGGGTCGCTGTGGTTCCCCGGCTTTATCGACTACGCGCGCGAGCGCACGATGACAGCTACGCCCGACGCCGTCTATCTGTCACTCGGCAAAAAGGAAACCAAGACGCCCAACCGCATGATGCGGCACGTACTCGACGATACGCGCGCGATGGAAGAGCTGTTTATCGAGCGTGACATTCCAACAACGCTGGAGCTCAACCCCGGCAATCACTTTACCCAAACTGACCTGCGCATGGCACGCGGCATCCACTGGATACTGACGCATTAAAAATGGCATCCACGCGTACATACGCATGGACGCCATTTTTAATTTGGCTGAACGCAGCTGCTATTCAGCAGTCTCCTCAAGCTCGGAAGTATCGAACTCAAAGTCGTTACCGGGCAGGATGGCGTTGAGCACAATGCCCACCAGCGAGCCCACGGCAAGGCCCGAAAGCGAAATCGTCACGCCGCCCAGCTCCAGCACGATGGCACCGGCGGTACTGTAGGCAATGCCGAGCGAAAGCACGAGCACCAGAGCCGCCACCAGCACGTTGCGGTTGTTCTGGAAATCAACCTGGTTCTCGATGAGGTTACGTACACCAACGGCGCTGATCATGCCGTAGAGCACGAGCGACACACCGCCGATAACGCATGCCGGCATGGCGGCAATCACCGCAGCAAACTTGGGGCAGAACGAAAGCACAATGGCGCAGCAGGCGGCAATGCGAATCACACGCGGGTCGAACACACGCGTCAAGGCAAGCACGCCGGTGTTCTCGCCATACGTCGTATTGGCAGGAGCGCCAAAGAGCGATGCCAAGATGGTCGCCAGGCCATCGCCGAGCAGGGTACGGTGCAGGCCGGGATCGGCAATGTAGTTGCGCTCACAAGTCGATCCGATGGCGGAGATATCGCCAATGTGCTCAATCATGGTCGCAAAGGCCAGTGGCATGATGGTGATAATGGCCGTCGTGGCAAGACTGCTATCGAACTGCGGTCCAAAGAGCGCAAACACGGTGTTGTCCCACACGACGGGCAAGCCAACCCAGGGGGCGGCTGCGACGCCAGAGAAGTCGACCTCGCCCAGCGCGGCCGCAACGGCATAGCTCACCACAACGCCCAGCAGAATCGGCACGATCTTGACCATGCCGCGGCCCCAAATGTTGCAGATGATGATCACGGCAACGGCAATAGCAGCAACAAACCAGCTGGTCTGGCAGTTAGCAATGGCAGAGCTTGCCAGGATCAAGCCGATGGAAATGACGATGGGGCCAGTCACCACCGGCGGGAAGAAACGCATGACACGCTTGGCGCCAAAGGCGCGGAACAGGGCCGCAAGCACCGGATAGAGCAGGCCGGCACAAGCTACGCCCAGGCAAGCGTAGGGCAAAAGCTCAGCCTCGCCGTTGGGCGCAATGGCGGCATAACCCGCGATAAAGGCAAACGAGGAGCCCAGGAACGCGGGCACCTTACCGCGCGATAGAAAATGAAACAGCAGCGTGCCGATGCCGGCGAACAGAAGCGTCGCCGAAACGGAAAGGCCGGTGAGCACGGGCACGAGCACCGTGGCTCCGAACATCGCAAACATGTGTTGCAAACCCAACACAAACATGCGCGGGCGGCCGAGCGACGATGCATCGTAGATGGCATCGGTGACGGCGGGCGTCGAAGACTGGGACATGGAAGTCCTTTCGAATGGAAGGGCGATCAGGCATATCGGATAACCTGCCCGAACGATACGATCCGAACCATTGTACGCGATATGCAGTACCTCGCACGCGCCGCCACCTGCAAACGCTAGCGCTATTTCCAAACGCGCTCGGCAATACGCCTGACCAGCGCAATCTTTGCCCACTGCTCGTCCTCGGTCAGCTTATTGCCAATCTCGCAGCTGGCAAAGCCACACTGCGGAGACAGATACAGGTTCTCGAGCGGCACGTACTTTGCCGCCTCGCGGATGCGCTCGACGATAACATCCTCGTTCTCGAGCTCTGCCGCCTTGGTGGTCACCAAGCCCAGCACGACCTTCTTGCCGGGAGCAACGTACTTGAGCGGCTCAAAACCACCGGCGCGGGGCGTGTCGAACTCCAGATAGAACGCGTCAACGTCCTCATGCGCAAACAGGTACGGCGCGATGGGGTCGTAGCCGCCCTCAAAAGCGTAGGTGGAGTGGTAGTTGCCGCGGCATACATGCGTGTTGATAACCAGATCGTCGGGCTTGCCCTCGATGGCGGCATTGTTGAGCGCCACGCCCAGCTCGCTTACCTTTTGCAGGTCGACCGGGCTCATGCCGGTTTTGGCAACAAAATCGGTATCGCAGTAGATGCCCCAGGTGCAGTCATCAAACTGGATGTTGCGGCAGCCCGCGGCATACAGGTCAGCAATCACGGTGCGGTATGCTGCGGCAATGGCACCGACGAGCTCTTCGTCGGTCTTGTAGACGGCGCGCAGACTCTCCTGCTGGCCATCGCAGCGGTCGAGCGTGACTTCGGAGAACGTCTGAATCGGCGCCGGAATGGTCTGGCGCGCGACCTGGCCCTCCCCCTCAAGCGCCTTGACAAACTTGAAGTGCTCGACGAACGGATGGTTCTCGCCGCCAATGGGACCGGTTACAACAGCGGTGTCGGCGGTAGTCTCCTCATCGTGGAACATATAGCCCGTACGAGAGGCACGATGCTCGACGCCGTTAAGCCCCCACATAAAGTCGAGATGCCAATAGCTGCGGCGGAACTCGCCATCGGTGATCACCTGCAGGCCGGCGGCCTTCTGCTTTGCCACCAAATCGCGAATGGCCTCGTCCTCGACGGCCTTAAGCCCCTCGGCATCAAGCGTGCCCGCCGCATAGGCAGCGCGGGCATCCTTTACGGTCTGCGGACGAAGAAAGCTGCCGACGATATCAGCGCGAAACGGCGCGTTCGGTTGAATTGAAGTGCTCATAGATATCTCCCTTTGCATTGGTTGCTTTACTGAGACAGAGTATGAGCGTTCATATGGCCATCGTAAAATATACGTTTATAACAGTTTGATATAGATGCTTCCTATATCACTCTGGACTGCCATAAAGAGACTTGAACCGTGCGGAGCACAGCACCCTAGATATGCTGACGAATCGCGTCGATATAGGCCCGACCGTAGCGCGTAAGTGTCGTGTTCTTGCGCGTGATGATGCCAATCTCCATGTATTCGTCCACATCGAGCGGGATGGAGATAATACCGGGACCGTTGAGCTCGTGGCTAATCACGCCCGAGCAGACCGTGTAGCCGTTGAGGCCCATGGCCAGGTTGAACAGCGTCGCACGGTCGCGCACGCGGATATTCTTGCGGCGCTCAAAGGTCGAGGTCAGCTCCTCGGAATAGTAAAACGAGTTGTAGCTACCCTGCTCATAGGACAGGAACGGGTAGTCTTCCAAGTCCTCGAGCGTCACACTCGAGCGACCCGCCAGCGGATGGTCGGAGCACACAAAGACATGCGGCGTAGCGCAGAAGAGTCCTTCGAATACGAGCTCGTTGGCCGCCAGCATGCGCTCGATGACCTCGCGGTTGTGCTCGGATAAGTATAGGATGCCCAGTTCGCTTTTCATATGCGCGACATCCTCGATAATCTCGTGAGTCTGCTCCTCGCGCAGGGTAAAGTCGTAACGCGCGGCATCGAACTCGCGGATCACGTCGACAAACGCGTTAACGGCAAAGGAATAATGCTGGCAGCTCACACTAAAGTGCGGCACCTGCTCGGATGTGCCCTTGTACTTGCCCTCGAGCAGGTCGACCTGGTCGAGCACCTGGCGCGCGTAGCCCAAGAAGGTCTCGCCTTCCTCGGACACAATGACGCCCTTGTTGGTGCGCTCAAAGATGTGTACACCCATCTCGTTTTCGAGATCGCGAATTGACGCGGTAATCGAAGGCTGCGACACAAAGAGCCGGCGCGAGGCCTCGGTGATGCTGCCGCATTCGGCAACTTTGACGACATATCTGAGCTGCTGGAGCTTCATGGCTTTCTCCCTAGACGTTCGTGACGTCGAAACCCGTCGCGTCCATCTGACGCATAAACGACGGCATCTCCCCCGTCGCGGCGCAGGCGGCAATCTGATGCAGAGCCCCGGCAACCGCATCATCTGCCGCAGCGCCGATATGCCAGCGCGCGGTAGCCGTGACGGCCTCGTTGGCATTGGCGACTGCAACGGAATTGGGAACGGCATCGATCATGGGCAAATCGTTATCGGAATCGCCGAATACGGCCACCTCGTCGGGCGTCAGGCCCAAAGCGCGCGCCAGCTCCAGCGCAGCACAGCCCTTGTCCCAGCCGGTCGGAAGAACGTCGAACAGGCGCACGCGGTTGTTGGGAAACACGAGCGAGAGCTCCGGCACCTCGGCGGCAACACGCTCGCGCAGCTCGGCGAGCTCCTCGCGCGAACGGGTACTCCAGATATTCGCCTTGTATACCGGGGCATCGTCAACGACAGGGCGACAGGGAGCCTCTTCGCCCTTGAGCCACGCGTTGCCGCCTGACTCCATGGCGCGACGCACACGCTCGGGATCGCTTGTCACGCAATAGGCGTCGTTGTCCCAAAAGTCATCACCCAGACGGTAGACCTTCAAATAGGTATCGTCGGTCTCTTGCTCCAGGTAGTCGGCCAGGCGCATAAGGGCATCGTTATCAGTTGCGCGCGAGGCAACCGCCTCGCCATCGACAAACATCACCTGGCCGTTGCAAAACGCACCGGTCGAGAAGCACTCGGAGCGATTGCGGAACATCCAGCTCATCGCGGACGGCTGGCGACCCGAAACCGGGCCAAAATGCAGGCCCGCCGCCTGCATGGCATGAATGCCCTCGATGGCGCAGTCGCTGGCGCCATCGTGTCCAGCAGGAATCAGCGTATCGTCCATATCGGTCAGCACAAGTTTGATCATAAGGTCCCCTCGGTCATTCTTTATCCCGTCTATTGTAACGACCTGCCAATAAGGGACAGGTTTATCTTGGCAGGTTTTATCTGGGAAAATGCAGCGCCCCTGTTGCCACCTGCCAAAATAAACCTGTCCCATATTGGCAGGTGCGCTAGTATAGGGAACAACAGATTCGATGCGGGAGTGCCGGCGGTGCAAACCACAAGGCTGAGAGGGCATAGGGCCCAATCCTTTGAACCTGTCAGTTAATGCTGGCGTAGGGAGCATGCCGCCTTTACAGGGGCGCTGTCTATGCACAGCGCCCCTTTTCTATGCCAAGGAGGCATGTGCAGTGATTGATTCGGAACAGCTTAAGCAACATATGGTCAAGGCCGTAGAGGAGATTCGAGCCACCAATCCGATGGCCGGCTCCATCACCAACACGGTGACGATCGACTTTGTCGCCAACGCGCAGCTCGCCGTGGGCGGTTCGGCCGCCATGGTCTATCTGCCCGACGAGGGCGAGGCGCTCGTTGCCGGCGGCGGCACCATCTATCTCAACATGGGCACGCTCTTCCCCATCTACGAGCAGACGATTCCCCGCGCGGCCAAGGCGGCACACGACGCCGGCAAGCCCTGGGTGCTCGATCCGGTGGGTCTGGGCATCGGTAGTCTGCGCACCCAGTTGGTAAACGAGCTCAAGCAGTACAAGCCCGCCATCGTGCGCGGCAACGCCTCCGAGATCATCGCGCTTGCCGCCCTATGGAACCTTGAGGGTGAGGCAGCCGACCTCAGCCGCGCCCGCGGTGTCGACACCACCGACACCGTTGATGCCGCCCGCGATGCCGCTGTGGCGCTCGCTCGCTACACTAGTGGCGCCGTAGTTGTCTCGGGCGAGGTTGACCTGATCACCGACGGCACGACCGTGGCCAAGTCCCATGGCGGCAGCCCGCTCATGTCCAAGATCACCGGCTGCGGTTGCTCGCAGGGCGGCGTGTTGGCCGTGTACGCCTGCGCCACCGACCCGTTTACGGCGGCCATCTGCGGCACCGCCGTCTACAACGTTGCCGGCACGCGTGCCGCCGCCGTTGCCGATGCCCCGGCAAGCTTTAAGGTCGCCTTTATCGACGAGCTCTACCGCGCAACCGCCCGGGACATTGCCGACAACCAACTCGAGCTCGAGGAGGCATAAGCCATGTCCGAGCCCGCAACCAATGCCGGCATGAACACCCTGGTCGCCGTGGCCATCGCCCCGTGCGGCACCGGTGACGAGCTATCCGCCGAGGTCGCCGAGGTCGTGCGCGTCATTCGCGAGAGCGGCCTTCCTAATCGCACCACCTCGATGTTCACCGAGATCGAGGGCGACTGGGACGAGGTCATGCAGGTCGTGCGCGACGCAACCTTTGTGTTGGCGAGCAAAGGTATCCGTACCGAAGTCGTGCTCAAAGCCGATATTCGCCCCGGTTTTACCGATACCATGACCGGCAAACTCGAGCGCATGGAAGCTCAGATCAAAAAGCAGGAGGAAGCACGATGAGCATCCGCGACAACCTTGATATCTCTGCCTATCTGGTACTCGGCCCCGAAAACACCCTCGGACGCCCCGTGGGCGATGTGGTGGCCCAGGCACTCGACGCCGGCTTTACCTGCATCCAAGTGCGCTCCAAGGTGGCAAGCGCCCGCGAGATCATCGCACTGACGGGCGATGCCGCGCAGGCCATCGCCCAGGCCGGCAAAACCGGGCAGGTCGCGCTGCTGATCGACGACCGCCTTGACTGCGTACTTGCCGCACGCGAGCAGGGCATCGCCGTCGACGGCGTGCACGTGGGCCAGAGCGATATCCCCGTCGAGGTCTGCCGCAAGCTGCTGGGTCCCGATGCCATCGTGGGCCTTTCCGCCCGCTGCGAGGAGATGCTCGAGTACGTCAAGACCGCCGATATGAGCCTGGTCGATTACCTGGGCGTGGGCCCGCTTCACGAGACCGAGACCAAGCGCGACTGCGGACGCGCGGCAGATGGCTCCATCATCACCAAGAGCTTTGAGGACCTGGCCGCCCTCCATGCAGCAAGCCCCGTGCCCATCGTGGTGGGCGGCGGCGTCAAGAAAGCCGACCTGCCGCAGCTCAAGGCAACCGGCGTCGACGGCTTTTTCGTGGTGAGCGCCGTCTGCAGTGCCGACGACCCCCACGCCGCAGCCAAGGAGCTCGTCGACACCTGGCAGCAGGCATAAGCCTAGACCGAGCAGTTGCTCCGCAGTCCCATATCTTCAATAGCGGAAAGCGCATCCCAGTTTGGACGTCCATTCTGGGATGCGCTTTCCGCATGAAGCTCCGTTGGGAAACCGCATCCCATTCCAGACGCAAATTCTGGGACGCCGTTTCCAAAACCCGCCGTCCGGGAAACTGCATCCCGTTTTGAGCGCAAATTCTGGGATGCGCTTTCCGCCGACGACCGCGACCGCGGCCCCTACCCCGCCAGATACGCTTCCAGCGCGGGCAAGGTCGTCTCCGCATCACGACGGCCGATCTGGTAGATGCGCTCGAGCTCATCCGGTTCGCGACACAGCGACGGCACCTTCACCGATTCGCTCGGCCGCACCACAAAGATCTCGCCGGCAGCCTCTCGACGTGCCAGGTCATCGAGCGTGGCATTGTAGACCTCATGCCGATGCTCAAGCGCTGCAACAAACTCCGGATAGTGACGGAACACGCGCCGCAGCATGGGCATCACGCTGTTGGGCTGCTTCACAAAGCCCGCCGGCTGCGTGAGTACCACGATATTGCGGTCATACCCCTGCGCAAACAGCCATGCGCTGGGAATAGAATCAGCCACGCCACCATCCAGATACTTATGCCCGTCAATAGCAACGGGACGCGTCGCCACAGGAATGGCAGACGACGCCCGGATCCACTCGATATCGCGCTCGTCGCCATACGGTAGATCGTGGTAGACGGCCTTGCCCGTCTCGATATCGGTACACACGCACGTAAATCGCATGGGGCAGGCGCGATACGCCTCCAAGTCGATGGGATCGCGCTCGATAGGCACCTCGTGATAGGCAAAATCGGCATTGAACATATCGCCGGTTCGCAGCCAGCTGGTCACGCTCGCATAGCGCTTGTCGGCGCAATAAGCCTTGTTGTAACGAATGGCACGGCCGATCTGGCGCGATTTAAAGTTGTAGCCAAACGCCGCGCCCGCCGAGACACCCACCATATGGTCGCAGGTCAAACCGCGCTCCATCCAAACGTCGAGCACGCCCGCCGTATACATACCGCGGTAGCCGCCTCCCTCGAGCGCAAGCCCCACCGTGCGCGTCGTATCCGGCTGTGCCATGTGACCATCTCCGTTCCTGCGTTTTAAAACGGGACAAGTATACCCGTCAACATATATCGACTCAGTCGCATTTTTCATGCGCACCCAGGCGTTGCCGTTTGGCGAATAATAGCCGCCCACAGCATGTGCGCCTATATATAATTGTGCACTGTTGTCTATACTACTCAGCTGTTATCAACAGCGAACATTAGCCGGCAAAGTAACTCAACAACGCAGCAAGGCGGGGGCCTG
Source organism: uncultured Collinsella sp. (assembly GCA_958351385.1). Lineage (GTDB taxonomy): Bacteria > Actinomycetota > Coriobacteriia > Coriobacteriales > Coriobacteriaceae > Collinsella. The sequence goes on along the minus strand of CATWKM010000010.1, from coordinate 20,288 downwards.
GATACACGCAAGGCGCCGAGCAACGACGCGTGTACACTACGAGCTCGCCCGACGCCATCCGCCCCGACCTCAGAAAGCCGCTTACAACATGGACACCGCCAGCAATTACACCGAAACGCTCGAAAAGACCGTCCGTGACCTTCTCGAGCGTCAGGATGATCTGATTAGGACGGCCTTTACCGACCAGCTCACCGGACTTGGCAACCGCGGCGGCTTTGCCCATTCCCTAGAGGAAATCTGGGAGCAGGAACTGCCCGTGACCATGGCGTTTATCGACATCGATAACCTTAAGCACTGCAACGACGTCTTTGGGCATGACGAGGGCAACCGCTATATCTTGCAGGTAAGTCTCTATCTCAAGCTGTATATGAAAGTGGACGAGGCGGCGTTTCGCATAGGCGGCGACGAGTTTGCCATCCTGTCTACGATTGCGACCGAGGACGACCTCGCCGAGCGCCTGGAACACTGCCGAACGGTCCTACTCAAAAACAACGATTCCGAGATGCCTCACTCGTTTAGCTACGGAGTGTCGCACGCCGACCCCGCCCTGGGTGAAGTCTCCAATCGCATGACACTCGATGCCGACCATCGCATGTACGACTACAAGCTACGCCATGCCATGCATCTTGATCGACGCAATATCGCGCAAGTCCACACCGACGACTTCGAAATAAGCGATCGCGTTTTTGACGCCTTTTCGATGCTCAACGAAGGCCGTTATTGCTTTATCGAGAACTTGGACAAACATCGCACCCTATGGTCACAAGGCGCCCTGCGCGATCTCGGTCTTCCTTCTGAGCATGTAGACAACTGCCACGATTACTGGAAAACGCGCGTCCACCCCGATGACCTTGAGGCCTACATCAACGACATCGACCAAATCTATAATGGCTCCAAACACCGCCGCGTCATGCAGTACCGCATGCGCAATGCCGCGGGCGACTACGTCCTCTGCCGCGCTCGCGGGTTTCGCATCGACGGCGACGGAAATACCCCCTCGCTCTATGTCGGCGAACTTGTTAACCACTCACTCGCCGAGACCGTCGACGCCGCCACGGGCCTCGGAACGCAGCGTATGCTGATCAACGCTATCGATGCCTGCCGTCGCGACCGTTGCGAGACGGGGCTTATAGCGGTCCGCGTTTGTGGCACGGCAAAGTTCAACGAGCTCTACGGGGCCGAGGCTGTCGACAACATGCTCGCCGAATACGCAGGCCGCATGCTATCGATCACCCGCGGCAGAAGTCGCGTCTTCCGCTCGCGAAACGCCCAGTTCGTCGTGCTCAGCAACGATCTGGACCACGAGGCATTCGAGCAACTGACCCATCATCTTAAAGAGGCCGTTTTCGCTCCTGTTCGAATCGCGAACGACACCATTACCCCCGTCTGTCTTGTCGTCCCGGCCTTTTACGAGCGCTTAATCAATCAAGCGACCGCTGTTTTAGGCGAACTCGACCGTCGTCTTCGCGCCGCCGGCGGGCTTGCACCCAACGACAGCCTCCCCATACCCGAGATTGAGCGTAAAAGCGCCGTCGCCGAACGCATCGATACGCTCACGGGCCTCTATCGACCCAGCGAGTTTATGCGGCGTGCCAACGCATTTCTTAAGACAAGGCGCGACGCCGCTTGGTGTATCGCCACCGTCGACATGGGTCATATGCGACTGTTCAACGAATGGCACGGACAGGCCGAGGGCGACCGCGTGCTCGCCGATGTGGGCACGGTCCTCAAAGACATCGAGAATGCCGAGATGGGCGTCGCAGGATACTGGGGCCAAGACGACTTTTGCATTCTCATCCCCTTTGAGCACAACACCGTCCATCAAATCTATAACCGCGTTCGCGCCGCCGTGGCCAAGCATGATGACGGCGTGGGTTTCTGGCCGTCCATGGGCGTTTGCCCCATCGACCCCAACGAGGAAATCACCATCGACGCGCAGGCCAAGGCCATGTTTACCAATCGGCGCGCCAAAAACGATTTTAAGGATCGCATCGCCGTCTTTCGCCCCGAGGAATACAAGCGCGAGGTGGCGTTTCACCGCACCCTCACCGAGTTCCAGTATGCGCTCTCAAACGACCACATCACCTACTACCTGCAGCCCCAGGTTGATATGGAAACCGGCGAGATCATTGGCGCCGAAGCACTCACCCGCTGGATTGACAAGGACGGCTCTCTCATTTCGCCCGCAACGTTTATCCCCGCACTCGAGGAAAGCGGCTTTGTGGTGACGCTCGACAAGTACATTTGGCAGGGTGTCGCCTCGTGGCTGCGCGGGCGCATCGATCGAGGACTTCGCGTGGTTCCGGTCTCGCTTAATGTGTCGCGCGTGGATATCCTTGCCTGCGACGTTGCCGAACATATGGGGGCGCTCGCCGCCCAATACAACCTACCGCCCGAGCTCATGCGTATCGAGATCACCGAGACGGCTTATACGGGGGAGTCCGAGGCCGTGGACAAACTGACAGCCGACCTGCACACCCGCGGCTTCTCGACCTATATGGACGATTTTGGCACCGGCCAGTCCACGCTCGCGATGCTCAAGAACGTCAACGTCGACGTCATCAAGCTCGACCGCACCTTTGTGCCCACCGACCGCGATCAAGGCCGCAGCGCGCAGATCGTGTCATCGATGCTCGAGATGGCGCAGTCGCTCTATCTGCCCGTCGTGGTCGAAGGCGTCGAGACCAATGAGCAGGCGAACATGCTGCGCCACATGGGCGCCCGCTACGCTCAGGGCTTCCTCTACTACCGCCCCATGCCGGCGAATGATTTTGAGGCATTGCTCGATGGTGGCAAAAACAACTGATACGCTCGCGCGCAAAACACCACCGCCGAAGGGGACATTTGTCTCCATTAGCTAACTTATATCCCCAATTCAAACCGAATTGGGGATATGATACAAACCGTTGTTCTGCCCAAGGAGGTTATTCATCATGAACGAGTCATATCGCTTGGGCGAGCAATCGATTATTGCCTATCTTCAGCGACTTGCGAATGGTGTCTCGACCGCCGAACTCGATGTTTCCGTGCTGCCTGCTGAGCTACGCGCCGTTGGTGAGCAACTGCAAAAGACGCATGCCATCCTGCAACAAGAGCGCCAGCTGCTTGAGTGCAACGCCTATATCGATCCGCTCACCAACTTGGACAACCGTGGCGGACTCGACCGTCACGTCGAGCAGCTCTGGCGCAAAGGCGACCCCTTCACCTGCGCCTATATTGACATCGACCATCTCAAGCATTGCAATGATAGGTTTGGCCACGCCGAAGGCAATCGCTATATTCTGAGCATCTGTCGCACGCTCTCCGAAACCATGGAGCACGATGAGATGCTGTTCCGTATCGGTGGAGACGAGTTTGTGCTTATCTCGCTCTCTGCAAACGAGACTGAACTCGAGCAGCGCTTGGAGCAGGTACGTGCCGGGCTGATCGAGGCGAGCTCAGGTGGCAAGGCGCCCATGATCGCTAGCTTTAGCTTTGGCTGCTCGCGCGTCAATCCACTTGCCGGCGACACGCGTCGCCAGATGACGATGGATGCCGATCGCAAGATGTATCGCTATAAGCTTATGCATCGTGTGCAGCAACCGAAAGACAATGACGCGCCGCCACACCCAATTGCCGAGCAGCTTCCGTGCAACGACCGCGTATTCCAAGCGATCTCTATGAGCTCCGAGACGCGCTATCCGTTTATCCTCAATCTCGATACGGGCGAATCACAATGGTCGGTTAATGCCGTACGCGATTTTGACCTGCCCTCCCAGCATCCCTACAACTCACTCGACTTGTGGCTTGCCCGCGTTCACCCCGAGGACCGCGACAACGTACGCGCCGAGCTCGACATGGTGATAAACGGTACGTGGCACTTCCACTACATGCAGTATCGCGTGATGGATGCCACCGAAGCATACGTGCTTTGCGACTGCACGGGCTACCGCTTGGACGGCACCGATACCGAGCCCAACATGTACGTGGGCATGATTATCAACCGCAGCTTGGCAGATACGACCGATTCCGTGACCGGCCTGGGCGACATCCACGCCCTGGTCAACGCCATTGGCGAAATGCGTCGCGTCGCGCGCAAGGCGGGCTTGGTCGCCATTAAAATCGACGATATCGCTCAGGTCAATGCCCGCTTTGGCTTTGATGCAGGCGACCGCGTTTTGGCGGAGAGCGCCGCCTGCCTCATGGATTGTTCGCGCGGCAAGGGTCGTCTGTTCCGCTCGACCGGACCGATGTTCGTGGCGCTTTTCGACGAATTCGATCCCGAAGAGACCGACGCGATCGCAAAGGAAATCGAGCGGTTCCTGGGCTCTCCCGTGCTCTTTGGCTCGTTTGAATATCAGCCGCCCCTTCGCGTGGCCACGCTTCATCTGGACGCCGTCGACCGACAGCCCGTTTCCATTTTGAACGAACTTAATGCGCTGATTAGAGAGGCGCCACAGGTACCGGGCACCAAGCTGGACTAGCGTTGTGGGACGCATGATAGTTAATTTCCGATCTCAGGCGAACACATTGGGCAAATAGGTCGCACCCGCAGTTAGCCGAACGCCCCCCGCAGTCCCTAGCGGGCCCGGGGGCACCGTTTCGATACTCTTGGTTTACTTTGCCTGATGCAAATAAGTGCTCAACAAGATAGAACCTATCCCCCGCCACGGATATGCCCTCGAGTAAATCTGTTAAGCCAAGCCTATCAAATTCTATTGACAATTGGCTGCATTGGTCCATTTTGTCGTCCAGCCACTTCCGCTGGCTATCGCCTCATAAACACAAACCTAACGAGCCGCACGAACGACAAAGAGGCCAAGCTGAACAGAAGTAGAACCAAAACTTCAAAAACGCTGGTATTCCAATCGCGTACCCAGCCCTCTACCGCCCACAAGAAAAACAGCAGCCCCATCCATAACGTCACAGAAGAAATCAGCTTTGCGTAAGGGCGTATATCAATCTCGCTCTCCCTTTTTGTGACATCATATCCAGCAATTGAGCAGAGCCATCTTCCTCTTCGGTATTGGATTGAAAGGACAATCAAGGCAATCGAAGTCATCAAGCAAACAGCATCCTCTGTTTCCATAGAGTTTCCTTTGCTTTCCATCCTAGTTACGCATTCACAATCGAATCAAACCAAGTATGAATTACTCGATAGCAACCGCCTTAGTATAAACCATAGCCGCCGCAGCAGACCGCCTTCCAAGGCCTCAAAGCTCGCCATCGAGGGCGACCCGCCCAGACCCCTTACAATCTGCTCGCACGAGGCCCCGCACTCCAACATCCTCTGGACCGTATCCCGCTCGTACCTGGTGAGCGTGCCTGCCGTGGGCCCTCGGGGCCGGCATCGTGCCCCACGCCATCTGCCCGCTCGTGCGATAATCCTCTGCAGAGGTCACCGACAGCAGAGGGAGTTTGTGATGAAGGTTCTTTTGGTCAATGGCAGCCCCAAGGCAAACGGCAACACGGCCCGCGCACTCGCCGAGGTCGCCGAGCAGCTTAACGCCGAAGGCATCGAGGCCGAGATGTTTCAGCTGGGCGCCAAGCCCATTCGCGATTGCATTGGTTGCGGCCAGTGCGGCAAGCTCGATTGCCGTTGCACCTTTGACGACGATGTGGTCAACGAGTTGATTGCCGCTGCCGAGCAGGCAGACGGCTTTGTCTTTGGCTCGCCCGTCTACTACGCACATCCCAGCGGACGCATCCTCTCGGCACTCGACCGCGCATTCTATGCAGGCAGCAAGGCCTTTACGCACAAGCCGGGCGCCGCTGTCGCCGTTGCCCGTCGCGGCGGCACGTCGACCACCTTCGACGTGCTCAACAAGTACTTCACCATCAACCAGATGCCCGTGGTAGCATCCACCTACTGGAACAACGTCTTCGGTGCCATGCCGGGCGAGGCCGCCCAGGACGCCGAGGGCCTTGCCACCATGCGAAATATCGGCAAAAACATGGCCTGGCTCCTGCGTTGCATCGAGGCAGGACAGGTCGCCGGCATCGAAGCCCCCGAAGCCGATCGCGCCAGGACCAACTTCATTCGTTAGAACGGCGGAACATTATATGAACGTGCAAATTTTTGGCACCAAGAAGTCCTTCGACACCAAGAAGGCCCAGCGCTATTTTAAGGAGCGCCGCATCAAGGTGCAGTTTATCGACCTTAAGGAAAAGGAGATGAGCAAAGGCGAGCTCACGAGCGTGATGCAGGCGGTCGGCGGCATCGACAAGCTGCTCAACCCCAAGGCCAAGGACGAGGAGACGCTCGCGCTCATCCAGCACCTCACCCCTAGCCAGCGCTTCGACAAGTTGCTCGAAAACCAGCAGGTTCTAGCCGAGCCCATCGTGCGCAACGGCAAAAAGGCCACCGTCGGTTATTGCCCCGATGTATGGGGAGCCTGGGAGTAGCCTGTGTTATTTGCCGGCGCATGGGTATAAGAGCAGGCGTTTGGCATAAGATTCAACTGTAAGCCATGTCTAACAAAGGAGGGCACATGCCCAACAAACCCGTGAAGATCATCATGCTTACCGGATACCTCGGTGCCGGCAAGACCACGCTGCTCAACCACATCCTCGCTAACGACGGCGGCATCCGCGCCGCCGTGATCGTCAACGATATCGGCGAGATCAACGTCGACGCCAGCCTCATCGCCGACGGCGGCCTTTCCGAGACCGACGACCTCATCCCGCTCACCAACGGCTGCATCTGCTGCACGCTTTCGGACGACCTGGCCAACCAGCTGCAGGGCATCGCCGATTCGGGCAACTTCGACTACATCATCATCGAGGCCTCGGGTATCTGCGAGCCTATCCCCATCGCCTACACCATCTCGAGCTTCTGCGACGAGGCCAAGGTGGGCGGCGAGCCCAAGCTCGCGCTCGACAACATCGTGGCCGTGGTCGACTGCGCCCGCATGTACGACGAGTTCAATGGCGGCCGCGACCTGCTGGCAGAGGATATCGACGAGGACGACATCGAAAGCCTGCTCATCCAGCAGATCGAGTTCTGCTCCACGCTGATCCTCAACAAGACCGACACCGTGAGCCCCGAGCAGATTGCCGAGCTCAAGGCCATCGTGCGCAGCCTGCAGAAGGACGCCGTGATCGTCGAGGCCCAAAACGGCGAGGTCCCCATGGAGGAACTGCTCGATACCGACCGCTTCGACTTTATGCGCGCCTACAACTCCGCCGCCTGGATCGAGGCTATGGAGCATCCCGAGGAGCACGACGACCCCGAGGTGCTCGAGTACGACATCGAGACCTTTGTGTACTCGCGCCGCAAGCCGTTTGACCTGCAGAAGTTCACCGATTTTGTTGAGCAGGAGTGGCCCGACGAGGTCATCCGCGTCAAGGGTCCGCTGTGGCAGGCCAGCAATCCGGACATGTGCTACATGTTTGAGCAGGCCGGCCACCAGATGCGCCTGATGGAGAACGGCCTGTTTGTCGATTCCGCACCCGAGGGCGAAAAGCAGAAGATCATCGACGAAAACCCCGAGATCATGCAGATTTGGGACGACGAGACGGGCGACCGCATGACGAGCCTGTGCATCATCGGCCGTCACATGGACAAGGATGCGCTCATCGCCTCCCTCGATGCCTGCCTGACCGACTGGCACCGCGCCTAGGTTTATCAAAGCGGGCATTTTGCCGCCCACGTAACCGCCAAACCACCACGAAGGTACCCTTCGTGGTGGTTTTTCATTCTGAACCAAGGAGATTCATGTTCAACATTGTGCTGTATGCGCCCGAGATTCCGGCCAATACGGGCAATATCGGCCGTACCTGTGTGGTCACCGGCGCCCGCCTGCATCTGGTGGAGCCGCTGGGGTTTTCGCTCGACGACAAGACAGTACGTCGCGCCGGCCTGGGCTACTGGCAGAATTTGGACGTGACGACTTATGCCGGCTGGGAGGATTTCCTTGCGCGCAACGGCCTCTCCCCCGCCGACGAGCGCCTACATCTGCTGACCAAAAAGGCACGCCGCACCTATGCGCAAAGCACCTACCGCGACGGTGACTATTTGGTCTTTGGCAGCGAGAGCTCGGGCATTCCCGAGGAGCTGCTCGCTGTGGCGCCCACGCGCTGCGAGCGCATCCCGATGCTGCGCGATTGCGACTCGCTCAATAACGCCGAGACCTGGGAAGCCCACGAGGAATCGCTCGGGCATACCGAGGACAGCCACGAAGCCATCCTTCAGCAGGATATCTGCGGCAACTTCGTCGACCCGGACGACTACCGCATCAGCGCACTCAACCTCTCCAACAGCGCTGCCATCGCCCTCTACGAGGCCCTGCGCCAAACAGGCTTTCCGGGAATGTGACAAAGGGATTGTCCCTTTGTCACATTCAAGCGCCATGTCGATGACACACACGCCTAATTGATGCTCTAAATAACGGACCATCGCTTTTAATCAGAATTAACTAGAATAAAATGAAGTTAAACGGAGGTGTGAAAGGAGAGCCTTGTGGAATATCTCGAGAACCCGTTTACCCCCAGTTTTGGTGAGGTTCCTGCTCATCTCGCTGGCAGACAACAGATTATTCGGGATTTGGACCGTGCCTTCTTGAGTCAGCGCAGGCGCCCGGAATTGACCTCGATCTTCTCAGGCGCGCGTGGAACCGGCAAAACCGCTCTCATGTCGTCGCTTGCGACAAGGGCGGAATCCCACGGCTGGATTGCCGTAAAGACGACCGCGCTCCCGGGAATGCTTGAGGAAATCGAGTTCGGGGCGAAACGTGCTGCAGGCCATCTCATCGACCCGTCTAACGACTTCGAAGTAACCGGTCTCGGAATTGCACCATTCGGCAGCATCGAGGTCAATCGCGTTCATGATGTCTCAACCTGGCGCTATCGCATGAGCGACATCATCGACCAGCTCAACGAGGCGGGCACCGGACTGCTCGTCACGGTTGATGAGGTCGATCCGACGCTCGACGAGATGATTCAGCTCGCGGCCACGTATCAGCACTTTGTGACCGATGGAAAACGCGTCGCCCTGCTCATGGCGGGACTTCCCAACAACGTCTCGACGTTGCTGAACCACAAGACGGTCTCGTTCCTTCGCCGCGCCCAACAATATCATCTGGGTCGCATTGCCGACTATGACGTGCGCGAGGCCTTGATTCGCACAATCCAGGAAAACGATCGCCTGGCAGATGCTGAGGGAATCGATAGAGCTGTTCGCTCGATCTCCGGTTTTCCCTTCCTATTGCAACTCGTAGGCTACCGTGCCTGGGATCTCACAAGCGATTCGAAGGAAATCTCGTCACGCGACTTTGACCTGGGAATCAAAATCGCGCGCGACGAGATGGACGACCGAATCCTCGCGGCAACCTATCGGGAACTCACTGCAGAGGACAAGCGATTCCTCATCGCCATGCTCGATGACGAGGAAGAGTCCACCACCGCTGATCTTGTCGAGCGCCTCAAGCGTTCGCCACAGCAGGTCTCCCGCTACCGACGCCGCATGATAGACGCCGGCATCATCGGGGAACGAGGACGAGGGCTCGTCGCATTTGAATTGCCATTCTTCCGCGACTATCTCGCGGCTCAATGCGTGAAATAGAAGTCAATGCGACAAAGGGGTGCCCCTTTGTCGCATCGCCTATAGATAACAACCGGTAATGCTCTTGGAGCAAGCAGCGATATCCGCCGGCGTGCCGGCGCACACGATTTGCCCGCCTGCGTCACCGCCGCCCGGGCCCATGTCGATCACGTAATCGGCGTTACGGATAAGGTCGAGGTCGTGTTCGATCACGATAACCGTGGCGCCCTTGGCAACGAGTCCGTCAAACACACTCAGCAGCACCTGAACATCGAGCGGATGCAGGCCGATCGTGGGCTCGTCGAACACGAATACGGCATCGTCCTGCACGCGGCCCATCTCGCTTGCAAGCTTAAGTCGCTGCGCCTCGCCGCCCGAGAGCGCCGGCGTGGGCTCGCCAAGTGTCAGGTAGCCCAGACCCAGGCCATGCAAGGTCTGCAGGCGCGCCTGAACTTTCTTGAGTCCCACCGTGGCGTCGAGGGCCTCGTCCACACTCATGTCCATGAGCTGCGGCAACGTGAGCAGACTGCCGTCCTTGCCCTCGCGATGAATATGCGAGGCTGCGTCTGCATAACGCGAGCCACGGCATGCAGGACAGACAATCTCGACATCGGGCAAAAACTGCACGTCGAGCGATATCGAGCCCGTGCCATCGCACGTGGGGCAGCGCAAAGCGCCAGTGTTGTAGCTAAAGGCACCCGCCTTATACCCTGACGCCTTGGCCTCGGGCGTACGGGCGAAGGCGCGGCGCAGCTCATCATGGATGTCGGCATAGGTCGCTACCGTCGAGCGTACGTTGGCGCCGATGGGCGTGGCGTCAATCAGGTTGGCGCGCGCGATGCCCTCGGCATCGACCCAACGCACGTGCCTTGGCAGGCGCTCGCCGGCCGCTTGCGCCTTGAGCGCCGGGATGAGCGTCTCGAGCACCAGTGTCGTCTTGCCCGAACCCGAAACACCCGTCACCGCGACAAGGCGGCCGCGCGGGATATCGACTTCGAGTGGTTTGACGGTATGGATGGCATCGGTCGCCATGCGGATATGGCCTAGGTCGAACAGTTCGTCGTCAGCCACCTGCGGGCGCAGACGCTTGGGGTCCGAGCGCAAGAACGGCGCGATGCGGCTGCCCTGCGATTGTTCGACCTCGTCTACCGTACCGGCGGCGATTACATGGCCGCCGCCTGCTCCCGCAACGGGGCCCATCTCGACCAGATAGTCGGCTTCTGCCAGCACGCGCGTGTCGTGGTCGACAACAACCACGGTATTGCCGTCGACCACCAGATCGCGCATTACGCCTACCAAGCCGTCGACGTTCGCGGGATGTAAGCCAATCGAAGGCTCGTCCAGCACATACAGCACGCCCGTCGATCGGTTGCGGACCACGCGGGCAAGCTGTACGCGCTGGCGCTCACCCGTGGAGAGCGTGGCGCCGGCGCGGTCGAGCGAAAGGTAGTCGAGACCCAGATCGACCAGGCGACGGGCCGTGCTCAAAAACGAATCGCAGATATCCGTCGCCATGGGCTGCATCTCGGTCGGCAAGGATGCGGGCACTCCGCGCACCCACTCAATCGCCTCGCCCAGCGTCATGGCCGCCGCCTGCGCCAGATCGATACCGCGCACCTGGGGCTGGCGCGCGGCCTCGGAAAGACGCGTGCCTCCGCAATCGCGGCACGGTCCCTCGCGCAAAAAGCGCGCAACGCGCTTGAGCCCCTTATCGTCCTTAACCTTGGCGAGCGCATTCTCGACGGTATAGACGGCGTTGTAATAGGTAAAGTCGAGCGGCGTGGCGCCCTCGCCATTTTTGGGAACGTAGAGAATGTGCTTCTTAACCGCCGGACCATGGAACACGATGTCGCGCTCTTGAGGCGTGAGCTGGCTAAACGGCACGTCGGTGCGCACGCCCATCTCGCCGGCCACCTGCTTCATCAGATCCCACATCAGCGTGCCCCAGGGAAGCACCGCACCCTCGTTGATGGTCTTTGACTCGTCGGGCACCAGGCTCGCCTCGTCCACCTCGCGCATGACGCCGGTGCCTCCGCAGGTAGGACACGCGCCGCCACTGTTAAAGGCAAGGTCCTCGGCCCCCGGCGCATAGAACTCGCGGCCGCATGCGGGGCACGCGAGCGACAGGCCCGCGGCCACGTTAAGGCTCGGCTCCACACGCGCCCCGCAATGCGGGCACACGTGATGGGCGCAGCGGCTAAAGAGCAGACGCAGACTGTTGTTGAGCTCGGTCATGGTGCCAAAAGTCGAGCGCACGCCCGGTACACTGGGGCGCTGATGCAATGCGAGTGCCGCCGGCACGTGCAGCACCTCGTCCACCTGAGCGTGCTCTGCCTGCGTCAGCCGACGGCGGGTATAGGTGCTGAGCGCCTCCAGGTAACGACGCGAGCCCTCGGCATAGAGCACCCCCAACGCCAGCGAGCTCTTGCCCGAGCCCGAGACGCCGGCAATACCCACGAGCTTTCCCAGCGGAATATCGATATCGATGTCTTTGAGGTTATGGACGCGCGCACCGCACACCTCGATAGCACTTGGTTGTTGCGACACCGTCATCGCTCCCCTTCCTGTTAATCGAATGTGACAAAGGAATGTGACAAAGGGACAGTCCCTTTGTCACATCACTCGTGCCATAAAACACGATCGCGAATGTACTTGCCCAGCATAGGCACGCTAAACCGGACGAGACCGTATCCGGCGGCCTCGATGACGCGCTCGCGAATTAAGCTTGCGCGATATTTACTCGCCCAGCTCTGGGTGCGGTCGCAGCGCTCAATGATATCCGCCATGCGCGTCGGCTTGCCCTCATCAACCGCCATAGCCTCGATAAAGAGGCGCTGTGGGGTGCGCAGCCCGTAATACAGAGGCGCGTCAACCGCTTCGTAGAACTCGGAGACGGCATCCGCATGGCCATCCTCGACATCGCGCCTTTCAATGACCTGCGAGCCACGCCGGACAGCAGACCGCCACATGTAATATCCCACCAGCTGAACCATATAGGGATGTCCCATGCTCTTGTGCGCCGCAAGGTCCGCCGTCCCCGCATCAATGCAAAGACCAGCACATTCGACCGTCTGGATATATGAATCGCGCACCTGGGGCAAAGAAATCGTCCCCAACGTACGCTGCTGGGCACGTCGCAAAAACGTCACGCTCGGCTCTTCGAGCAGATCGTCAACCATACTGGGCAAGCCGGCAAAGACCAACGCAAGACCTCGCTGGTCGCTATCGGGCAAGCCCGTGGCATCCTGATCTCCGAGCACCTGCTGATAGAGAACGGCGAGAGCCGCCAGTTCCTCGATAGACGCAGATTGAGCCTCGTCAATCGCAAACAGAATACCCTTGCTTGGGCCGAGTTTCTTGAGACGTTCGTTGACCAGCCCTCGCAACGTCTCGCCTTTTGCCCGCGCCGCCTCAACCGACATCCGTCCAAACGATGGGCCAAACTCCATTGACGTCACAACGGGCTTATTCGAGCGAAGCGCGTCGGCCAAGCGGTCGCATAAACCAAGCGAAGCGGAATCGGAGACAACCGCCCATCCGCGCTCACTGGCCAGACGTTGCAGCTCCCGCAGGAGAACTGTTTTGCCACAGCCGCGGTTTCCTGTAATGAGCATGAGTCTGCCCGGCGCTCCGGCACCGTTATCGAGCCCTTCCTCAAAATCTTCGATGACCGACTCGCGACCGATGAGTATCGGAGGCCGCTTACCAGCCGTTGGCTTAAAGGGATTTGGATTCATGTCGGCCCCCTCGGATTGGCAAAGGCTAGCAATAGTTATATCAACTTATACCGAGTTATACCAACTGAATGTGACAAAGGAGCTGTCCCTTTGTCACATGTGGCCGAAAAATTCCGCGTCGGCGGGGCGGTAGGGGCGGAAGGTGGCGGGATCGATCTTTACGTGTGCCGCGGCGGGCACGTCGTACCATTTGACCGTATAGCCGGCGCCGTGGGCGCAAAAGACCGAATCGGGCGTGTTGGGCAGATCGGCCTCGGGCTCGTAGGCGGCCGCCTCGATGACGCGCTCGGCATCATGGCATGCCGCATAACCGGCGAACTCCAGGTACAGATGTCCGCGGCCGCTCGTGTAGGCAGCCACCTCCAGCGCATAATCCTGTACCTCGGATGCCGGTACGCGACCCACGAGCTTCGCCCGGTCACCCGCCATCGCCGGCGGCTCGTACTCGGCGCCCATGCGCGTGACATCCGAAAGCGCCCTGCCCACGCAATCTCCCGGCACCTCGAGCTCAAAGTGGTACCACGGCTCCAACAGCACCGCCGCACTCGCCTCGCGTGCCCGCATCAAACCCTGACGAATCGCGCGGTACGTGGCCTGACGAAAATCACCGCCCTCGGTGTGTTTGGCATGTGCACGGCCACCCGTAAGCGTAATGCGCACATCGGTGATGGGCGAGCCGGCCAACACGCCCAGGTGATCGCGCTCCATGGCGTTGGTGAGTGCCAAACGCTGCCAGTTCAGATCGAGCTCGTCGGTCGAGGTCACGGTGCCAAACTGCACGCCCGAACCCGCTGGCAGCGGCTCCAGGCGCAGGTGCACCTCGGCGTAATGGCGCAGTGGTTCAAAGTGGCCCACGCCCTCGACCGGCTGCGAGATAGTCTCCTTATAGAGAATGCCGCCGGGCTCAAACTCAATCGAAAGGCCAAAGCGATCGGCCAACACCCGCTGCACGACCTCGAGCTGCACGGCGCCCATCAACTGCAAGTGAATCTGCTCAAGATGCGTATTCCAGCTTACGCCGAGCATGGGGTCTTCGTCCGCCAACTCGGTCAGCGCTTTAAACACCGCATGGACATCATGTTCGCCCGGGAGCACCGTATAGGTGAGGACCGGCGCAATGACGGGTGCATCGCACCCGGGCTCCGCACCCAAGGCGTCCCCCGGGCGAACGTGCGCAAGACCCGTCACGGCACAAATACCGCCAGCGGCAACTTCCTGGGTAAGCTCGTACTTCTCTCCGTTATAGATGCGCACCTGATCGACTTTCTGCTCCCATGCCTCGGCACCGGAGCGCCCCTCGATCATCTGTTTTGCACGCAGCGTGCCGCCGGTCACTTTAACCCAAGCCAAGCGCTCGCCGCGATCGCCGCGGCTGACGCGATAGACGCGCGCGGCGAACTCCGGCGGCCACGCCCTCTCACGCATCAGCGCACACATGCCATCCAGCAGCTCGCCCACGCCTTGGTCCCTGAGCGCCGAGCCGGCAAAGCAGGGAAAGAGCTTGCGCTCTGCAACCATGCGCGACAGCGTTGCGACGGAAAGCTCGCCCGTCTCAAGAAACTCCTCGAGGGCTGCCTCGTCCAACGCGGCAGCGTCCTCCCAAGCGGCGCCGCCCGCCAGCAGTTCGTTCGCATCGAGGCAGCCCTCGGAAAGACGCTGCCCAAGTTGTGCCAGCAAAACATCGCGGCCGGGATTCTCCAAGTCGATCTTGTTGATAAAGATGAACGTCGGGATGCCATAGCGCGCAAGCAGGCGCCACAGGGTTTCGGTGTGTCCCTGCACGCCATCGTTGGCGCCCACAACCAAAATCGCGTAGTCGAGCGCGCGTAACGTGCGCTCCGCCTCGGCTGAAAAATCCACGTGACCGGGGGCGTCCACGAGCATAACGTGGGTTTCGTCGTGATCGAGCACAGCCTGCGACGAGAAAATCGTGATGCCGCGCTCGCGTTCGATAGCGTTGGTATCTAGGTGCGAGTCGCCGTCGTCCACACGGCCGCGCTTGCGAATGCGACCTGCGTTGAACAGCATGGCCTCGGCCAGCGTAGTCTTGCCGGCATCGACATGCGCCAAGATTCCAACGACAGCTTGCTTCGACATGGCTCTCCTCTTATTGCAAGCCCACCGCACGCGGCAACGGGCATTCTCGTTCCACACTGGATGATACAATTTACGGGCCGGCGGGCGAAGCGGGCCCTATCCCCCGACCGAGCTCATCGCCCCGCGTTGCCGCGCGGCGATTTTCGCAGGTTCGCGCCTTGCGAAAGCCGGCACCTCCCCTAACAGCGCAGCGACCAAAAATGGCCCCACCCGGGGCCATTTTCATGTACATGGATTGTTGATACGCGTCCTCGCTCTTATGCCTCGCGCAGCCAGTCGAACGCAACACGCGGCGTGCCGTCCGACACATACACGACGCCGGCGCGCTCGAACCCCGCTTTCATGCTCGCGCCCTGCATGGGCGGGTTGTCCGCGTGCGTGTCGATACGCAGGTGGTCAGCGCGCGCCTTGGCAAAGGCAAACATCGCGGCCGCGATACCGTGCACGGTGCCGTCGGACGCCACGCGGTGCAGTACGGCGTACGGAGTGTCGCTACGCCACTGACCGTCCTCGATGACGTCATAGCACTCGTCCGGGCCCGGCAAAAAGGCAAACGTCGCCACCACGCGACCGTCGACTTCGCACACATAGCTGCCACCGGCGGCGATATCGGCAGCCAGCTGCTCGGCCGAAGGCGTGCCCTCGGGCCACTGCGTGGCGTTGCCATGCGCGCGCATAAAGGCGCGGGCGGCGTCATAGATAGCCATGACGGCGGGAATGTCGGTATCGAGGGTTTTTCTGATCATCACGCGGCGACCTCACGTTTATTGGTATCACTTTGATTGGGCAATGATACCAGCGTTTGGAAAGGGCACGAAGCAGATGGGAAGCAAAAAGCGAGCCGCCTGGTCAAAGGCCAAAAGCGAGTTTTTGGGCGCTGCCACCGGCGGCGATATGAGCGACCTGTTTGCGCGCGAGGACGAGCGCCGCGATGCCCTGGACGCCGAGCGCGATGAGGCTTGGCGCTACAAGTCGTGCGAGCGCAAAAACCGCTACGACACACGCGCCGAGGCCGAGGCCGTTATGGCCGACTGCGAAAACCGTGGACGACGTGGCTTGGCCTGCTACAAATGTGAATACTGCGGCGGATGGCATCTGACGTCGCACCCCTGGAAATAGACCCCGCATCGGCACGGCGCTGGCGAAGCGCCGGCCATCGCACGCAAGCTACGGGCGCGGCGGCACCAAAACATCGTAGCGAACGGCCTTGCCCGCAAGCTGATAGCTCGGCTTAACGCCGGCAAGCAGCGGCCCCTTCACCGGCCGCTTGATAACGACCTTACGCGGGTGCACCGCAAGCGCGGCTTCGACCAGCGTCTCCTCATCGGCACACGGCTGTTCCAGATGATGCAAGAGTTGGAACTTCTTTTTCACCGCCGCGCTCTTGGTGCGTCCGGGAAACATGGGGTCCAGATATACCACGTCAGGAGCGGTGAGCTCGCCCTGCCCGATCAGCTCAGCTACATGGCGAAGGCCGGCGATGCTGTCCTCGCCCGCATGCAAGCGCATTCGTGCCACGGCTGTCGCAAGCGCCGGATCATCTGCCGCGCGATCCAAAGCATCCTTGAGGAGCGCCGCGATCACGCAATCCTGCTCATACAAATCGACCGCAAAACCCGCGGCAGCCAGCAGCAGCGAATCCTCGCCAAAGCCTGCCGTGGCGTCAATCGCCCATGGTTGTTCGATGCCTTTTGTGCGCGCAGCCTTTACCAACAGCTCTTGCTGCAGACGACCCTGCTTGAGCCGTGGAAGCATGCGGCCAAAATCGGCACGCAACTCCATCGTGCCGTCGGTGAGCGTAAGGCCCTCGGACGTCCGCACGAGCTCGAGCCCAGCAGCCCGAGCAACAGAAAAGGGATCGACGACGCCCATGGACACTCCTTAGCAAACAAAACGAATACATGGGCGCCATTCATGTCGGCACCCAACCGTCCGTTATTGTCCCACATGCGACATGGTCCACAGCATCCCAATGCAAAGCACCGCCATCAATACCGTGCACACGGCAGCGATCACAGAATCACTCATGCGCCTTCCCAGCGACCGCGGCTCATCCACTTGCTTGACTCCGTACATCATGGCTCCTCCTTCGGTCCAGCTCTTACCATGGCCTCATCATCGCAGCGCCGCGCATGCGCTGCCATCGATTTGACTTACGTCCAGCTTTCCTTTTTGAAAGGTTGAACCGTGCAGGCAAGAGACGCTTTCAGGCGCATGCATCGCCGCGTTGAACTACAATGTGCTTCACCATATGTGCAGCACATAGGGTGCGCCAGGTTGGCGTACTCGTATCGAAAGGACCAGCCATGAGCTTCACTCGCAAGACACTCAAAATCCTTGCCCTGATTTATTTTGTTCTGGGCATCGCCAGTCTCGTCATAGGAATCGCCGGCATCGCGACCGGCAAGTTCGAGTCCACCTACGGATCGAACGCCATGCTCGCCGCGGCCGTGATTATCGCCAAGGGCCTCATCGATCTTGCCGCGGGCGTTGCGGGCATCAAGGGTGCCAACAAGCCTTCGCAGGTTGACGGCGCGTTTAAGCTCGGTATCGTTGCTGCAGTCGCCACGCTTGCCCAGGCGGTGCTCACGCTTCCCGCGTTTGGCGGCGACGCCATCAACTTTGGCGCCTTTGTCATCGTGGTGTACGACCTGTTCTTTGTTCAGCAGGCGCACGCCGTCAAGGCCGAGAACAAGGACCGCCTGTAAGCGCTCGCTTCTCATAGCCTCTGCAGCCAAGCAACTAAAAAGGGCCGATCGCACATCTCCGCGGTCGGCTCTTTGCATTTGCCCAGATAAAACCTGCCAAAATAAACCTGTCCCTTTTTGGTAGATTAGTGGCGGTACTCGGCGATGATGAAGTCGATATCGGTTTGAAGGGTGTCCAGGTTTGCCAGGCGCTCTTTGTCGGCGGGGCGCGTACGGTAGTAGTACGGCGTCATCTGGAACACCGCCTCGATGTCAGCCTGGGTCTGGAGCGTAATGTTCGCAGACACCCGCTGCGTTCCCACCAACTCGAGCTCGGTCGTCTTCGGCAGCTTCTCGTCGTTAAGGTACGGCGTGTCGTAGAGCACCTCCTTGAGCCCAAACAGATGACGGGCACCCGGCACCACGGTGTAGAGCGAGCCCTCGGGTGCCAGCACGCGGGCAAACTCGCGCTCGTTAAAGGGGGCAAAGAGCTCGGTCACCATATCGAAGGCGCCATCGGCCACAGGGATATCCTTCATGTTGGCCACGAAGTAGGTCGCATCGCCGCGCTTGGCGGTCAGGCGCACCATCTCTTTGCCCAGGTCGAAACCGTAAGCATCCACGCCCGGCACCGCACCCATGGCGCTGGTGTAGTAGCCCTCGCCGCAGCAAATATCGAGCAAGGTCATGGGGCCGTTCGTAGACGCGGCACGTTCAGACACCCGCTCGCGCACCAGCTCAACCATCGCATCGCGCAACGGCGCATAGTAACCGCGGTTAAGAAAGTCGCGACGGCTGCGCGCCTGCGACTTGGGATCGCCCATGGAGTCGCCGCTCTTGGACGAGCGCAGCAGATAGAGATAGCCCTCGCGCGCACGGTCAAATCGGTGTCCGCCCGCGCATGCAGCACCGCGCTCGTCGTCCACCAACGGTTCATGGCAAACGGGACACAACAACATGGCAACTCCTTAGCGCGAACAACACAACGCCCACCATTGTCGCACGCCTTCCCCACCTAGTCATAGAAGAGACAAGGAGTGTCCCCAGCTGCCGACAGAAAAGGAACGTCCCTAAGTGCCGGTTGGCTGCATTAGGAGTATCATCGTCTGCGCAAATAAGCACGAAAGAGCATATTAGAGATTGAGAGCGTATGGCAGACACCGCATCTAAGCACATTGACATGACCACCGGCTCGCTGTGGCGCAATATTCCCCTGTTCGCCTTTCCCGTCGCCGCCACGAGCATCCTTGAGCAGCTGTCGAACCTCATCGCCACGGTCATCATCGGTAACTTCTCGGGCGACCAGGGAACCCTCGCCATGGCGGCGGTCGGCTCCAATGTTCCGCTTACCAGTCTTATGATCAACCTGTTTATTGGGCTGTCGCTTGGCTCCAACGTGGTCATCGCCAACGCTATCGGCCGCAACGATCAGAACATGGTCAAGCGCGCCGTCCATACCTCGATTCTGATGGCACTCGTGGGCTTTGTCGTCATCGCGCTGGGCGAGATCTTTGCCGAGCCCATGCTCGCCGCGCTCAACGTCCCTGACGAAACCATGCCGCTCGCATCGCTCTACCTGCGCGTCTTTTTGCTCAGCATGCCCTCGATCTTGCTCTACAACTTTGAGGCCGCAATCTTCCGCTCTGTCGGCATCACCCGCATGCCGCTGCAGGCGCTTGCCGTGTCCACAATCCTCAACATTGGCCTGGACCTCATCTTTGTCCCCGTGCTCCACTGGGGCGTCGCGGGTGTCGCCATCGCCACCGCCATCGCCTACACCGTCAGCGCCGCTACGCTCTTTATCCGCCTGCTCAAGACCGACTCCGTCGTCCGCGTCACCCCACGCGACTTAGGCTTAGACCCCGTCGCCCTCAAGCGCATCGTCAAGATCGGCCTGCCCGCCGGCATCCAAAGCGCTGTCTTTGCCGTCGCCAACATCATCATCCAGTCCGCCATCAACAGCTTGGGCACCGAGGTCATGGCGGCATCGAGCGCTGCCATGAGCCTGGAGTACGTGTGCTACAACCTGCTCAACAGCTTTAGCCAGGCCTGCACCACCTTTGTGGGACAAAACCACGGTGCCCGCCAAATCGACCGCTGCACCAAGACGCTCAAGGTCTGCCTGGTCGAAGGCGGTATCGTTGCACTCACCACCATCGTCATCATCGTAGGCTTGGGACGCGAAATCCTGGCGCTGTTCAACAGCGACCCCAACATCGTCTCGATCGGCTATATCCGCGTGTGCTC
>CATWKM010000009.1:0-48973 GCA_958351385.1 uncultured Collinsella sp. | reverse complement strand
GCAAGGGTAACCTCGATATTGCGCTCCCCCGCCGGATGCACGCAGGACGGTTCGCGACGGGCGAACATCAGGCGGAAAAAGCTTACCAGCACGCCGATCGCCACGACGCCGGCGCACGCCGTGACGACGATGCGCGGCATGGGGTCGCGCATCAGCAGCATAAAGCGATACGTATACGGCCCCCAAAACTGGCAGACAAGCGTACCCAGCGCCACGATGGTGGCGGCAAGATACACGATCGCTAGGGCTCGTTTGAGTACGCGCACGCGGCGCTCCCTTCAAATCTCGGCTCTCGAAATGCAGAACGGTTCGCATCATTATAAAAGAGCCGGGTCCGGTGCTCTACGCACGCGGATCCGGCTCATCTATTCCACGAGGCTTGCATGCTCGCTTCATTATGCCCAGATATGCACGGCTCAATCCGTGCTGGCGCTACTCCTCCTCGAGGGCAGCGATGACCTCGTCGGTCATGTCCATGGTGCTGTAGACGTCCTGGACGTCGTCGAGCTCCTCAAGACGGTCGATGAGGCGCTGGACCTTCTTGGCGTCGGTACCAGAGACCTCGGTCGGGGTGGTCGGGACCATGGTGGTCTCGGAGCCCTTGACCTGGACGCCCTGCTCCTCGAGCGCCTTGGAGACAGCCATGACCTCGTTGGCAGTAGTCCAGACAATCCACTCCTCGCCGGCATCCTCGTAGTCCTCGCCACCGGCCTCGGCGATGGCCATCATGAACTCATCCTCGTCACCGGCAGCACCGTTGGCGATCATGGTCTCCTTCTTGGCGTTCTCGTCCAGGATCTCCTTGGCGACGACGATCTGGCCCTTACGCTCAAACTGGAAGGCGACGGAGCCGGAGGTGCCCAGGTTGCCACCAGCGTGGGAGAAGGCGGAACGGACATCAGCGGCGGTACGGTTGCGGTTGTCGGTCAGGCAGTCGACGTAGACGGCGACACCGGCGGGACCGTAGCCCTCGTACACGATGTTCTCGTAGACGGCGGCATCGGCACCCGAACCAAAAGCCTTGTCGATAGCGGACTTGATCTTGTCCTTAGGCATGGACTGAGCCTTGGCCTTGGCAACGGCAGCGGCGAGGCTGGCGTTGTTCTCGGGCAGCGGGTCACCGCCGAGACGGGCAGCAACGGTGATGTTGCGGCTGAGCTTGGAGAAGAGGGCGGAACGCTTGGCGTCCTGCGCGCCCTTACGATGCTTGGTTGTGGCCCACTTAGAGTGTCCGGACATACGTGTCTCCTATCGGTTTCGACCTAAAGCCCAGCGCAGATGCTCGGGCAATATAAACAAACGTCGTTATGATATACCTACTGGCCTGCAAGATAAACCCCAAAATGAAGGCGTCGTGATGATGGCCCCTTTGGTGCAGCAAAGAAACCTGACCCCAATGCACCAGGTTAGGACCAGAGGAAGTCACTGCGGGTGACGGTGGCGCCGATGGCGAAGGGCATGCAGGCGATGACCGGATACAGGTAGCGCATGTAGGTCGAGCCGTTGCACGGACCAATCAGGCACACGGCGAGCACGCCCAACAGCGGCACCCAGATCGCCAGCGCACGCCATGAATGACGACGCAGCAGGTAGACCACCACGGCGATCATAATCCACACATAGGTGGCCGAGCTCATGGTGAGCGAAATAAACGGGATGCGCTGCACCGCCACACGGTACAGATTGATCAGGTGGTCGCACCAGCGCACCACGTTGCTGTCAACCGGATGGAAGTCGAAGTACTTGAGGTTGTCGGGACGCGCCATGATCTCGGCACTACGCGCCGTGCTGTAGACCCAGGCATCGCGCGCGCTCGGATAAAAGTAGCCGTAATAGTTATTGATGAGCGCCGAGATATAGCACTCGGGATCCTTTTTGAACATCTGCGCCCAGACCTCAAAATAGGCATCGATGTCCTCCTGCGAGGCGTACTCGTTAAAGCAGTTCTTGACGGCATCCGACTTATCCGGGTTGTAACGGCGGCCCAGATTCTCGTACTTGAGCACACGGTCGATCACGGCACGCTCTTCGTCGGTCACCAAGCCGTCGCAAGGAGCCTCCACGATGGTGCCGTCCTCCTTAACCGTGGGGTTGACGCCCGAGTTGAGGCCGTCGTGCTTTTGGACGAAACGAGCCGTCTGTTGGAACGGAATCGAGAGGATTTCGCGCTTGGAACCAGGCGTGATGTCGTGCGCCGGCATAAAAACCTTGGTGAAGTACATATTAGAGGCAAGGCAGAGTGCAAGCACCGCAAGAACTCCCACCCAGCGGAAGCGCGGGATGCCGCCCGAAGGCGCAGTACCAGCCTGCTTGGCTGCGCGACGAGCCGCATGCGCGTCCCATGCGCAAAACGCCGCCGCGATTACGCATGCCGCCAGGGGAAACACCAGGCCGCCGTTGCGCAGAAACGTGGAACCGATGGCGCCCAGAGCGAGCAGCAGCCAGTCGTGGCGCGCAAAGAGCACGGGCCTCTGTTCGCCCGCACGCTCGGCATTGGCATCACGACGGGGCAAGCCACATGCCACGAGCTTGACGGTCTGTACCAGCAGCACCAAAAACGCGTCGGCAAAGAGCACGTCTTTGGTGAGCAACGCCGCGTAGTTAGAGAACATCGGCATAAACGCAAAGAACAGCAGGATCGCACCGCGAACCGGCAGGCTCACGCCCAGTTTGCGCAGCGACGAAATGGAATAGGCCATGCAGGCAGCCGTGATGACAAATTGAGCGCAGGTATAGATGATGAGGCCCGCGTTAGCGCTGTTGAACAGCGAAAGCCCCAGTTGAACGCACGAGCCGATAATGGCCGTGTGCACTACGGGATGATGCCCGTTGAGCAGCACGTTGGGGTTGAGTAGGCGCAGGTAGTCGCTCGTGCCGTTGGGATAGTTGAACCACTGGCGAATCTGCGCACCCGTATCTCCCATAAAAAGGCCGGGCAGCGAAGCGATGAGCGTGGGCGCCCAGGCGATCATAAGCACCAGGAAGGGCCCGGCAAAGGGATGGACCGAGAGCACGGCGTGAGCCACACGCCATATGCGGCCAAAGTGCGCCTCGGAAAACGGGATGCGTCGGGAGCTCAGCCAATCCAGACACTCAAAAGCCAGATAGAAGGCCACGATCGCTAGGAGCATCCAGCCCGCGCCGCCAATCCAGGCGCAGATGATGCGGGCCTTGTCGCCAAGAACAATCTCGGCCGAGTCGGTGAGGTCGTAGCTGCGGCCGAACACCATGCAGATGGCGAAAAACAGCGACGGCAGAATGATCGATGGACGCCAGGTGTCGCCACGGCCAAAGAACACGTAGCGAAACGGCAGCGTGAGCAGGCAGGCAAGCGCAAGCAGCATGACCGCGTCGGTATGGCCGGCAAACGAGAGGAGCACCTCGTAGCACACGTACAGCATGCCCGAGGCTTTGGGGTCAATCGCCAAGACTGCGTTGCTCGACACCGGGGCGGGATCGATGGAAAACGCCGTGGTCGCCAACAGCGCGAGCAGAAATGCGATGAGCGTCTGCTTGGCGGGGTAGCGCTTAAACCAGACGATGCGGGCCGCGTCGCGCGCAGCCGTTGTGGAGAGATCGGAATCCTTCACAGTCCGAAAGCCTTTCTAGAAACCTGCCAAAAAGGGACAGGTTTATTTTGGCAGGTTTTATCTGGGGAAACGTTACGGTTCTGTCATCATTGCCCAGCAAACCACCACAAAGGTGCCTGCCCCCTTTGTGGTCGTATGTGGTGGTTAAGCGTCGAGGTAGATGCGCTGGGGGCGATTGCGGTGTCGGGCGAAGATGATGAGCGCCAGGCCCGCAATAACGAGCGGAAGGCTCAGCAGCTGACCCATCGTGATGACGCCGCCCAGCAGATAGCCAAGCTGGGCGTCGGGCACGCGCACGAACTCGACGAGGAAGCGGACGATGCCGTAACCCATCACAAACACGCCCATAAACGTGCCCTGGGGCAGCAGCGGCTTTTTGCGGCTGAGCACCTGCAGAATGCAAAAGAGCACAATGCCCTCAAGAAATGCCTCGTAGAGCTGGGAGGGGTGACGCGACATATCGCCCGCGGTGCCACCGAAGACCACGCCCCAGGGCAGATCGGTCGGCTTGCCCCACAGCTCACCGTTGACAAAGTTGGCACAACGGCCCAGGCACAGGGCCAGCGGAGCGCCAATGACGGCAAGATCGGCCAACGTCCATGCATCGAGCTTATACATGCGGCACACGATGATGCCGCCCAAGATGCCGCCGACCAGGCCACCGTGGAAGCTCATGCCGCCCTCGTTGGTGGCAAAGATCTCGAGCGGGTGCGCCCAGTAGTAGCCGTCGCCGTAAAAGATGACGTAGAACAGACGGGCGCCAATGATAAGGCCAAAGACCACGCCGACCACGACACTCGTCAGGTCGTCAATCGTGATGCTAAAGCCCCAGCGACGCTGCGTGCGGTACATGACAACCGCCGTGAGCAGGGCACCGACCACATAGGCCAGACCATACCAGTAAATCGTGATGGGCCCCGCCGAAATCGCGACGGGATCAAGCATATGGTAGAAGTCGTTGAGCATGTCGACCCTCCTACTCCCTACATACAAATGCGGCCGCGGGCCTTGCGCTCGCAGCCGCATATTTGGGCGTAACGTCTATGCGGAGTATGCCGTCCGCAGCTTTCGCATCTTAGAACGGCGCGTACTCGTCGTACAGGTCGTCGGTCTCGCCGGAGGCATTAACCTGCTCGACACGGGTAACGCCGGGCACATGCTCCTTCAGGATGCGCTCAATACCCATGGACAGGGTCAGCGAGCTCATGGGGCAGCCGGCGCAAGCGCCCTGCAGCTCCAGTTTGACGACGCCCTCGTCGTCAACGCCCACATACTCCATATCGCCGCCGTCGGCCTGCAGGTTGGGGCGAATCTCTTCAAGAACCTTCTTAAGCAGCTCTTCGTTAACAGCCACAGGGGCTCCTTTCTCACAATTACGCGGGCGCGCCCGCGGACAGAAGCTATGTTACTACAGCCGTGTACCCGCTCACGAGCCGTCCATGCGCGCAGACGCGACTTTCACGAGTAGTCAATTTGGGACGGGGATCTTTTAGCTGCCTGTTGTTACCAGCTGGCGTTGGCACGCGCTACTGCCGAGCCTGTCCCCCGGTACCAATCTGGACATCGACGATAACCTGGCGGTAGCTAATACCGCAGGAGTCGAGAATGCGGCGGCTGATGCGGCCGTCGTCGGTGTCGGCGTACTTGTTGTCCAGGTAGACAACCTCGCCCACGCCCACCTGCGCCAGGATTTTGGCGCAGTCGTGGCACGGGAACAGCGTGACGTAGACCGTGGAACCCTCGAGGTCCTTGAGCGAGCCACGGTAGTTGAGCACGGCATTGGCCTCGGCATGCACCACGTAATTGTGCTTGTCCTGTAGCGGGTCGTCGCTCGTACCCCACGGGAAAAAGTCGTCGTTGAGCGCCGAGGGCGTACCGTTGTAGCCCACCGAAAGGATACGGTGGTTGGTGCTGGCGATGCACGCACCCACCTGCGTGTTGGGGTCCTTGCTGCGGCGCTGCGCGGCGATGGCCACGCTCATAAAGAACTCGTCCCAGCTAATGACGTCCAGGCGCTTGCCTGACGAAGTTTGATGAAGATCGTCCGACATGGCAGACACCTCCGTAATCGCAATAGTTTGACCCATTGTAGCAGGTGAAAGGTGGAGGCGTTTATCCCACCGGCGCCCTCACTTTTACACGCGGCGGGGCTTTTGGTTGATGCGGTAGAGCTCGGCGAGGCCCCGCAGCGTCAGCGCGTCATCGACCGTCAGGCTGTGGCCGACCAACGCCGCGAGTGCCTCAGCGTCGTCGCCGGTAATGACGATGGGCACGTCGCCCTCCCCCGCGGCCTTGGTCGCGCGCATCTCGGCGAGCACCATGTCGAGCATGCCGTCGATGCGGGCCACCTCGCCCAGAACCACGCCCGAGCGCATCGCCTCGCGCGTGTTACGGCCGATTACATGCGTGGGTGCCGAGGGCTCGACCTGCGGCAGGCGTGCCGCAGCAGCCGAGAGCGAGCGGGCGCCGAGCGCCAGACCCGGCGCGATGACGCCGCCGACAAAGGTACCGCGCGCATCGATGACCTCAATATTGGTCGTAGTGCCCAGGTCGATCACGATGCACGGAGAGCCGTAGACGGCACGGGCCGCCACGGCGTCGGCGATGCGGTCGGGGCCGATCTCGGCCGGATCGTCGTAGTGTACGGGCATGCCGGTCTTGAGGCCCGGCCCCACGGTGAGCACGCGTCCCGTGCAGGTGCGGGAAAGCGCCGCCTTCCACGGGCGCTCGAGCGCCGGCACTACGCAGCTCAGCACTGCGGCTGCGGGAACGAGCTCACCCGGCATGCCCGCATCGGCTGACAGCGCGCCCATGACCTGCGTGAGCCTCATGCGCGCCTCGTCGGCTGTGATGCTCGACGGCGTCGTGATCTCGCACGTCGCAAGCGGGCATTCCTGTGCCGCGGCCGAATCCTCGGCAAACAGGCCAAAGCGAATGAACGTGTTGCCCACGTCGACCGTCAATATATATGCGCACCCATTAAGCATCGTCGGCACTCCTTTCGTCTGTCCAGCAGTATATCGCCTACCTAAACCGGTCATCCCAAAATGACTAGCTTGCGGCTATACTGGTGCGCGGTCGTTTGCGAGCTCACGCGGCGGCCCTTGGTAACCCGACTTCCCGCGCCGTATCCGTAGCGGCGCTCCCGGGGGAAGCGGATATACGCAAAGGAGTTCTATATGAGCAATCCCTCGAACCGCGCTTCGATGCGCGGGCAACTCACGCTGCGCGGCGTCGTCATCGGCGTCCTTGGCTGCGTGATCATCACGGCAAGCTCGGCCTACACCGCCCTCAAGATGGGCGCACTCCCCTGGCCGATCGTCTTTGCTGCCGTCATCTCGCTGTTCTTCCTCAAACTCATGGGCAACGCCAACCTCAACGAGGCAAACGTCACCCACACCATCATGTCCGCAGGCGCCATGGTCGCCGGCGGTCTGGCGTTTACCATCCCAGGCGCCTGGATGCTGGGCTATGCCGACCAGATTAGCTGGCTCGACATGTTTATCGTGGCACTCGCCGGCACTATCCTGGGTCTGCTGGCCACCGCGCTCATCCACCGTCACTTTATCGTGGACGCCGCGCTTGAGTTCCCCACCGGCAACGCCGCAGCTCAGACCTTGCGCGCGACCGAGGCTGGCGGCAAGACCGGCAAGCAGCTCTTTGGTTCCATGGCCATCGCCGGCATCTATAGCGTGCTGCGCGACGCTCTGGGCATTGTGCCCAGCATGCTGTGCACGCTCAACATCCCCGGCGTGACCTTTGGCATCTACAACTCGCCCATGCTGCTCTCCGTCGGCTTCCTCGTGGGCTTCGCCCCGGTCGCCTTCTGGTTTGCCGGCGCCCTGCTGGGCAACTTTGGCATCATCGTGGGCGGCACCGCTGCCGGTCTGTTCGACGTTGTGACTGCGCAGGGCATCGTCAAGTCCCTGGGCATGGGCCTCATGATGGGCTTTGGCGTCGCCGTCGTCCTCAAGGACATCCTGCCGCAGGTCGCCGGTATCGTCCGCGGTCTTGCCGCCGACAGCTCCACCGACACCGACGAGCAGTCGCTCATCTCGGGCTCCCTTAAGCTCGACGCCGGCATCATCGGCCTGGGCGCTGCCGCCATCGCCGTGATCGTCGCCATCGCGCTCGACCTTGGTCCCGTCCCGGCCGTCATCGTGACGCTGTTCACCTTTGTCACTACCATTATGAGCGCACAGAGCTGCGGCCAGACGGGCATCGACCCCATGGAGATCTTTGGCCTCATCGTCATGCTCATCGTGGCTGCCTTCGCACAGATCGCTCAGGTCAAGCTGTTCTTTATCGCCGGCATCGTAGCCGTGGCGTGCGGCCTTGCGGGCGACGTCATGAACGACTTTAAAGCCGGCGCCGTGCTGGGCACCAACCCGCGTGCGCAGTGGATCGGCCAAGCCATCGGCGGCATCGTGGGCGCCCTGGTCGCCGCAGCCGTCATGGTCGCGCTCGTCACCGCCTATGGTCCGGACGCCTTTGGCCCCGACAAAAGCTTTGTTGCCGCGCAGGCAAGCGTCGTCGCCACCATGGTCTCGGGCATCCCGAGCGTGCCGTGGTTCGCAGGTGGCTTTATCGCCGGCATCGTCATGTACTGGCTCGGCATTCCGGCCATGATGATCGGCCTGGGCGTGTACCTGCCGTTCTACATGTCACTCACGGCATTCCTGGGCTCCTGCGTCAAGCTCGCCTACGACAAGTGGTCCGCCCACCGCGACGCCACCGCTGGTCTTTCTGACGAGGAGAGGGCTGCCAAGGACGCCGCCTTCCAGGAACAGGGCCTGGTTGTCGCCAGCGGCCTGCTCGGCGGCGAGTCCATCGTCGGCGTTATCCTGGCGTTTGTCTCCGTGGGCTTAAGCCTGCTGGGCTAAGCTGAGCAGCTGCTCGACGGCAACCATATTGCCTACGACTTGCCCGGTCGGTAGCTTTTGCGGCTGCCGACCGGGCTTTTTATACCAACGCAAAGAAAGGCCGGCGCGCTGCATTTAACAGCGCGCCGGCCTTATCGTTTGGCTAACGAGACGGTCCCGTTATGAATTGAAGTTCGTTGCAGAAACTACGCTCGAAACGCTACATCTGCTTGCGACGACGATCGCCGAGCGTCACACCCGCGGCAACGAGCGTAATGCCGCCGATGACGAAGACCTCACCTGCAAGCGCGGAGGTATCGCCCGTCTGAGCAAGTGCACCGTCCGTGGCCTTCTTCTTGGCGACAGGAGCCTTTGCGGCAGCCTGCGCAACCTGAGGCTTGGCCTGCAGCTCAGCCTTGGGATGATACTTGTCGTACTCGGCCTGCGCGGCAGCCAGGGCATCCTTGGCATCGCCAAGCTCGGCAAGCGCGGCGGCATAGGCGTCGTTGGCATCGGACAGCTTGGCATCGGCATCGCTCAGAGCAGCCTTGAGACCAGCGGCGGCATCGACGGCAGCCTTATAGCGAGCGTAGGCAGCGTTCAGCTTAACCAGCTTCTCGTTGCCCGTCGTGCCCGCGGCAAGGGATGCCTTATGGTCGACAGCCTCAAGATCGGCCTTGAGTGCCTCATCGCTGGCAAGCTCGGCCTTGGCCTCGACGATCTCGAAGTTCGCATCGACGACGGCTTCGTTGGCGGCCTCGAGCTGCTTCTGGGCATCGGCGACACCGGCGACGGCAGCGTCATAGGCGGCCTTGGCGTCGTCGACCGCCTTCTGGGCACCGGCGAAGCGCTCGAAGGCCTTGTTTGCGGTGGCAAGCTCGTCCTCGGCGGCCTTGGCCTTCGCCTGCGCGTCGGACAGGATCTGCGTCTTGGCGGCAACTGCCTGCTTGGCGCCCGAAAGAGCGGTCGCGGCGTGCACATCTGCGGCCTGAGCCTTGTCAACGCCAGCCTGGGCAGTGTCGTCGGCCTTCTTGGCATCGTTAAGCGTGCCCTGCTTGTTCGCAAGATCCGTCTTGGCGGCATCGCACTTGGCGGCAAGGTCCTTGACCGAAGCAGTAGCGTTGTCATACGCCTCGTTGGCCTGATCGGACTTTACCTTGGCGGCGTCGCGGGCGCTGCGAGCCTTCGCCTTGTGAGCAGCGGCCTCGGCTGCCTTCGTCTTGCTGTCAGCAAGCGTGGCGTTTGCCTTATCGAGAGCTGCCTGGGCAGTAGCGGCCTCGCCCTTGGCGGCGTCGAGCTTGGTCTTGGGCGTCTTGACGTCGATACCCTTGAGTTTGGCTTCGGCGGCGTCGTATGCCGTCTTCGCGGCGGCGGTGCCGGACTTGGCCTTCTCGTACTCGCCCTTGGCGGTGTTCATGTTCACATCTGCTGCGGTGAAAGCGTCCTGGGCGGCATCCTGCCCGTTTACAGCTGCGAAGTAAGCTTCCCTAGTAGTTCCAAAGTTCTTCTGCGCCTCGGCGAGCTTGCCCTGAAGCTCCTTGAGCTGCGCCTTCTGCGCCTGCGTGCCGCCAGCGTTATAGGCAGAGTCGATGTAGTCGTTCACGAGCTTCTTGAACTCGGAGACAGTGAAATCAGCCTGAGTATCATCAGCGCTGTAATCGAATACGGTTACCTCGGAATCGGTGTTCTTACCGCTACCGGTCGCGATACCGATAGCCTTCGTGCCGGCATCGATGATGTTGAGATAGTGCCCGCACTCTTTGTAGATGCTGTAGTAGTGCTGGTAGATATAGCATGAATCATATCGATGGCTCCCAAGTGCGTCACCATACTGTTCGACGTACTTATCGAATGCCTTTTTCTCCTGGGTGTAGAGACCGGTATATGGCCAGCCAAGCGTATCCTCGGTCTCGCCGCCGGTATATGCGCCGCTTCCGCCAGCAAGATTTTCGCCGTTGTCGAAGTAACAGTTCGAGTGTCCCCAGATGTTCGATGAATATGATGTATTAAGAGCGGCTGCCGCAGTCATGCGGAGGCTGACGCTGAGCGCCGACTGACCGTTCGCCTTGCGGAGGTTGTTCTGGGTGTCGAGATATGTCAGGGCGTTGCGCATCTGCTCCAAGGAAAGCGGGTTGGTGTCGCGAGACATGTCCTGATCGACGTACTGGTCATACCATTCGGCCTTGTCAGCGGCACCGGTCAGCATCGATACGGCTTCCTGGGCGTTCTTTTTCTGCGTGGCTGTGAACTGGCTGCCGTCGCTAATATAGTTCATGAAGCCGAGTATACCTTGGCTGATGACTTCCTGGTCAACGGTCATGTTGGACTTGAGCTCAGCAATCTGCTGCTCAAGAGCCTCAGCCTGGACATTAGCAGCGTCATAAGCCTTTTCCGCGGCGTTCGAAGCAGCGCAGGCTGCCTCCCACTCGCTGCGCTTCTGCTTGCGAACTTCGACAAGCTTATCGTACTCCGCCTTCTTGTCGGCCTCGGTCTGCTGGGCCTGCTCGTATGCCGTCTTCGCGGCGTCACGCTTACTGGCCGCGTCCTTGTACTCCTTGTTTGCCGCATCGTATGCAGACTGGGCAGATGCCACAGCAGCGTTGGCGGCGTTGGCCTTCTCCTGCGCGGCAGCGACGGCAGCCTGGGCGGCCTGCAGATTTGTCTGTGCGGTGGCGTCGGCATCCGTCGCGGCATTGAGCTCCGCCTGCGCGGTCTTGAGCTCACCAGCAGCAGCTTTCTTGGCGGCCTCAAGCGCACTCAGGTCAACACCCGTACCCGAGACGGCAGCATCGAGCGCGGCCTGCGCCTGGTTGAACTTCTGCTGGGCGTTATCGCGCGCGGTGGTTGCGGCTGCGAGAGCAGCGGCAGTCTCCTGCTTCTTGGCCTGGGCAGTCGTCAAAGCCGCCTCGGTATTCTGCTTTTCCTGCTGGGCGCTGGCCTCGGCAGCCTTGGCCTGGTCCAGATTGGCCTGTGCAGTAGTAACGGCCTTATTGGCGTCATCGAGCTTTGCCTGCGCGTCCTCGACGGCCTTCTTGGCGGCCTCGTACTCGTCCATACCCATGGCCTCGAGCTTGGCCTGGGCATCATCGAGGGCCTTCTTGGCCTCATCCTGCTTTGCCTTGGCGTCCTTGAGCGCCTGGGTCTTATCCTCGACACTCTTGTTGGCCTGTTCGAGCCGATCGTTCAGGTCGCCCAGCTTCTTCTGCTGCTGCTCGGTCTTTTCGACGGCGGCTTTGAGCTCGTCAATCTTCTCCTGGAGCGCGGCGACTTCTGCTGCGTTCTGCTCGGCGGCGTTATCGGTCACGGCCTGCGAGGCCTGATTCTTTTGCTGCTGCGCCTGCTTTTGAGACTGGCCCGCCGCGTCGGCCTTCTTCTGGGCGGCATCGTAGGCGGCCTGAGCGTCCTTGAGCTGCTTTGCCGACTCCTCGGCCAGCTGGGCAGCCGTCTTTACGACCGCTTGGTTACCGGCGGCAACGGTATTCTCTACAGAACTACCCCCCCCTGAACAGAATCGCCGTTACCGGTTGACGGTGCGGCGATTGCCGCCAGCGGCGACATGAGCGGCTGAGCGATGAGGCCCGCCGTCAAAACGGTTGCGACGGCGCG
The DNA here is from genome assembly GCA_958351385.1 of uncultured Collinsella sp. Taxonomy (GTDB): domain Bacteria; phylum Actinomycetota; class Coriobacteriia; order Coriobacteriales; family Coriobacteriaceae; genus Collinsella. The sequence continues at coordinate 36,915 of CATWKM010000009.1, read as the reverse complement.
GTTGGCAACGCCCTTGACGTTGACGGCCTTAGCCCGAGGCTCAAAGTGTTGTGGACTGTAGTTTGCCATGGCTTTCTCCCTTTGACACGGATTTATCCATACGCTTCAAACTGTAGGAGCTGATTTTTGAATTCTGTTGCGCAACATTGGTCACCGGCGGATTTTTTGAAATTCGCGCTCTCGTGCTTCACAATTTCGTCACATATGTAGGAGCTGGCGCATCATATTCTTGCGGGATCGAATTGAGCCTGTGATTTGCATTTGCTCCCGCGTCATCCGCCCTATCGGATTCCGCATCCAACAGACACCCCGCCCGCCACGGTGTAGAGTTAGGACAACGGGCGCGTTGCGCGGCCCGTGCCAGAACGAGGTGAACATGGAACTCGACAAGCAACAGATCGAACGACTGCGTGAGCGTCATCATCGGCGTCACGGCATCCGCCCTGCTCATAGCGAAGCCATGGAAAACGTCACCCGCTTCCTCAAGCGCGCGTTCAACATTCGCGAGGGACGCGCACCCTATCACGTGATCCGCAAGCGTTTTGTAAACGGGGCGCGTCTGACTGGCACTCACCTGTGCATCCTCATCATCGCGATGTTAATCGCAAGTATTGGCCTCGATATCGATTCGGACATCGCCATCGTGGGCGCCATGCTCATCTGCCCGCTTATGGGATCGGTCCTTGCCATGGCATATGGCATCGCCACGCTCGACCGCGAGATCACCGTCGAGGCCATTGCCAGCCTCGCACTGCAGATGGTCTTTTGCCTGGTCACATCCACGTTGTACTTTAAGCTCTCGCCCCTTGGCACCACCACAGCCGCCATTATCGACAACTCGACGCCCACCGTGTGGGACCTTGCCGTCGCGCTCGCGGGCGGCTTTGCGGGTGGCCTGGGCAACTCGCGCGACCAGGAGCCCGCAACGCTCATCGCCGGCGTGGCCGTGGCGACCGCGCTCATGCCGCCCCTGTGCGCGGCGGGCTATGGCATCGCCATCGCAAGCGGGTCGCTGTTTCTCTCGGCGCTTTACGAGTTTGGCATCAACGTCGTCTTTATCGCGCTGGCGGCCGAAGCCGTACTACTTCTTTTGCGCGTGCCGCTCAAGCGCGACCTCAACGGCGACGGCATTGTGACCGCCGAAGAAGATGCCGAGGTCGATGAGCTGTCACACAAGGTGCGCCGCCGCATCATCGTGGGTACGGTGATCTTTGCCATCCCCTGCATCGTCATGACCGCGGGGTCCATTGGCTCGGCGCAGGTCGGCGTGCAGGACGGCTACGGCGTCACCGAGACCACACGCGAGCTTGCCGCGGTGCTGCCGGGCTTTAAGGATTACACCGTCGCCGTCGAGACCTCGGCCACCGAAGGGGACGAGGAAGGCATCGTCGAGCGCGAGATTGTCGCCCATGTGACGACAGGCGAGGCGCTTGGGGCACACGACCGCCGCGTTGCCCGCAAGCTCATCGACCTCAACGTGCCCGAGCTCGATCGCGTGGAGTTCGATGTGAAGTGATGCGGGATGTGAGATGGATGCGCGCACAGGCGCGAGTCGGAACGAAGCGCAGACGCGACGCAGGCCGCGAGCAAAAAAGCGGGGCGCGATTCATGTCCGTGCCCCGCTCGCTGTTTTATTGCCGTGAATCAACTGTCCGCATCGACATCGCCAGACTCCACCGTAAACGCCGGACCGGTACTCACCAGATAAAAACGGGTCACCCTGGTATCTCTAAATAGGTAGAGCAAGCCCTGATCGCGTCGGCGTGACAAGTACGCCACGTGGACCGTACCGAATTCTTCACCGTTTTCCTTCTTTAATATCAGGATGTTGGGGTCATCCGTACGCTTAAACTGCCCGTCTGTGCAGATTCCGTCTTGGTCGACCAGCTGCCATCGACAGTTGTCCTCCTCAAGAAAAGCCAGGGTTACCCGACTCGTTTTGTCATCCCGATAGTAACCATCAATGGCAAAGCCTTCGGAAGCGCATTCCTGCATATAGGACGTTTCTCGGCTTATAGCAAACAGCCCTGTAGCGCCCAGGAGCACAGCCAGGCAGACCACTGCAAGGGTTATCGAGACAAAACGGCGGCTCATGTTAGCCAGCCCGATACTTGTTTAACGGAGCACGAAACATACTTGGTACCTCCGATATCAGGGCAAACGTCACCTACGGCCTGCCGGCAATCATATGTTTCCAACATCAAACCATATGGTTACAACTCGTTGGAGATAGGTTCCATGAACGGACGATAATTTGCGGCGAACGGCTACATATGTTCATTATCTCAGGGTTCTGGAGGCAATTTTTGGTGCCACCGAGACGTTGTTTTCGGAAGTATGCGGCAAATTCCGGAGCCCTCGAGCACACCCCGGTTTTTCACCAATAAAACCGCAGGTACAAAGCTTGGGCATATCCAGTGTGCTCGGCCTATTCAAATTTTGCCGCATACTTCCGAAATCCGAGTCCGCTGAAGGCGCCTGCAACGCTATTTACGCAACATATGTGCAATAAAAACGGGTGGCAGCCGGTACGGCTACCACCCGTTTGTCTCATATCCAGCACAAAGCAGGCCAGTTACTTCTTAATACCGCGTCCCAGGCGCTCAGCGACCGATGCCACGGCCTCCTCGCTGGCCGGTCCGCAGCTCACGCAGCCATCGTGGGCGCGCATCTGGCCGGTGACCTCGTCCATCGCGAGCGGCGCCACCTTCTCGAGCTTAAAGCCCTTACCGGCGCGCATGTTCTCCTTGGCCACGCTGATCATGAGCTTAATGCGGTTGAGCTGGTTGACCTCGGACGCGCCGGGGTCGTAGTCCACCGCGACGATGTTGCTCTCGGGATGCTGGCGGCGCAGCTCCTTAATCACGGCCTTGCCCACCACGTGATTGGGCAGGCACGCGAAGGGCTGCGTGCAGATGATATTGGGTGCGCCATGATCGATCAGGTCGAGCATCTCGGCCGTGAGCAGCCAGCCCTCGCCCATGTTGTTGCACACCGAAAGCACCGTGCGGGCCTTGTCGGCCATGGTGCCGATGCGCTCGGGCGCCTCAAAGCGGCGGGACTTCTCGAGCAGCTCTTCCACCGGCGTACGCATCCAGTCCACGAGCTTAATAAGCGCTTGCATGCCCGCACGCGTCGTGGCAGAGCTGCCCAACTCGTCCTTCTGCAGCTCGGCGTTGCTCATGGAGTACAGGAAGAAGTCGAGCAGGCCCGGCACCACAGCCTCGCAGCCCTCGCGCTCGATAACGTCGACCACGTGGTTGTTGGCTGTAGGGTGGAACTTGACCAGGATCTCGCCGACCACGCCCACGCGCGGCTTGGTGCCCTCGCCCACAAGCGGCATGGTGTCGAACGCGCGGATGGCCTCGCGGCACAGCTTGGTGTAGTTGTGACGGTTGAACTTGGGCGCCAGCTTGCGGGCTCGTGCCATGTACTCCTCGTAGAGCGCGTTGGCGGCACCGGGCGTTGCCTCGTACGGGCGGCAACGATAGAGCATCTGCATCATCACGTCGCCAAAGAGCACCGCGTAGACTGCCTGTTTAAGCAGCGCCGGCGTGATCTTAAAGCCGGGGTTGTCCTCGCCGAGCGCCACGGCCGAAAGCGAGATTACTGGGATCTCGGGGTGGCCGCTCTCGCGCAGGGCCTTACGGATGAGCGCGATGTAGTTGGTGGCACGGCAGCCGCCGCCGGTCTGGCTGATGACCACGGCCGTCTTGGACAGGTCGTACCGACCGCTCTCGATGGCCTCCATAATCTGGCCCGTCACCAGAATCGACGGATAGCAGATGTCGTTATTCACGTAGCGCAGGCCGGCCTCGACGGCATCGTGATCGGTCGAGGGCAGCAGCTCCAAGTTGTAGCCGGCACCGCGGAACACCTCTTTGACCAGGTCAAAGTGAATCGGCGCCATCTGCGGGCACAGAATGGTGTAGCCCTCCTCGCGCATCTGCTCGGTAAAGGGCACCTTGGGCCACGCGGTCGAAGCACTCTCGCGCTGAGCCTCAAACGTGTACTTGCGACTCGCGAACGCGGGGGCATCCGTGGAGGGCGTCACCGGCGCGGCATCGCCCTGCTCGTAGGCCTCGCCCGCGGCTGTGGCCTCGGCCAAGCGCTCGGCCTCCTGGTCCTTGAGCGCCGCCATGAGCGAGCGGATGCGGATGCGCGCGGCGCCCAGGTTGGACACCTCATCGATCTTGAGCACGGTGTAGATCTTGCCGCTGGCCTCAAGGATTTCCTGCACCTGGTCGGTGGTCAGGGCGTCCAAGCCGCAGCCGAAGGAGTTGAGCTGAATCAGGTCCAAATCGTTGCGCATGGTCACAAAACGGGCGACGGCGTACAGGCGGCTGTGGTACATCCACTGGTCGACAACGCGAATCGGACGCTCGGGCTTTACCAGATGCGCGAGCGAATCCTCGGTAAAGACCGCAAAGCCAAAGCTCGAGATAAGCTCGGGCAGGGCATGGTTGATCTCGGGGTCGTTATGGTAGGGACGGCCGGCGAGCACGATGCCGTGACCGCCGTGGTCCTCGACCCACTTAAGGGCCTCCTCGCCCATGGTCTGGATGTCCTCGTGGAAACGTGCATCGGCCTCAAAGGCAGCGTTGACGGCGGCATCGACCTCGGAGCGCGTGATCTTGGGTCCACGCACGCGACCGCGACCGGCTTGCGCATCGGCCACACGGTCGACGGCGAGCACCTGGTACAGACGGCGCTTGAGCTCGGTCTTGTCGTGATAGGGCACAAACGGGTACAGGAACTCGATGTTCTGCTCGCGGATCTCGTCGATGTTGAGTGCCAACGCCGTGGGGTAGCTCATGACGATGGGGCAGTTGTAACAGTTGCCGGCGGTCGGGTCCTCCTTGCGCTCCCAACGCACGCACGGCATCCAGATGAAGTCGACATCGCGGTCGATAAGGTTCATCACGTGGCCGTGGCTCATCTTGGCCGGATAGCACACGCTCTCGGACGGCATGGACTCGATGCCCGCCTGGTAGGTCTTTTTGCTCGACTGGTCGGACAGCTGTACGCTAAAGCCCAGGCGCGTAAAGAACGCATGCCAGAAGGGGTAGTTCTCGTACATGTTGAGCGCGCGCGGGATGCCGACGGTACCACGCGGGGCCTCGTCGGGGCTCAGTACCTCGCGGTCAAAGAGCAGCTCGTTTTTCTTTTTGAAGAGGTTGGGGGCCTCGGTCTTTTGCTTTTTGTGGCCGGCGCCCTTCTCGCAGCGGTTGCCGGTAATGAAGCGCCTACCGCCGCCAAAGTCGTTGACGGTAAGCTGGCAGTTGTTGGAGCAGCGACCGCAGCGGACATGCTTTTGCGTCACGGTGAGGTGCGCGATGTCCTCGGCAGAAAGAATGGTCGAGGTGCCGTCGGCGTCGGCGCGATCGCGGGCGAGCAAGGCCGCACCGTAGGCGCCCATGCAGCCGGCGATGTCGGGACGCACGGCATGAACGCCGGTGAGCTGCTCAAACGCGCGCAGCGTGGCGTCGGACATAAAGGTGCCGCCCTGGACGATCACTTGGCTGCCAATCTCCTTGGGGTCGCGCAGCTTAATGACCTTGAACAGGGCGTTCTTGATGACGGAATAGGACAGGCCGGCCGCAATGTCGCCCACCGTGGCGCCTTCCTTTTGCGCCTGCTTGACGCGCGAGTTCATAAAGACCGTACAGCGGCTGCCCAGGTCGACCGGGGCCTTGGCATGGATGGCGGCGTTGGCGAACGCGCGCACGTCCATGTTCATAGAGACGGCGAAGCTCTCGATAAAGCTACCGCAACCCGACGAACAGGCCTCGTTGAGCATGATGTGCTCGATCACGCCGTCCTTGACGCGCAGGCACTTCATGTCCTGGCCGCCGATGTCCAGGATAAACTCGACACCGGGCAGGAATGCCTTGGCGCCGCGCAGGTGCGCGACGGTTTCGATCTCGCCGGAGTCGGCCTTGAGGGCCTCGATGAGCAGTGCCTCGCCGTAGCCCGTGGTGGTCACGTGGCCGATGGTGCAGCCCGCGGGAATGTGGTTGTAGAAATCGGCCATGATGACCTTGGCCGTGCCCAGGATGTCGCCGTTGTTGTTGCCGTACCAGGTGTGCAGCAACTGACCGTCCTCGCCCACGAGCGCGGCCTTCATGGTGGTGGAGCCGGCGTCGATGCCGATGAACACGCGGCCGGTGTAGCCGTCGAGCTTGCCCTTGGGGACGACTTCCTTGTCGTGGCGGTTCTTGAACTCAGCAAAGTCCTCGTCGGTGGCAAAGAGCGGATCCAGGCGCTCGACCTCGGCACCCTGTGTGTCACCTAGACTATCGATGGCATCGATGAGCTGCGGGAACGTGCTGAGCTTGTTGGACTCGTGCGCCATGGCGGCGCCGCTCGCCACAAACAGGTGAGCGTTTTGGGGCACGATACGGTGCTCCTCGTCCAGGTTGAGCGTGAGGTAGAAGCGGTGGCGCAGCTCGGAGAGATACTGCAGCGGGCCGCCCAGGAAGGCGACGTTGCCGCGAATGGGACGGCCGCACGCCAGGCCCGAGATGGTCTGGGTCACAACGGCCTGGAAGATGGAGGCGGCCACGTCTTCGGGGCGGGCGCCCTCGTTGAGGAGCGGCTGCACATCGGTCTTGGCAAAGACGCCGCAACGGCTGGCGATGGGATAGATGGTGGTGGCGTTGGCCGCGAGCTCGTTGAGGCCGCTCGCGTCGGTGTGCAGCAGAGTGGCCATCTGATCGATGAACGCGCCCGTGCCGCCGGCGCAGGTGCCGTTCATGCGCTGCTCGATGCCGTTGTCAAAGTAGATGATCTTGGCGTCCTCACCGCCCAGCTCGATGGCGACATCGGTGGCCGGGATAAGGGTCTCGACGGCGCGTTTGCTGGCGATGACCTCCTGGACAAACTCCAAGTCGAGCCACTGGGACAGCAGCAGACCGCCCGAGCCGGTGATGGCGCAGGTCATCTGGGCCGTCGGCAGCACAGTCGCGGCGCCCTCGAACAGATCGCGGGCGCAGGCACGGACGTCGGTGTGGTGGCGCTGGTACTTGGCGTAGACGATCTGGTTGTCGTCGTTGAGCACGGCAAGCTTGACGGTGGTGGAGCCTACGTCGATGCCCAGGTGCAGGTTGCCACGGGCGGCCTCGGGGTTGAAGATCGCGCCTTCGGGGGCCTGGGCGGCGGCTACGGGCTCAGCGGCGGCTACGGGCTCGCTAGCGACGGACGTCTCCCCTGCCGCGTTCTTGGCCTCGGCAACAGCCTCGACAACTTTCTCGGCAGCAGCGGTCGCGGCCTTCTGCGCGGCGTCCGCCACGGCGGGCGCGGCCTCGCGCGCGGCAGCAACTATACGGTCCTTAATGCCCTCGACGAGTTTGCTCATTGTCTCTCCTCTTAGTTGTTGGACTCGACGGTTGCGGCGGTGTCGGCCGCGTCCTCGAGCTGCAAGTTCAATAGCTTCATGCCGTATTCCGGCACGTTGATATCGATGGGTTGGCCATACAGGTCGCCGGGGCGCACAAAAGCGAGCACCGTCATAATGCGCGCCATGGCCTCGGGCGATTCGGTGAGCCCACGCTCAAACCAGCGCTGAATCATGCCAACCTCGGCGCTCACGACGTAGGTGACGTAGTAGTCAAAGAACGTGCCCAGCGCCAGGCCCAAAATGCCCGTCTGCGCACGCGGCACCACAGCCTCACGCGCGGTGTCGATGATCCTTTTAATGAAGGCCTGGTCGCCGCCCGGACCCAGCAGCGCACCGATTAAGTCGCGGTTGGCCGCAAGATAACGCAGCAGCTCAACCGAACCGGGCGCCGGCTCGAGCTCGTCGATATTGTGATAGAGATCGGGCAGCTGAGCTGCGGTGATGAGCTCAATGCGCTCACGGATCTCGGCCAGCAAGCCGTCCTCGATTTGATTGATAAAGTCGGGGATATCGCGGTAGTGCGAATAGAACGTGCGGCGCGTAAGGCCAGCGCGCTCGGTGAGCGACGCGACATTAATGCGCGAAAGGTCGCCGCTTTCGGCAAGCTCGCTGGCAAGTGCCTGGCGAAGGGCACGCTGCGAGCGAAGGGACCGGCGATCGCATTTCTCGAGCTGGGACAAGCGTCCTCCTTGTTACTCAGCCTGTGCGCTATTGCACAGTGCGAGTATTATTGCACACCGTGTGCATCAACACGTAAAGGCAATATTTAGATTGTGGCAAAGGGACTGTCCCTTTGTCACATTATTCGATGACGGTGCGGGAGTTTTGCTTGCGCATGGTGGCGAGCATGTGTTTGGGGACGGCGTGGGCCATGCAGCTGCCGATGGTCGCGCTCGCGGCGGCCTTAGCTGCATCGCTTGCGTTTTTGGTCGCGTAGCTGTGGCGGAAGCGTTTGAGCATGGCGATGTCGTTGCCACCGTCGCCGTAGACCGCGACCTCGTCCTCGGCAATACCGTAGTAGCCCGCCAGCCAGGCAACACTCTCGCCCTTGTTGCACGTCACGTCCGTAATCTCGAACATAACGGGGTCAAACGGCGCGTTGACCACGCGATCGGAACGCTCGGCAAGATACGCCTTAAGGTCGCGCTCCAGCTCGCGCGAGGTCACGCGGCAGTTGATCTTGCACACATCGTGGCGCAAGATGTCGCCAATCGACTGGTCGAAATACTGTTCCTCGTGATAGCCGCCACGCGCACGCATGCCACGCATCACGATGCGCTTGATGGGACTGTCCTTTTTAAAGCCCGCCTGGTGCATCTCGAACGATCCGCTCGAAAACATGCCGTCGGGCGTGGAGCAGTCAAAACAGATATCCGGGAACGCCTTGAGCAGCTCCTCGGTGATCTGCGGATCGATGGTCCAGGTCTTGAGCACCTCGCCATGGCTGTCGCGCACGATGGAGCCGTTAGAGCAGCAGGCATCGAGCGCCAACCCCGTAAAGCCATGCTCGCCGATCGGCAGCGTCGAGCGTCCGGTCGCGGGAACCACGTGCAGGCCAGCCTCGGTCAGCTCGCGAATGGCGCGGCGGATGGTCCCATCCGCCTCGTGCAGGGCGTTCAGCAGCGTTCCGTCTAAGTCACTCGCGAACATCTTGATCATGGACATGCCTCTCCTTCGTCTGCCCGATATTGTAGACGAAGGAGAGGCATGCCCAAACAATGCCGTCCCGGCGCGGCGGGCCACTGCCTCCGCAAATTCACGGTGCCCCAGCGCGTCAAGACAATCGCCGCAAGCGATTTTTCAGACGATAAAACAGCGCCGTCGTCAACGTCAGCACCGCCAACATGGCTGCGAATACAATCGCCGGTGTCCATCGATCATATGCAACCCCGTACGTCAATTGGCCGATAGGTGTTGCGCAGGAAAGGACCATGTAAACGACCGAAAGCACTTTTCCGCAGAGCTCAGTCGGCGCTGCCCGCTGAACAAACGCGGTGATTTCAACCGACGCAATGCTTGCCCACACCATGATCCATGCCGAACCAACCGCAAACACGGTGAACACGCATACATCTACGCCGAACAGCAGCGTAACAATAATCGGCGCGACTCCAAAACAGATCATCGCAACATATCGACATATGCCATTGAAAGAAAAACGATGCGGCCAAATGCCGACCAAGCCACTGCCGGTAAGACCACCCAGGCCCAGAGCAACCTCAACTATCCCAACGCAGGACGATTGCATGCCGAGATGCTTTGTAACAATAATGGGAGCGCCAATCGTTAGCCCAACCAACGCAAGGTTCAAAACTGCCGCAAGCAAAATCACAGCGACCAATAATGCATTTTGCAACAGATACCGAATCGACTCCCGAAAATCGTTTCGGCATGTCGTACGAGTCGCGCCGTCTCCCATCGTGTCAGATGAGGCATTTTGCTTGAGTGCGACCCCAAACAAGAGAGCTGAAATCGCAAACGCCACCGACGCGGTTGTGCAAAGAGTATCGATGCCAAAGCACCCATAGACTGCCGTCCCGACCACAGGGCCCAAGATATTGCTCACCATGGTCACCTGCGAAACCAATGCAGTGGCCCGCTCAACCTTCTCTTCACCCGCCATACGCACCGTCTCAATTTGGAGCATTGGCTTTAGCAGCGATTGAACACCATATTGAACACAAAGTATCGCTACTACGACGACCGCAAGAGGCAACGAGCGCTTCATGGGGATAGACAGCAGCGATGCAGTCATCAGAGCAATGCCAAGGGCCACGAGGACCTCGCGATGTCTTCCCCTATCCGCCAAGATTCCGCCAACCGGAGTTGCGAGTACGCCGGGTATGAATGCCGTCGCCACGACGACGCCATATAACGTTGACGATCCACTGTAATCGAACAAGTAAAGCGGATACGCAAAGCACAGCGCCGACAGCATCGAATACGTGCACAGCTGCGCAACAAGAAGCTCCGTGAGCCTAATTGGCCGCACCATTTTTGGTTCCAACAAGACGCTGACGTCTCTCAGCCCAGCCATAAGTCCGCCCCCATACATACCGCTAGTATGTATTTATCGACTTGAAAAGGGCAGCCGAAGCTGCCCTCTCAAATCAATTACATACCGTCAGTATCTATATTACCACCCGGCACGGTCCCATACGTCCCAAATCCGTGCCGTTGTCTGGAGCACTTCCTCGCCCAAATCGAGTCCCACCGCAGAGGCCATCTGCGCCAAACATTGAGCGCGAGCGAGCATTCGCTCCTTGGGCTCGAGCGGACGGAACAATGGCAGCAGCCAAAGATTCGCCAACAACGATACGGCCTCCGCCGCTTCGCGCGGGCATTCGCACGCAATGGAGCCGTCGTCGATGCCCTCCTCGATCACTGGCAAGAGACAGCCATCGGCCGACTCGTCAAACGAGCCCTGGTACTGCATCGCCAGCAGACGCGAGCTTTTTACCGGATCCGCCGCAGGATGCATGCGTGCCCATAGCTCAATTTGTGGAACGACAGACTCGGGCGCGTACAGCCTTTTTAGCTTTTGGGCGCCGGTCATATTACCGACGCCAAGCATCGAGCGACGGTGCTCAACAATCGGAGTCATCGCCCGATCAAACGCGGCGTTGAAAATCTCTTCTTTGCTCTTGAAGTGATGATAGACAGCGCCCTTGGTCATGCCATCGAGACGGTCAACGATATCTTGAATGCTCGTCCCCTCATAACCCTGTGCACAGAATAGCTCCAGTGCCGCGTCGAGAATCTTCGCGACCGTCTCCTCGGGATATTTATTGCGACCCATAATCCGCCCATCCGCAACGCAAGTCTTGTGCCTCATTGCAGCATTTTAACGTTGCGGATGGCAGACGGTCGATTCTACACCGCGGCCGGGCCGTGTTCGCCGGTGCGAATGCGGATGACTTCTTCGACCGGCTCGACCCAAATCTTGCCGTCTCCAACGGCACCGGTGCGGGCGGCATTGCAGATGATGTCGACAATTCCGTCAACGTGCTCATCGGCGCAGATGAGGGTGAACTGCACCTTGGGGATGGTATTGACGAGCAGTTCGTTGCCGCGCACGTATTCCTTCCAGCCATGCTGTGCGCCGCAGCCCTGCACCTGGTTGATAGTCATGCCGCGAACATCAGCAGCAAGCAGCGCATCTTTGAGAACCTCAAGCTTCTCCTGGCGCACGATAGCCGTAATTTTCTTCATAGTGAATTCCTCTCTTTAAGAGTTGGTCTGACAGAACGTTTGAAACTGTTAGTCCAGACCACTAAACGAAGGATACGCGCTCTCGCCGTGCTGACTCGCATCCAGGCCCAGCGCCTCGTCGGCCTCGTCCACGCGCAGGCTGCCGTGGAACAGCGCCTTGACCACCGCGGCGATCACCAAGTCGAGCACCAGCACGATAACGACCGTCACCACAATGCCCAGGATCTGTGAGATGAGCAGCGACATGTCGCCCGTATAGAACAGGCCGCCCTTACCGGTCCACGAGAGTTCCGGCACGCAGAACAGGCCCGTGAGCACACCGCCCAAGATGCCGCCGATACCGTGGCAACCGAACGCATCGAGCGCGTCGTCGTAGCCGAACTTGGTCTTAAGATGGCTGATGGCCAGGTAGCACACGGGAGAGACGATCAGGCCCATGACCAGCGCTGCCCACGGCTCGACAAAGCCCGTACCCGGCGTGACCACCACAAGGCCCGCAACCAGACCGGTGCTGGCACCCACCAGCGTGGGGCGACCGGTGTGCACGCGCTCGACGGCAAGCCACGAGACCATGCCCGCCGCGCTGGCCGTCACGGTGTTGAGGATGGCGAGCGCCGCCACGGCGTCGGCCTTAAACTCGCTGCCGCCGTTAAAGCCAAACCAGCCAAACCAAAGCAGGCCGGCGCCCAGCGCCACAAACGGCACGTTATGCGGACGGTAGCCCATCATGCCAAAGCCGCGACGACGGCCGAGCATTAAGCAGAGAATCAGGCCCGTGAGACCGGACGAAATGTGTACCACGTCGCCGCCGGCAAAGTCGAGCGCGCCGATGATGTCGCCGATAAAGGAACCATCGCCGCCCCAAACCATGTGGGCGAGCGGCGCATAGACCACGAGCAGCCAAATGCCCAGGAAGGCCGTCATGGCACCAAACTTAACGCGGCCTGCCAGACTGCCCGTAACGATAGCGGCGGTGATCATGGCAAACGCCATCTGGAAGGCGATGTTGATGATCTGAGGGTAGACGGCACCATCCGCAGCATTGGCCTCGGCCGCCTGCAGCACCTGGTTGAGCACCGGCAGGCACAGCAGCTGGTCAAAGCCGCCAATAAACGGGTTAGAACCGTCGCCACCGTAGGCCAGCGACCAGCCGGCAACAATCCACAGCACACCAACCAGGCCAATGGCGCCAAAGCACATAAGCATGGTGTTGATGACATTTTTGCGCCTGGACAGGCCACCATAGAAAAACGCCAGACCCGGTGTCATTAAAAACACGAGCATGGTGCAGATGAGCATAAACGTTGTCGATCCCGTATCGTACATTCGCTCCCCCTTGGTCGCATGAACGTTGTCGGCGCTCATGATGCGGCCGAGGGCCAACTGGTGTAGACCAGATACGGCGTTGTTAAACGCTGCGTTGTCGAATGGAAACGGTGCCGCAATCTTGGAAACGGCACGGCAACGGGCGCGAAACGAACGGGAAACGTGCGAACGAGAAGGGCGCGCTTGGCTCCACTCTGGCTAGCGCCGGAACAGCTCGCGGGCTCGGTCGCGGAGGTCGGTAGCTCGGATGACGCCCTCGTAGCGATTGATGCGCAGACGCGGGAAGGCGTTAAAGAAGCGCAGGTCACGACGGCTGAGCGACACACTCGGCACCGGACGGCTCATGCGCTTGCCGGCAAGGCGACGACTGAGCGACGGACGCGGCATGCTCGGCGCGACATCGGCAACGCGGCGGGCAGCGAGCGCCAGGCCGCGAGCACCATCCGAGATAAACGTCGGCATCGAAGCCTTCTCGCGCAGGGCATCGAGCGCGGCGTCACCCAGCTCGGCCAGCCACGCGTTAACGGCACGGCTACGGATGTGCGTCTGTGCCACCGAGTCAATCGTAGAATCGGGAATACGTTCGAGCATTGAGTCCGAGGCATCGGCAAGCGACTCATTGATGCGGTCGGCAAGGTCGGCCCGGACGCGCTCCAGCTGATCAGACAGACGCCGCCAGCTCGCCAACGAGCACACCGCGTCGACCATCATCGCGACCGCGACGATAAAGGCGGACAGCCGCACAATCAGCACCGGCAGATGGCCAAGCAGCCCCAGCAATGCCGGCTCCACTAAACGGCAAATGCACAGTGCACCCAGGCCAAACGCGCAGGCCCAGTACAGGCAGATGCGTCCGTGCAGGTTAAACGGCAGATGCGAGTAATCCCAAAACCGGGCACCCGTCGTTTTTTCCAACAGCACGCCCACGCTATATTCGATCACGCTGCATACGAGCGCGGCAGCGACAAACTGGCTCGAGGCGTCTGGGATTCCATGCAGCAGCAACCAGCACGCAATGCCGCCCGCACCGTAGATGGGACAACACGGCCCTAGCAAAAAGCCGCTGTTGGCAAAGCATCCGTGGTTGAGCATGGCGCAGACTGTCGACTCCCATACCCAGCCGCAAAAACCGTAGAAGGCAAACGAGAGTACCAGCGCCGAGAGCGGACAGGCGGCAAGCGTCGCGCCGTCAAATGCCATGCCGATCGCGGTTCCCACCGTCTACCCACTCCTCTTTTCGTTCGATTCTTTGCTCGAGCCGTCGCTCGGGCCCTCGTTCAAATCGTTCGCGCCGCCTTTGCGCGGCAGACGGCCGGCAATCGTCTCGCGCAGCGCGCACCATTTATCCGCCAGGCACACAATCCATGCCTCGCGACACGTCGGCGGCACCGGCACCAGCGGAAACATATGCCGTACGATAATATTCCGCTCGCGCGGCGTCAGCTCAAAATCTTCCTCCGCACGCGCCAAGGCAAAAAACGGGTGGCGAAAGCCATGCAGCCGATGGCTTGGGTCGGGATCGTGCCAGTCATAGAGAAAGTAATCGTGCAGCAGGGCCCCGCGCAGCAGCGAGGCGCGGTCGACCGAAATGCCAACACGGCCCAAGCGCTCGGCAAAGGACAGACTTGCCTGCGCCACCGAGGTCACATGCGCATACACCGTCACATCGCCATGCTGGATAAACTCGCGCGTCAGGTCCAGACGGCCCGCCTGTGCCAGTTGACGGGCAGCATCGTCGACCTCGCGCGCGATGCTCTCGGCACGAACGGTTTCGGACATGCGGCCTCCTTCCAGCGGCTCTCGGCGGCAAGCCACAGCCTGCACGCAATGAATAAAATCACCATGGAACACATCAGTATGGCATCGGACAAAACGTTTTGCCCCGCCAGTTGGCGAATTACCGCGCCGCCGTCACATATCAAACGCCAAAATGTGCGAGACTGTTTTGTGCAATTGTGCCGGCCGAGGGAGCGCCGGCGCTCGATTCGCATGGAGTAACCCACAACGATGCTGCTTACGCAAACGACAACGCCCGAGGACGTCAAGGCTCTCGACCGCGCCGAGCTTCCGCTGCTCTGCGGCGAGATCCGCCACGCCATCCTCGAAAGCTCCGCCGCCGTCGGCGGACACGTTGCCCCCAACCTGGGCGTCGTTGAGCTTACGGTTGCGCTTCATCGCGTGTTTAACTCCCCCATCGACAAAATTGTCTTTGACGTTTCGCACCAGACCTACGCCCACAAGGCGCTGACTGGGCGTGCGTACACTTATATCGACCCGGCACGCTACGGCGAGGCCTCTGGCTTTGCCAATCCCGACGAGTCCGAGCACGACCTGTTTGCCATGGGCCACACCTCGACCTCGGTGAGCCTGGGCTGCGGCCTGGCGCACGCTCGTGACCTGGCGGGCGACAGTTACAACGTCATCACCATCATTGGTGACGGTTCGCTTTCGGGCGGTCTGGCGTTTGAGGGCTTTAACAATGCCGCCGAGCTCGACAGCAACCTGATCATCATCGTCAACGATAACGACCAGTCCATTGCCGAGAACCATGGCGGCCTGTATCGCAATCTGGCCGAGCTGCGCGCCAGTAACGGCACCTGTGAGCGCAACGTTTTCCGCGCGATGGGGCTCGACTACCGCTATCTGGACGCCGGTAACGATGTGTTGGCCCTCGTCGACGCGCTGCAAGAGCTGCGCGATATCGATCACCCCATCGTGCTGCACGTCTCGACCGCCAAGGGCAAGGGCTTTGAGCCAGCCCAGAGCGACCCCGAGCGCTGGCACCACGTGGGTCCGTTTGACATGGCGACTGGGCGCAAGCTCTGCCCGGGCCATCCGAGCGAGCCCGCACCGCGTACCTATGCCGATATTACGGGCGAGGCCCTGAGCGCCGCCATCGAGCACGATCCGCAGGTCGTGGGCATCACGGCCGCCACGCCCTACATCATGGGCTTTACACCCGAGCTTCGCGCCGCGGCAGGCAAGCAGTTTGTCGACGTGGGCATTGCCGAGGAACACGCCGTCACCTTTGCCACCGCGCTTGCCAGCGCCGGTGCCAAGCCGGTCTTTGGCGTGTACGGCACGTTTTTGCAGCGCGCCTACGACGAACTGTGGCACGACCTGTGCCTCAACGACGCCCCGGCGACCATCCTGGTATTTGGCGCGTCGATCTTTGGCACCACATCCGAGACGCATCTTTCGTTCTTTGATATTTCCATGCTGGGCGCTCTTCCCAACATGCGCTACCTGGCGCCGGCCTGCATGGAGGAATATCTATCCATGCTGAGCTGGTCGCTCGACCATCGCGAGCATCCTGTGGCGATTCGCGTGCCCGGCATTGGCCTGGTAAGCCGCCCCGACTTGGCGCCTGCCGAGGACGCCGATTACAGTGTCGCGCGCTACAACGTGGTGCGCCAGGGCCGCGACGTGGCCGTGCTCGCGCTTGGCGATTTCTTTGAGCTGGGCGAGCGTGTGGCAAACCGCTTGGCAGCCGAATACGGTATCGAGGCCACGCTCGTCAACCCTCGCTTTGCAACCGAGCTTGACCGCGAGTTCCTCGACAGCCTTGCCGCCGAGCATCGCGTTGTCGTCACCCTCGAGGACGGCATCTTGGACGGCGGTTGGGGCGAACGCGTCGCGTGCTACTTGGCCTGCACGCCCGTGCGCACGCGCACCTTCGGCATCGCCAAGGGCTTCCCCGACCGCTACGACCCCAACGAGCTGCTCGCTCAGAACGGCATGACGGTCGAGAACATGGCCGCCGAGGCCGTAAGGCTACTCAACGAGTAAAAAACCTCCGCAAGGGAAGCACCCATGCGGAGGTTTTTATTTTCGCGACGCGATTATCTCAATCTGTAACACCTAGCGTACAAATCCTCGTCTACCCGTTACAGATCTAGACAAAACAACGAGACCGGCCGCCGTACCAGCCCAAACCACCACAAAGGTGCCTGTCCCCTTTGTGGTGGTTTTAGGTCACGGTCGGCGCGAAAAACGAATAATCGTTCATACGCGATCTCCTTACTTATATATATGTCGCGTTGCCGCCATTATAACGACCGCCGCGAGCGGCCACGCCGACCGCAAAACGTCATCTCAGCAGCAATAACCGACGTTTTCCCAGATAAAACCTACCAAAATAAACCTGTCCCTTTTTGGTAGGAAGAATTACCCATAAGGTAAGTATGTTTCTGAGTTATTTCGTGTTGACCCATTTGAGCGCGATAGGGTATAACTCTACTCAACCGCTAGGGATTTTATTGAGAAAGGTGTTCTACCATGAGCAAAAACCTCTCCCAGCAGGTCGTTCTCGACCGCCGCGGCTTCGTTGCCGCCACCTTCGCAACCGTTGCCGGCCTTGGTCTTGCCGGCTGCTCCGACACCAGCGCCGAGGCCGACAAGGGTTCCGCCGTCGGCTCCTCCAAGAGCCCCGAAGATACCGAGGCTTCCACCATACTCGATGCCAAGGCATTCGACAAACTCGTCGACAACGGCCCCAAGGCCGATGACGACGCCATCGCCGCCAGCACCTGGGCCACGGCCGTCAAGGACGCCGGTGTCTTTAAGATCGGTGGCGTTCAGACCTCCACACTTTTCTCCCTCCTCAACGAGAAAGACGGTCAGACCCGCGGCTTCGACGCCGGTATCGCACAGCTCCTGTCCAACTACATTCTGGGCGAGAACAAGGTCGAGATCACCCAGGTAACCTCGGACACGCGCGAGTCCGTCCTGCAGAACGGCCAGGTCGACGCTGTCTTTGCCACCTACACCATCACTGACGAGCGCAAGAAGCTCGTCTCCTTCGCCGGTCCCTACTACTACACCCAGCAGGCTATCCTGGTGCTCGCCGACAACGACGACATCAAGAGCGTCGACGACCTGGCCGACAAGAACGTCGCCGTCCAGTCCGGCTCCAACGGCCCCGCCATCCTGGAGGAGTTCGCCCCCAAGGCCAGCCAACAGGAGTTCAAGACCGACGAGGAGGCCCGCCAGGCACTTCAGCAGGGCCGCGTTGACGCCTACGTCATCGACAACAACATGCAGCAGAGCGCCCTGGTCCGCGAGCCCGGCAAGTACAAGATTGCCGGCAAGCCCTTCGGCAGCAAGGAGCCCTACGGCATCGGCCTGCCGCTCGATTCCGACGGTGTCGCCTTTGTCAACGACTTCCTTAAGAAGATCGAGGATGACGGCACCTGGACCGAGCTGTGGCAGATCTGCATTGGCGACCGTACGGGTGACACCAATGTTCCCGAGCTGCCCGAGATCGGCGCCTAGGCAGCGAGCCTAGTAACGGCCGCTACGAAACCATACGGAAACGCACGATGTGCTTTATTGCGCTAAACTGTTTCCTCACTGAGTTGTCGGGGCTTCCGTACACACGGGAGCCCCTTTCCTTACCGGCGGGAGGTCCGCATGAGTCTCTCCGAGCTCTGG
Source organism: uncultured Collinsella sp. (assembly GCA_958351385.1). GTDB lineage: Bacteria > Actinomycetota > Coriobacteriia > Coriobacteriales > Coriobacteriaceae > Collinsella. Next base: position 18,545 of record CATWKM010000009.1, on the reverse strand, counting down.
TCGCTCTATGGCCAGAACTATATCGACGCGCTGCTAGCAACCTGGGGCATGACGCTTGAGTCGTTTGCCATCGCCATGGTGCTGGCCGTCGCCGTCACCGTGATGCGCGTGTCGCCGCTCAAGCCGCTGCGCGTCTTTGGCGACCTGTATGTCCAGGTCTTCCGTAACATCCCCGGCATCGCGCTGCTCATTATCGTCGTCTACGCGCTGCCGCCGCTCAAGGTCGTCCTGCCCTACCGCACCTGCGTCATCGTCGCCACAGTGCTCTTGGGTTCTGCCTTTGGCTCCGAGAACTTTATGAGCGGCATCAACACCGTCGGTGTCGGCCAGGTGGAAGCCGCCCGCTCGCTGGGCATGAGCTTCAGCCGTATCCTCGCCAAGATCGTGATTCCGCAGGCGCTGCGCTCGAGCGTGCTGCCCATGACCAACCTCTTTATCGCCGTCATGCTCACCACCGCGCTCGGCAGTCAGGTGCCGCTTAAACCGCAGGAGCTCACCGGCGTGGTGAGCTACATCAACACGCGCTCGCTCGGCGGCGTCGCCGCGTTCTTCATCTCGGCGCTCGGCTACCTGGGCACGGCCTTTGTGGTGAGCCACATTGGCAACTATATCGATAAGAAGGTGAGGATCCTCCGATGAGCAAGCACTCCACCTCTGCGCTCACCATGCACGATGCGCTCTACGAGGCTCCCGGCCCCAAGATGCGCGCCAAGATTCGCGTCGGCACCGCCATCTCACTTGTTGCCGTGGCCGCGCTCATCGCTCTGGTACTGCAGCGCTTTTATGTGACCGGCCAGCTTTCGGTCCATTACTGGTACTTCTTTACGCACCTCACCACCTGGAAGTTCCTGCTTGCCGGTTTTGAGGGCACGGTTAAGGTCGCGCTCACCGCCGGCGCCATCGCGCTGGTACTGGGCTTAGCCCTCATGCTCGGCCGTACCAGCGACATCAAGCCGCTGCAGCTGGTCTGCCGCGTGCTCACCGATTTCTTCCGTGGCGTGCCGAGCCTGCTGTTCATCTACTTCTTCTTTTTGGTGCTGCCTCAGTACAAGATTTCACTGCCGTCGTTTTGGATGCTCACGCTTCCCGTCGCGCTCGCTGCAGCCGGCGTACTTGCCGAGATCTTCCGCGCCGGCGTCAACGCCGTGCCGCGTGGTCAGGTCGAGGCAGCCCAGGCGCTCGGTCTCTCCAAGGCCAAAATCACCTTTAAAATCGTATTGCCCCAGGCGATTCGGTTTATCATTCCGTCGTTGATTTCGCAGCTCGTGGTCGTAGTCAAAGACACCACCGTCGCCTATGTGGTGAGCTACCCCGACCTCATGCAAAATGCCCGCGTGCTCATTACCAACTACGACGCCCTCGTGTCGGTCTACCTGGTTATCGCGGTCATCTACATCCTCATCAACGTCGCGATCAACAAGGCCGCTGTCTACGTTTCGCACAAGACCGGCGCGACGATCATCCGCTAACGCTTTTACCATTTCGAGTCATAAGGAGCCGAGCACCATGGCACAGAGCACCTCTTCCACCGGCAATCAGCCGCTGATCGAGCTCAGGCACGTCGATAAGCACTACGGCGACCTGCACGTTCTCAACGACATCAATCTCTCGGTCGACCGCGGCGAAGTCGTCGTGGTGATCGGCCCCTCGGGCTCGGGCAAGTCGACCATGTGCCGCACCATCAATCGCCTGGAAACCATCGACTCGGGCGAGATCCTCATCGAGGGCGAGCCCTTGCCGCAGGAAGGCAAAGACCTTGCCCGCATGCGTGCCGAGCTGGGCATGGTGTTCCAACAGTTCAACCTGTTTGCACATATGACGGTACTGCAGAACGTCATGCTGGGACCGGTCGATGTGCTGGGCGTATCCAAGGAGGAGGCTCGTGAGCGCGCCATGGACCTGCTGAGCCGCGTGGGCGTGGCCGAGCAGGCCGACAAGGTACCCGCACAGCTTTCGGGCGGCCAGCAGCAGCGCGTGGCCATCGCCCGTTCTCTTGCCATGCAGCCCAAGGCCATGCTCTTCGATGAGCCCACGAGTGCCCTTGACCCCGAGATGATCAATGAGGTGCTCGAGGTCATGGTGCGCTTGGCGCAGCAGGGCATGACGATGATCGTCATTACGCACGAGATGAACTTTGCCCGCCGCGTGGCCGACCGTGTCGTGTTTATGGCCGATGGCCAGATCGTGGAAACCGGCACGCCCGATGAGTTCTTCGACCATCCCCAGACCAAGCGCGCCCAGGACTTCCTCAACTCCATCAAGGGCCACTAACCAGCCACCCCGTGGGACAAATCCATCGGAAGTGTTGTCCCACGTCTCTCATGCGCCCTGTCACCTTTAGATTCGAAAGCAACACCTATGATCGGAACTCGCAGTTCATCGCCCTACACCCCACATGTCGACGTCGCCCCCGCCGACCGCCCACTCATCCTCGTCGCGCCGCGTTGGGAAGAGGCAAAGCCGTTTTTAAGCGAGACGCTCTCCCCCAACGAGGAGATTGCCAGCGTCTTTGTCGATGCCATCCTTGCCGCCGGCGGCCTGCCGCTGCAGATGTCCATCACCGAGGACATTGAGGTCATCCGCCATTACGTCGATATCGCCGACGGTATCGCTATTCCCGGCGGCCCGGATGTCAACCCCAAACGCTGGGGCGATGATCGACCCTACGACCCCACCCTCTGCTGCGAGATCCGCGATTGCTTTGAGTTTAAGCTGGTCGGCGAGGTGCTCCGCGCCAAAAAGCCGCTCTTTACCACCTGCCGTGGCACGCAGTTGCTCAACGTCGCCACTGGCGGCACCCTGTGCATGGACGTGCCGAGCCTGGGCGCTCGCGAGGGCCGCACGCAGTGGCGCCATACCCACGTGCTCAACGACCCCGTGCATCCCGTCGAGGTCGTGCCGGGCTCGCTGCTCGACCGCGCGCTTGGCGGCCACAGACTGATCCAGACCAACTCAGCACATCACTGCTGCGTCGATCGTCTGGGTAAAAGCACGCGCTTGGTCGCCAAGGCAACCGACGGTATTCCCGAGTGCATCGAGGTCGAAGGCCAACCATTCTGTCTAGGCGTGCAATGGCATCCCGAGTACACGTGGAAGACGCTCGAAACCGACTTTAACCTGTGGAAGTCGTTTGTCGAGGCGGCGGCAAAGGTAAAGCAGGCCCGCTAGCTCGCGAACCACTCAGGTTAAAGCCTCCTAAGCCGGGGGGGCGGACACCAGCTACGGTGCCCGCCCCCCTGTATTTGATATGCTCGGTATGATTATCCCTCACAAACAATCAGAGAAATCTCGACCGCAATCGGTCGACAGTAAAGCAAATGATAAAAACGCTTGCTACGTTTATGAGGCAGTCAATTAAAATCGAGATGCATTGACCATTCCCCAACGGGGTCACGCCGCAAATCCACATGAGCATCGAGGCTGGAAGCGGAAGCATGGAATTGGCCCCGATCTGTATGTAGATCGCTACGACGTTGACAAGCAACAGCATGCCAATCGGACCGAAGCCGGACCCAAAATAGGAAACAACGATTACGCAAGAAACCACGTATGCAAGGCAGGCAGCGGCAGCAAGAACAAGTCGATAGCAAAATACATGCAGGTTGAAATACTGCTGAGCATCCGAAACGATTGCGCAGTTAAGACAGTACAAAACGACACTCGACAGGACAAACGCGCCCAAAAGGGCAAAAGAAGATAGCACCACTCGCGCAACGATAGCGCACACACGCTTCCCTCCCCGAGCCTCCGACAACCCCCACGGTTCCTCGACAAAGCCCGAACTGACAAAGCGCGGCACAATGCAAGCCGCGATGAATGGAAAGAACAATGCATGGGCCAACGGGGCTACGTTGAACAGCAGACCGCGAAAAACCTCTGCATTGCCAAATAGAAGGACATCCTCCGCCGATAGCCGAAGCGTCGGGTCTGGGAAAAAACCCAAGAAACTGTTCTCACGGAGGCTACAGAACCACATCGGGAAAGAATTAAGCTGCAATATCACCATGTACGCATAAATTACCAGGATTAAGGCGTACGCCCATTTGCTCACATGCTTCAATTCTGACTGGAGAAGTCTTTTAATCTGACGAGCCATTGAGCACACCCCCAGCGCGAAAGCTCAAGAGAGCGTAAATCAATACCGATAGACAGCTGGCTGCCACGCCATATCCCAGAAGCGTCAGCTGCCCCATATCGCTATACCCAAGGGCACATCCGACTCCAAGGTACGGCCCCGGAAGGAAGAAGATCCATCGCAAGGATGGTATAGGTGCCTGAAGGAAGGCTCCGTAGAGCGTCAAGCTCATGACAAATCCAACTATCACCACGGCCCCGCTCAATACAGCGCTGCCCGTTATCCGATAGATGGTCACCGTCTCCAGCGCAACCGATATCACCAATACGGCGTTGACTATCATTGCAGGCAAAAATACAGTTAGTATGTTGTGCGAGTAGTTATGCCCTCCACGTATTATGGCTATTGCAAAAAGAAGAAGGCAAAGCGCGCTATACGCTGCGCCAATTATTAAAGCAGACGAAAATGCATGGGCTAGAGCCCCATAAAAGCGGTTGAGACCTCTTGCCGAAGAAATTCGGTGCCCCTCTTTATAGCCATGCTCCTGTAAAAGCACCAAACAAACGATGAGTGGAACGAACAGGGATGTACCGGCAAAAGCGCTGCGCGCAAGGGACTCATCAGGCGCAGAAGGATCGATTGCATTCCAGAGGAAACCAATATCCTCCCCACAAACGCCATAGCCAAAGGCGAGCAACGTTGTTCCGTTTTTTAGAAAGATGCCGAAGAGAAGGCCGAACGCCAGCATAAGCGCAAGACCAAACTTCGCCGGAAATATCCTGTGCAAACGCATCATATCTGCCTTTATGGGATGGATCGCCCGCTTCATAGCGAGACCGCCTTCATCAAGCGCCTGTAATACTCTTTTAGGGATGGCGCCTCATCCCTTATGACGTCCATCGATTCCTTTTTTAGCAGTTCACCGTCATGAAGAAACAGGCAGCTTGTTGCAACTGATGCCAGCTCATCCAAGTCGTGGCTAGAGATAAGCATGGTTTTGCCCTGCTCCCGATTCAATCGACCGATAAGGGCCCATATACTCTCGATGCCCAACGGATCCAATCCATTTGCCGGCTCATCGAAAATTAGTACGTCGGTGTCGCCCAATAAAGCCGTAGCTATATCCAGTCGCCGTTTCATTCCCAGAGAAAAACTGCTCACGCTCTTTTTCTCATCGACGTCCAGCCCGACTAGGCCCAAGACACGAGGAACCTCACGTTTCTCATCGAGCCCCCATTCCGCACATCGGATCCGAAGATTCTCAGCCGCACTGAGGGATTGGTATGCTCCGCAGGAATCTGGCACATAGCCGACACGCGTCCGCATCAGGCTCAGCTCTTTTTTCGACTTGCCTCCAAAGAGCTCCACGCTCCCCGACGATGGCTCACAGAGGCCCAATACGATTTTAATAAGCGTGCTTTTGCCCGCCCCGTTTGCACCAACAAGGGCGCAGAGCTCAGACTGATGTACCTCGAAGGAAACGTCATGCAAAACGCGGCGCCTCCCATAGCGCTTTGACACCCTTGATAGCCTTATCGTTGATGCGTTCATTGGCCTCCCGTTCCGCTTGATAGCAAAACCGCTCATATCGTTCCTTCTTTACTTTATCGTTTTCAATAGTTATTATTGTTTTTCGATAACTCATATTTGTCAAGATAATCTAAAAGAAAGAACCCGTGTTAGACACGGGTCCCTTCACGCTGATATTTCGTTTTAGTTGTTCGCCTTAAGCTACTCGTCGCTCAAATCGACAGCAAAGACTGATGTCGGAAGCGACGCCTCATTGCCTCCGCCGTCCCGCATCTGCCTCACAACGTTTTTTGCACGCTCAACAATAAGCTCCTCAAGCTCTTTCTCACTCACGCGCTGAATAATATCTCCCGGTTGACAATCAAGCTCATCACAGATATCGAGGAGCGTCTTTAGGCGAATAGCTTTTATCTTTCCGTTTCTAAGCTTTGAAATATTAGCCGGAGTATGCCCCGTCGCCCGAATCAGATCAGAACTGGTCTTTCCGGTCTTAAGCAGCTGCGTCTCAAGCTCGATAATGAGATAGCTCATGCTTCCTCCTACACAAGCTCGTCAGACTGCTCCTGGAGCAGCGAGGCATAACTCCAGATCGCCGAGATAAACAAACAGACAACCGCGCCGATAAGCGACCCCGCATCAAAGGCAATGCCTTGGCAAATCTCAATAACGAAGGAATGAGGCACGATGTAAAGCTCCAGTCCGCCAATGGTGAGATTGACCGATCCATAGGCACCAACAAGCGAAACCGCGGCGTTAGCAGCAAAGGCAAGCGCGAGAACACGGATAAGCCGTACATGCGTCTTGGTAAAGGGCGAGACGCCCCGCGAGATGTTACGGCTGATCCCGCACAAAACGACAAGCGAAATACCCACGACGAGTGCCAGGCACAGTCCGCTTGGGATAACGATGCACCCGCCATCGAGAAGCGTCACGACACCGAAAGAATCAACAGAAGCACCGTTTGCAACCGCATACCAGATCACGTAAACAACCAACGCGGCAAAAGCGACGAGCATTCCCGCAAAAACGGCTGCCATGCAAAAACCAAGCTTCCTGATATTTTCGCCCGCCTTGGCCATACGCTGAACGCTGTTGGACATACACTCACCCTCATCGACTCTATCGTTATTCGAACAGTTTATCGAACAACGATATGGATTGCATGCGGAAAGCCCCGCCAGTGCGCATGGGCCATTCACTAATCAGAAGGGGTGAGAGTGGATTTTTGGACATGTATCGAACGAGAGTGGACAATCTCCCACTTTGAGGCCGCCACCGGGCCTAAAACGGGAGATTATCCACGCTCATAGTCATCAAAGCTCGCAAGCTCTTATTCGGCCGCCTCGCGCAGGGCCGACATCGTTGCCGCATATTGCTGCTGCAGCGCATGCATTCCCTCGCGAGCGCCGTCAACGGCATCGGCGCCGCGCAGCGCCTCGGTCACCACAACTGCCGGCTCGTACAGATTATCGAATCCCAGGTTCTGGCTCACGCCCTTGAGCGTGTGCGCTGCCATAAACGCACTCTCGGCGTCTCCTGCCGCCATGGCAGCCTCCAGTTTGTCCATGCTCTCGTCATCCAAAAACTTGAGGGCAAAGCGGGCAAGCATCTCATCGCCCATCAGCCGAGCGCAAGCGTCATCATAATTGGCACCGATCTTCTCATACGCCTCACGCATGGAAATCATGGATTAAAACTCCTTTGGTCAAACTAAATCGTGGGAAACGCAACGACGTCGGCGGGGCGTGCCAACGTCTCGGCAATTTGGTCTTGCACCTCGAGCAGGCAATCGAGCAGCAGCGGGTTAAAGGTGCCGCACTTACCGTCCAGGATCATCTGGATCGCCTCCTTGTGCGGGATAGCGTCCTTGTACACACGCACACTCGTCAGAGCATCGTACACGTCAGCCACCGAAACCACCTGCGCGGCGATGGGGATATCGTCGCCCTTGAGGCCATCGGGATAACCCTTGCCGTCCCAGCGCTCGTGATGCCAACGCGCAATCTGGTACGCATATTCCATAAGCGCATTGCCGGCGTGATGGCTACCCAGCTTAAGCAGCATATCGGCGCCGATCGTGGTATGCGTCTTCATGATCTCGAACTCCTCGGGCGTAAGGCGTCCGGGCTTGTTGAGGATCGCATCGTCAATCGACATCTTGCCGATATCGTGCAGCGCCGAAGCCAGGGCGATCGTGGAGCGTTCCTCATTGTCGAGGGAGATCGTGCCGCTACGCTGGACCAGACAGCCAAGCAGCAGCTCGGTCAGCTTTTCGATGTTCGTAACGTGCCTACCGCTCTCGCCGTTGCGAAGCTCCATGACGCCGGCCATGATGTCGATGAGCATGCGACTGTTCTTGACGCGCTCGTTGTACTGCTGGGACAGCAGGTTCGTCAGGCGGCGCTGTTTGGCGTATAGGCGGATGGTGTTGCTTACACGGCGGCGCACGACACGGGAGTCAAACGGGCGGTTGATATAGTCCGAGGCGCCCAGCTCGTACGCGCGCAGAACCATATCATCGGAATCTTCGCTCGAGATCATGATGACAGGCAGATTGTCGATACCCGATCGGCGCGACAGATCGGCCAGTACCTCAAAGCCGCTTATGCCCGGCATGATAATGTCCAGCAGCACGAGCGACAACTCATCGCCATAGCGGTCGACCATGTCGAGCGCCGCACGACCGTTATCGGCCTCGAGGATACAATACTCGTCCTTGAGCATCTCGTTGAGAATGACTCGGTTCATCTCGGAGTCATCGACAATAAGCACCAAAGGCTTTTCGCTTTGGAAGGCCTCGATGGAATCGGCATCGGTCACGACCGTACCGGCTTTTGCCTTAGCGCGGCTCAGCAACTGGACAGCGCGGCCAACGCCCTCATCGACCGTCTCGCCATGAATGCGAACGCCACCAACACATGCCGTCAAGCTTACGTACTCATGGCCCGGAATAATCGTGGAACGAACGGCATCGGACACCTGATGCAGGCGACGGGTGAAGTCATCGGAGGGAATATTGGGCATGACAACCACAAACTTGTCGCAGCCATAGCGCACAAGCTCGTCAGTCGAACGGATTCCGCTGCGCATGGCTGTCGCCACAGCACCGAGCGCAAGGTCGCCGGCATGACGGCCACACGTATCGTTGAAGACCCTAAAATCATCAAGGTCGATCACCGCAACGCCGGCATTCACGCGGGCGCTACGGAGCTTTTCCTCGTAATATCGGCGATTGCGCACATTCGTCAGCACGTCGGTGTAGACAAGGTCCTCTTCTGCGGCCTCTTGCTCATCGATCGGACGCACCATCAGCAAGACGTGAGGCTCGCCCTCGACCTTCAAAGGGCGTAGACGGGCGCGGTACTCAGTGCCATCATTGAGCAGTTGCTCCGACACCTCATCGGAGTCTGCCAAAGCCTCAAGGCTTGACTGACGCAGACAAGGACACCGATCACCGGCGAGCAGGCAGTTAGGCTCACTCTTAATCTGATCGGCCGACAGCAAACGCACCACGGGGTAGGTCTTCGCGACACGGGCGACCTCGGCGGCAGCCTCCTCGTCGGTTAGATTGACCTCGTGATTATTGAGCATATGGGGCCCTTTCGATAGTTTCGCATGGTAGCGGTGGGTTCCAAATGTTACAAGGGTAACACCTTGCCGATGCAGGTAAGCACGTGAATGCTGTTACATTTTTATGACCTGGCAGACGGCGCGATTGAAGCCGCAGACGTGAAGTTTTGAGCACATTTGTTAACACGGCCGAAACGTTTGCGAGTGAAGACTGTTTTGATTTTTACGGCTGCTAGAGCTCCAGAATGCTACGGACAGTCTGGGCAGCCGCTGCCGGGCGATCGCGCAGGCCGTTGTGCGCGCCCGGGATTGTCACGAGGGGGCAATCGAGATATTCGGCAGCCGCTCGCGTACCAGCCTCGCGGGATGTGCCAATCGAGAGCTCGCCCAGGAGCACGGCGGCCACCGTTTTTGACGCGCGAACGCTATCCCAATCGGGAACGCAGGTCATAGCAATCCCGTATTCGTTTGCCATGAAACTGCGGCCGTTGCGCAGGGCATGTTTGGCTTCCGCTTCGGTCGTTCCAGGAGCCTCGGGGTCCAAGTCGCCGAGGGCTCCCAAGAAAAGCCGGAGCGCCCTTGAAACCTTTCCCGCCGCAATCATATCGAGCAAAACCGGAGCTGCGCCCATACCGACGCCTTTGTCCGACACAGCCGGCTCATGCAGAATCGCACGGGCAACGAGATGGGGTTCGGTGCGAAGAAGCTCCAGCGCCACCAACGTACCGGCGCTATGCGCAAGCACATTTGCCGGAGCGCCAACGCGTTCGATCACGGCTTGCAGGTCGGCGGCCTGAGCGGCAAGATCATAGCTGCCGTCTGCCGCATCGCTGCTGCCACCGCAGCCGCGGCGGTCGTAGGCAATTACGCGGTAGTTGCGGCTGAGCTCACAAGCGATACCGTCAAAAAATGTGCCGTCGACACAAGCGCCGTGCACGCACACCAAGGCAGGAGCATCAGGCGACACATCCGGGCCGACATATTCGCGACAGGCGATCGTGGTGCCCGCATTCTCGACCGTAAAATCCATGTTGTGCCCCCGTCATCAATGCTCATCCAGTTGCACGTCAGTGCGGTTGGATAGACCCGCATTGCCTTACACCTTGTTAACAGATTAACTGTACCCGACCTGAGGCTTTTCATGGCACGGCATCATGAGCGACGTGAAAAAACGAAACTTGTAAAGCAAGAGCCCGCGCCTTGCTTTGGAGCCGATGCTATGCTTAGGCACAATTGTCTTGAGGAGCATATGCCTATGTCTACGTTTTTGAATGCCAGCCCCATCTTTGGGCCCGTTCGCAGTCGTCGCCTTGGCCTCTCGCTCGGTGTCAACACGATGCCCGCCAGCGGCAAAATCTGCACGTTCGACTGCATCTACTGCGAGAACGGCCTCAACGCCGAGCGCCCCTGCCACGAGCCGTACAACACAGCTGCCGTGGTACTCGACGCGCTCGAGGCAAAGCTGCGCGAGATGGCAGCCGAGGGCGAGCTCCCCGATGTGATCACGTTTGCCGGCAACGGCGAGCCCACCGCCGCGCCGGAGTTTCCGCAGGCCATCGCCGGTGCCGTCGCACTGCGCGACGAGCTTGCCCCAAACTCCAAGATCGCCGTGCTCTCCAACGGCACACGCGCCGGCCGCCCCGAGGTGCACGACGCGCTCATGATGGTCGACGACAACATTCTTAAGCTCGATACCGTCGACCCGGCGTTTATCCAGCTGCTCGACCAGCCTGTTGGCCCCTACAACGTCGAACACCAGATCGAGACGTTCGCAAGCTTTGACGGTCACGTTATTATCCAGACGATCTTTTTGACCGGCGAGTATCAGGGCAAGCTCATCGACAATACCGGCGAGGAGTATGTTGCCCCCTGGCTCGCGGCGCTTGAGCGCATTCGTCCGCAGGAGGCGACCATCTACACGGTCGCGCGCGAGACACCAGTCGCCGGCCTTGCCAAAGCAGCGCCCGAGGTGCTCGACGCCATTGCCGCGCGCGTCCAAGCCCTCGGCATCCCCTGCCAGGTGAGCTACTAGCAAAACCACGCAGCAGCTAGTGTCAGCCATCCCGCTCCATCAGTTGCGGTGATATAGTTCCTATTTGTGCTGTTAAACCGCTTAAATCGGAACTATATCACCGCAACTTTTATGGACGCGTGGATGGGCTATACTAGCTGCGAACGAAAGGAAGTTAGCCATGTATGACAAAGGACCCGTGCCCAGCCGCAACGACGCTTGCTGGTGCGGCAGCGGCAAAAAATATAAGAAATGCCACAGCGCCTTCGACGAGCGCCTCGAGCGCCTGTGGGAAGAGGGCTGGGAGGTTCTGCCCCGCACGCTCTACAAGACGCCCGCCGATATCGAGGGCATCAAGCGTTCGGCCGCCATCAACGTAGGCGTGCTCGACTACGTGGGCGAGCACATCGCCGCGGGCATGACCACCAACCAGATCGACCAGATGATCTACGACTACACCGTCGAGCACGGTGGCACGCCGGCCGACCTCAACTACGAGGGCTATCCCAAGAGCGTGTGCACCTCGATCAACGACGTGGTCTGCCACGGTATCCCCTGCGATACGGACGTGCTGCACGAGGGCGACATCATCAACGTGGACTGCTCCACGATCTTGGACGGCTACTTTAGCGACTCGAGCCGTATGTTCTGCATCGGCGAAGTCTCGGCCGAGCGCCAGCGCCTGGTCGACGTCACCCGCGCCAGCGTGGAGGCGGGTCTGGCGGCCGTCAAGCCGTGGCTGCCGCTATCCGTGATGGCCGAGGCCGTGCAAAAGACGGTCGAGGACGCCGGCTTTAGCGTGGTGCGCGAGTACGGCGGACACGGCATCGGTAAGGAGTTCCACGAGGACCCGTTTGTGGGCTTTACCACCGAGGCGCCCGATGTAGACACCATCATGGCTCCGGGCATGGTCTTTACCATCGAGCCCATGGTCAACGCCGGAGCGCCCGACATCAAGATTAGCAAGGGTGACGGTTGGTGCGTGCGCACCAAGGACGGCAGCGATTCGGCCCAGTGCGAGGTACAGCTCGTGGTGACCGAGGACGGCTACGAGCTGCTGAGCTGGTAGCCGTGGATGCGCCGGATGCTGACGGGCACGCTCGTCTAGCATCCGGCGTTTTTGTTTGAACGTTTTGCCTGATAAAACCCGCCAAAATAAACCTGTCCCTTTTTGGCGGGTCAAGCGGAAAGGACTGCTTGTGAACATCTTGGTTTTGCTGCCCGTCAACGACCACCATCGCGCAATTCTTGAGTCGAGCGCTCCGGGCGAGGACTTTATCTACACGAGCGCCGACGCTATCACGCGCGAACAAGTCGCCAACGCCGACGTGATCTTGGGCAACATAGACCCTGCCCTACTTACCGCATGCGAGCACCTCCAGCTGCTGCAACTACAGACCGCGGGCTATGACGATTACTTGGCCGCCGGCACCGTGCCAGCCGACGCCAAACTGTCTTGCTCGGTGGGCGCCTACGGCCAGGCCGTGAGCGAGCACATGTTTGCCATGGTCCTTTCCATGATGAAGCGTCTGCCTGGCTATCACGACTTGCAGCGCGAGCATCGCTGGGAGGATTTGGGGCCGGTCACTTCGCTCAAAAATGCCAATGTGCTCGTGCTGGGCGCGGGCGATATCGGCGGCCACTTCGCCACGCTCTGCCGCAGCATGGGTGCACACGTCCGCGGCATCAAGCGCCATCCGCTCGTCTACCCCATCGTGTTTGAGGACATGGACGGCATGGACGCCCTACCCGAGCGCCTGGCCGAGGCCGACATCGTCGCATCCTTTATGCCTAGCACACCCGAGACCCGCTGCCTGGCGAACGCCGAGTTCTTCGCCGCGATGAAGCCGGGCGCCTTCTTTGCCAACGGCGGCCGCGGCGACCTTGTGGTTGCCGACGACCTGGTTGCCGCCCTGGAGTCGGGACATCTCGCCGGCGCCGCGGTCGACGTCACCGACCCCGAGCCGCTGCCTGAGACAAGCCCGTTGTGGGATGCCCCCAACATGCTCATCACGCCGCACGTCTCGGGCTGGTTCCACTTGGAGGCTACGCTCAACAATGTGGTCGACATCGCCGCGGAGAATCTGCGTCACCTGCAGGCCGGCGAGACCCTGCGCTGCTGGATCGAGCACTGATTTGTTCCGGCGTTTTACCAAACGCCGGAACCCCTCGACGCTGCGAGCCCGCCGTTTGGCCAATCTGCCGTTCAATTTCAAAGGCGCGACCAGAAGGTCAGCGCCTTTTCATTTCACGGCACCTTGGCTCAAACGGCGGGCTCTCGCTGACTTTTGTTCAACCTGCGGCGCTTTGCTGGCGCGGCCCTACCTGTGGACTCTCGCTGACCATTATTCGACCAGAGGGGTCTAGCGCTATTTAAGCGTTGTTAGATAGTTTCTTGCGTTTTCGACGTTCATTGCTGCGACGGGCGCATGCGAACAGAGTTTGACATCGTTGGTGACCAGTAAATCTGCTTGGGCGCGTATCGCTGCCGCAATGATTAAATCGTCTTCGTAATCGCTATGGAGCTCACGCTGTTTGCTCGCCATCCATATGTCGCTCAGGTCACAGGGCACTGGCGTGGCAAGCTGCGAAAGCACGCCAAGACAATCCCATGCAAGCGATGTCGCTGCCGTAGCAGCATCCTGGGAAAGCGAACCGTGCTCTCGCCGATACCATGCCTTATGCTCGCTGGAAATTAAATAGAACAGGTCTTTGGACGATGTCGCCGCATACAGTAAATCTATCTGTGCCGTACATGCATCGCGTAAAAACTCAATCGCCAGCGAACGACCGCGTCGTGAGGGAATGAAGTAATCGAGCCACACGTTGGTGTCAACCAAGATGCGCTTTGGAGTCTCACTCACAGAGCCAGCTCATCTCCTCGCCATAGCGATCCGCATAGGCATTCCGTTTGAGCTCTTCGTCGTTCGATGGTCGAGCCTTGGCCATATCGATTCCCGACTCACGGCAAACAGCAGCGAACAGCTTCGATCCTTGGTCGATGAGTTCGAGTTTGCGCTTGGCGGCCTTTTCTCGCTCGCGCTGTTCCGCCCGGGCACGACTAGGCAGCAGGATATCCTCAAGCGCACCGGGGCGATCGGCCAGCGACGCCGCAAGCTGCCAGAGCGCTCGCACCGCTTGGCTCGGCGTCATACCGGCCTTGGAGAGAGCAGCGTCGCCGCTCCTTTTAAGATCGGCATCGAGACGCACGTTGATCTGAGCGGCCGTTGTAGTCATGATCCCTCCTTACCACTCCAAAATCATCATAAAACACTATGTTAAATACGTAAAGCATGTATAGCATTTTGAAGCATAGCCGTATCCTGCGCACCAAAAGCCGCCGAGGCGCACTGCACCTCGGCGGCTACGCATCACCGATGTAGTTCGGTTTTACCCTTTGCATTTGCCCAGATAAAACCTGCCAAAATTAACATCCCTTTTTGGTAGGTTTTAGAGCTCAACGCTTTCGGCGCCGTTGATGTTCAGGTCACGCTCGTAGAAGGCCGTGAGGGCGCGGATGGCGTATACCACGTCGCGCACGCCACCGGTCTCGTAGCTAGAATGCATGGCCAGCTGAGGCAGGCCCACGTCCACGGCATGCATGCTCGCCTGCATATTGGACAGATTGCCGAGCGTGGATCCGCCGGCCATATCGCTCTTGTTGGCGAAGGCCTGCGTGGGTACGTCGGCGTCATCGCAGATGGCCTGGAACACCGCGCGGCTAAAGGCATCGGTACAGTAGTGCTGGTTGGCGGCTTCCTTGATGACGATGCCGCCGTTGAGCACCACCTGATTGCGGGCATCGCACTTCTCGGCGTGGTTGGGGTGCACGGCATGTGCATTGTCGCAGCTTACAAGCATCGAGGCGGCAAGTGCGCGATGGTACGACTCGTCGTCAAAGCCCAGCGATCCGTTAATGCGGCGCAGCGCGTCGGCCAAGAACGTCGACATGGCGCCCTGCTTGGTCTCGGAGCCAACCTCCTCATTATCAAAGCAGCAGAAGACCGAAACGTCGTGCGCGTTCTCGGCACCCAAAAATGCCTGCAGCGAGGTGTAGGCGCAGGCCAGGTCGTCGAGCTTGGGCGTCGAGATAAACTCGTCAGCCCAGCCCCAAATACGTGCATCCTGACGATTGACCAGGAACAGATCGCGACCCAAAATCTGATCGGGCTCAACGTCCAGCTCGTCGGCAATCAGGGCGTCAAAATCTCCCTGCTTAAGATCACCGGCGCTGATGAGCGGGCACAGGTCGACGGCGCGATTGGGAGCAAAGCCCTCGTTAACGCCGCGGTTCATATGGATAGCAAGACTCGGAATGATAGCGACCTCGCGCTCGGTGGCGAGCAGGCGGCTCTCAATACGGTCGCCCTCGCGCACCAGCACGCGGCCCGCGAGCGCCAGCGGGCGGTCGAACCAGGTGTAGTCGATCATGCCGCCGTAGGCCTCGGTGTTCAGGCGCAGCATCTCGCCCGCACCGTCGAGCTCGGGCACGGCCTTGACCTTAAACGTCGGCGAGTCGCTGTGCGACGCCGTGAGCTGAAAATGATAGTCACCGGCAACGCCGTCCTCGCCCCACGTCGCGGCCAGGTCCTCGCCCACCTTAAAGGCAACGACGCTCGAGGTGTTGCGCTGCGTGTAATAACGCCCGCCCGGTTCGATATCCCACGCCGCATTCTCGGGCAGGTAGGTAAAGCCCGCCTCGTCGAGCTCGGCCATAATGGTCGCCGCCGTATGGAACATGCTGGGGCATGCCTCGATAAAGTCGATAAGGTCGTTGGCGGCCTCGATATCGTCGGCCGTCACATGCACGCGCTCGGGCGTTTCCTGATCCGTCATGCTCTCCCCTTTCGCTGGGTTGATGGTCCCCTCCAGCATACCCCGCCACGCCAGTGCCGCACTCTTCATTCCGTGCTTAATTCCGCACCGCTCACCAAGTTGAGCCATCATGCCCGCGCTCCTTTTGCGACAATTGCGCTAACAGGACGAGAGGAGCCGTCATGAAGCCACGTAACATTGCCATCGCCTGCGGTGTCGCGGGAGCCGCCGTCGGCCTTGCCGCTGCCACCGGCATCGTTTACCGCAAGCAAATCAAGTCCGTCGCGTCGCTCAAACGCTTGACCGACTATGCGGATGGCTATGACCTGTACGCAATCGACATCGCCTACGACTACGATCTTGATCGCATCATCGCCGCTGGCGTGTGCGACGACCAGGCCTACATCGATGCCGTGGTGGCGCAGGTGCTGCCCGGTGCGCCGGCACATGTCCAGGCGCCCCAGTTTGCCTGCAGCGCTTTTGCCGCCGTAGATGCCGAAGGCCGCGTGCGCACCGGTCGCAATTACGACTTTAAGGACGACACCTCGGCGCTGCTGGTGCGCAATCACCCACGCGGCGGCTATGCCTCCATCGGGTTTGCCGCCCTTAACAACCTGGGCGATAACACTCCGCTTGACTCCGTCGTCGGACGTGCCGCCGCACTCATGGGCCCGTTTGCCCAGCTCGACGGTGTTAACAAATGCGGCGTGTCCATTGCCGTACTCACTCTGGATTCCAAGCCCTGTGACCAGGACACGCAACGCCCCGTCATCAACACTTCGCTCGCCATCCGTCTGGTGCTCGACCGCGCGGCCACCACGCAGGAGGCCGTCGACCTGCTTTCTGCCTACGACATGCACGCCATGGCCGGACGCGACTATCACTTCTTTATCAACGACGCCGCCGGTGACGCGCGGGTGGTGGAGTGGGATCCGCGCGATCCCGACCGTGCATGCAAGGCGACGCCCGTACGCCAGGTCACGAACTTCTACGCCTGCTATGGCGACGAAGTGCTGCCCAACCAAAAGAATGGTGAGCTGGGCCATGGCAAAGAGCGCGCCATCGCCATCGCCGATGTCCTTGACGCCCATGTCGGTGCCCAGGACGAAACGATTGCCTGGGAAGCCCTGCGAGCCGCAGCGCAAGAGCCCAATCCGGAAGACATCACCAGCAATACGCAATGGTCGGTCGTCTTTGACAATACCGAGCCCGCTGCCGCCATCACGCTGCGCCGCCGCTGGGGCAACGTCGATGCCTTCGCACTGTAAGGAGCCAGGCCCGTCGACCTTACGTTCCCTGACGTTGCTTACATTTCCATACGCTTGAGCTAACACGTTTTACCCCCGTATCAACAGCGTGCGGGGGTAAACTTATGCGCATGTTATAACTTGCCCGGAAGGATTCACCATGCTTAGGATCGGTCTTCTTACTAGTGGCGGCGACTGCCAGGCGCTCAACGCCACCATGCGCGGCATTGTCAAAACGCTTATGACCAATAGCGAAGAGCCTATCGAGATTTATGGCTTTGAGGACGGCTATCAGGGCCTTATCTACAGCAGGTTCCGCGTCATGACGCCCGCCGATTTTAGCGGTATCCTCACCCGCGGCGGCACCATCCTGGGCACGAGTCGCACACCGTTCAAGCGTCTGGATACCCCCGAGACCGATGGTGTCGAGAAGGTGCCGGCGATGGTCCACACCTATCATAAGCTGCAGCTCGACTGCCTGTTTATGCTGGGCGGTAACGGCTCCACCAAGACCGCCAACCGCCTGCGCGAAGAGGGCCTCAACGTTATCGCCCTGCCCAAGACCATCGATAACGACACCTGGGGCACCGAGCTGACGTTTGGCTTTACGAGCGCCATCGACGTCGCCACCAAGTGCATCGACGACATTCACACCACCGCCTCGAGTCACGGCCGCGTGTTCGTTATCGAGATCATGGGCCACAAGGTTGGCTGGATCCCGCTGTACGCCGGCGTCGCGGGCGGCGCGGATGTCATCTTGATTCCCGAGATCCCCTACGACATGGACAACGTCATCAAGACCATCGAGCATCGCATGGAGACCGGCAGCCGCTTTACCATCGTAGCCGTCGCCGAGGGTGCTATCTCCAAGGAGGACGCGGCGCTGTCCAAGAAGGAGTACAAGAAGAAGCTCGCCGAGCGTACGAGCCCGTCAATCGTGTACGACATCGCCAAGGAGATCGAGGCCAAGACCGGTCGCGAGACCCGCGTCGCCATCCCCGGCCACACGCAGCGCGGCGGCCAGCCCGACGCCCAGGACCGCATCTTTGCGACCCAGTGCGGCGTCGAGGCAGCGCTCGGCTGCCTACGCGGCGAGTTTGGCTACATGATTGCCCTGCGTGACGGCAAGATGTGCCACATGCCGCTCGAGGAGGTCGCCGGCAAGCTCAAGTATGTCGACCCCCAGAGCGATCTGGTGCGCGAGGCCAAGGCGTTGGGCATCAGCTTCGGCGACGAATAGCCTCGGCTGGAACCACCCCATCGGGCCCTCCGACCCCGCCCGACGTATTTCGATTTG
>CATWKM010000008.1:0-51365 GCA_958351385.1 uncultured Collinsella sp. | reverse complement strand
CACCTTTTTGCGGCCGCAGCGGCGGGCGTACTCAAAGGCATACTCCACAATGCGACGGCTCTTGGCGATGGAGATCGGCTTGATCGAGATGGCGGAATCGGCGGCGAAGGTCTTTTGGCCCGAACGCTCGACGAGCTGTGAGAGCTCCTCGACCTCGGCAGCGCCCTCATCGAACTCGATGCCGGCGTAGAGGTCCTCGGTGTTCTCGCGCACGATGACCAGGTCGACGTCGCGGAAGCGCGAGCCGTCGCCCGGCTGCGACAGGCAGGGGCGCACGCAGGCGTACAGATCGAAGTGCTTACGCAGAGCAACATTGACGCTGCGGAAACCCGTGCCGACCGGCGTGGTGATGGGGCCCTTGATGGCAACCTTGGTCTCGGCGACCGCGTCGAGCACGTGCTGGGGCAGCGGCGTGCCAAACTCGTCCATGACGCCGGCGCCGGCCTCCTGGACGTTCCAGTTGATCTGGACACCGGTGGCCTCGACCACGCGGCGCATGGCCTGCGTAATCTCGGGACCGATACCGTCACCGGGAATCAGGACTACATCGTGCGCCATAATCTGTTACTCCTCGTCTTCGGCGGCCTCAGATTTTTTAACGCTAGCACGCTTCTTCTTTTTGGAGAGATCCAGGCCAAAACGTTTAACAAGCATTTCGCAAATCTCGCTCGAACGGGCCTTGAGATAGCTGCCCTTGCCGTTCTCGGCGTCGAACTTAAGGCGCAGCGCAAGCTTCTCTGCAACCTCGGCGTCGATCTCGCCCTGGCCAAACTCGTACAGGCAACCGAGCATATCGCGATACTCAAGGTCGCCGTGGTAGCACTGGATGGCCTCGTCCAGGATGGGCCAAGCCTCGCGCGAACGCTCGACACTCGTGGCGCCCCACACGCACAGCAGGCGGAAGGCGGCATAGCGCAGCGTGGAAGAGATCTCGTCGAACAGCGCGGTCTCGGCGCCCTCAAAGGCGTCCTCCATCTGCTCGGGGCAGGTGGTGGCGAGCGCCGCCAGGGCATCGAGCGCCTCCCAGCGGGTCTGCGCCTCGGGGCGGTCGAGCGCCTCGATCAGCGCGGGCACGCAGGGCACGACGCGCTGCGGATCGCGCTCGGCAAGCAGGTGCAGCACGCGGGCGGCAAACTGGCGGATGCGGCGCGTGGGGCAGCCGAGCTCCTGGACCAGGCGGTCGACGGCGTTCTCGTTCTCCTCTGCCAGCTGGAGCTGTGCCAGCTCCTCGTCGGTGAGCTGTTCGTCTTTGTTTTCTGCCATAGTTACCTCTTCTTACTATTTCTTAGCGTGCTTGCCAGCACCCTTGCTGTCATCGGTGACCGAGATGAGCTGTCGGTCGGCCGCGCCATTGCGACGTGCGCGGCGGCGCTCCTCGGCGTCGCCCGCGTCGGCGGCGGCGCGGTGAGCCTTGTTGACGTTAAAGACCTCGTCGTGCTTGCGCCACGGACCGACGGACTCGCCAAAGCTCATCTTAAGACCGGCGATAAAGCCGCCGAGCCAGCCGATCGGCGCAAACTGCACCAGCGGGAACAGCGAGAACACCCAGGTCAGCAGGACGACTGCCGCCGCTCCTGCAAAGTTGGCGATCCAGTAGTCGCGCTTGGTGATGACGCGCTTTTCGCACGCCCACTGACCGCACAAAAAGCCGATGTAGATCGCAAAGAGAAAGAGCACCAGCGCAAGCACCACGAACGTCCAGCTCATGGGCGCTACTCCTCGTGATGGTGGCCGCAGCAGCACTCGTGGCCGTCATCATGGCCGTGGCCGCCGCAGCACTCGTGGTCCCCGCCGTGATGGTGGCCGCAACCGCACTCATGCTCGTCGCCGTGCTCGCCGCAACCGCAGCCGTCCTCGTGGGCACCGTGCTCCTCGGGGCGATACTGCGACCAGTCCAGACCGGCGGCGATGGCATCGGCCTCCTCCTTGTAGAGGACCGTGATGGCCTGGGTGCCCAGCTTGGCGCCACCGATGGCGTCGAGCATGTCGTAGAGCGTAAAGGCCACGTCGGCGCCGGGCAGCGCGAGCTCGCGGTCATCGGCGTAGGCGAGCGCCAGACGCAGGTCCTTAATGAAGTGCTCGACCATAAAGCCGGGCTTGTAGTCGCCGTCGAGCGCCTTGGGGGCCAGGCTCTCCATGGCGCCGGACTTGCCGGTGCCGCCCAGGATCATCTGGCGGGTCTTCTCCAGGTCAAGGCCGCTCAGCTCGGCAAATGCCATGGCGTCTGCCATGCCGACCATGCAGGCGCCCAACGACACCTGATTGGCGAGCTTGGCAGCCTGGCCCTTGCCGGCACCATCGAAGCAGCAGATGTTAGCCGCAAAGGTGGCAAGGATGTCGCGGACCGGCGCGATGTCGTTCTCGGTAGCGCCCACGATAGCCGTGAGCGTACCGGCGATAGCGCCCGACTCGCCGCCGGTGACGGGGCAGTCAAACGCCATGCGGCCGGAAACCTGGGCGGCCTCGGCAATGTCGCGCGCCAGCTCGGGGGAGCTCGTGGTGAGGTCGATCAGGACCGCGCCGGGTTTAGTGCACGCGAGCAGGCCGTCGCCCGCCAGGTAGAGCTCCTCGACCTCGGAGGGATAGCCCACCATGGTAAAGACGACATCGGCGTTCGCCACGGCGTCGGCCGGCGTATCGGCCCAGACGGCGCCGCGCTCAACGAGCGCTGCGGCCTTGGACTTGGTGCGGTTGTTGACCGTGACGGGATAGCCGGCGTCCAGGATGTGGCCGGCGATGGGGGCACCCATGATTCCGGTGCCGATAAATGCGACGGAGAGCTTGTTTGCCATGAAACCTTTCCTTTTGGGTTGGGTGTTGTTACCAGGTTGAATACTCAGCGCCAGCGCTTGAGCTGCGAGGCGCCCGTGGTCGTAGCGCCTGTCTACTCGCCGCGCACACGGCGCGCGATGCGGTCGGAAAGCGAGGCTTTCTCGGCGCGGTTCTTGCCCCAAAACGCAAGTGCCACCATGCCGGGCCCCACGTGCGAGCCGATGGTAGGACCGACGGAACTACGGATAATCGTGACGTCGGCGCAGCCCTCCTCCTTGCGAACGGCAGCCTCGAGCCAGTCGCCGTCCTTTTCGGCATCGGCCGTCATGATGGCGATGGGCATAGTGCGATCGGGCACGTAGTTCTCACGGAACGACTTGAGGATGGACTTGAGCGCCTTCTTGCGGCCGCGGGTGACGCCGATCAGCGACAGCGAGCCGGCCAGGTCGTAGGAGAGCTCGGGTTTGACGTCGAGCTTTGCCGTGAGCTGTGCCGCCGCGGGCGGAATGCGGCCGCCGGCAGCCAGCGCGTCAAAGCTCTCGAGCGTAAAGTAACCGTGGACATAGGTCTTGGCCTCGTTTGCCCAGTCGACCAGCTGCTTGGCGGTCAGTCCCGCCGAACGCTGGCGCACGGCCTCAAGCGCCAAAAGCTCGCCGGTCGCACAGGGCAGAGCGTTGTCGACCACGTACAGCTCAAAGTTGGGATACTCGGCGCGCACGGCGTCCGCCGCCTGGCACGCGGAGTTGTAGCTCGACGACAGCGCCGAGGTAAAGCACAGGTAGACCGTGGGCGTACCCTCTTTGGCGCACTCGGTAAAGAACTCGATATAGCGACCGAGCGACACAGCCGAGGTGGACACGCGGGCACCGGCGCGCATGCGGTCGTAGAACTCCTTGGGCGTGATGCTCGACCAGATGTCGTCCGTACGCTCCTCGCCATCGATGATAAAGGGGAAGCCCAAGATATCGACATCGAGGTTCGCGGCAACCTCGGGGCTAAAGTCGCAGCAGGTATCGACGACGATGCGGCAGCGGTCAGAATGGCCGGTAGATGCAGCCTTGTCCATCAAAGCGACTCCTTACGTAAAAAAGGCGGCCATCCGCATGGGATGACCGCCGGCCGTTAACTCATGCAAGTTAACGTATTTTACTCGTCAAGTGTTTCGATGCGGGGCTTGATGATGCCATATCCACCATTCTTACGGTGATACACCACATTGATGAGGCCAGTCGTCGCGTTCTCGAACACGTAGAAGTCGTGGCCCAGCAGATCGGTCTGCACCAGCGCCTGCTCCTCAGTCATCGGGGTGACGTCGATAACCTTCTCGCGGACGAGCAGGTCGTCCTCCTCCTCGGGCAGCAGCAGGTCGGCCAGATCCTCGACGCGCTCGACCGGCGCGACATCCGCGGCGCTGGCACCGCCCTGGCGGTTGTCCACGACCTTGGTCTTGAACTTACGCAGCTGGCGGGTGACCTTATCGGCGGAGAGGTCGATGGCGGCGTACATATCTGCACCGTGCTCGGCAACGCGAATCACCGAACCGCGGGCACGAACCGTAACCTCGACGATTGCCGGGTTGGGGTTCGAGGGGTTCTTCTCATAGCGAAGTACAACGTCGACCGTCATGGGCTCGATATCGAAAACCTTGAGCGCCTCGCCGATCTTCTCATCCACATGCGCACGCAGAGCATCGGTTACCGTCGTCTTGCGTCCAGAAACCTTGATATCCATACGTGGCTCCAATCTGCCTCGGGGACTTACTGTACTGGCTATGTACCCATTGCCGTGCATTTAATCACGCGGATTCCCAAAGACCCGAATAACGATTGCTTGATACCGCATACCGAAGTCTCGCACTTTTCTGTGGCAAAGTGCGCTATAGGAGGGAGCCGGCGACTTTGTATTTGGTCCCGAAAATTGGCTTTGACCTGCTGGTTTTATAGAGATGAAAAAGCCGGGCTCCCCTATTGGGGAAGCCCGGCAGTGCGTGTTGAAACCGTGAAGGGGCATCTCTCCTAGCGCATAGGAGACACCACCCCTAGCAATAACTAGCTATTAAGCTTGTTAATGTCGTCGTCGGTGATGGTGTCTTCCTGGCTGGACGATTTGTCTTCGGAGGATGCGGTCTCATTGTTGGAATCGGAGGACTCGCTGCCGGAGGATGTGGTCTCGCTGGACTCAGAGTCGCCCGGCTGCACGTTAGCGCCCGAAACCGTCTTAGTGGTGAGGTCGTAGGGCATCGTGCCGTACCAGACGCAGTGGACCGCCTCGAGCGTGCCGTCGGCCGTAATACCGTCGAGGGCATCGCTCACGGCACGACACAGTTCGTCATTGGACGAAAGGCCTGCAACACCAAGCGTCGAGGGCGCCTCGAGCGCACCGACATAGGAGATCTCGCTCATCAGTCGTGCAAGATAGCCGCCGGCTGTGGAGTCGCAGATCACATAGTCGACCTCGCCAGACTCGAGCGCCTCAAAGCACTCGTTGATGTTGGAGTAGGTCTTTTGGTTGGCGGTGATGCTCTGCTTAGCAAGCGCCTCCTGCGAGGCCGAGGACATCTGGACACCCAGAGTAGACGTGTTAAGGGTATCGGTGGAAACGCTTAGCGACCCACCATCGCTGGTTTTACCGAACACGGAAGCGGCATCGTACAGGCAGGTGCCGAGCGAGCTAACGTCCCCGTCCGTGGAGTTGATCTCGCCGATAAAGATATCAGCCTTTTTGTCGCCGAGCGCGGAACCTGCCGAGGACGCATCGACAAAGGCGACCTTAAGGCCCATGCGGCTTGCGAGGGCGCGGGCAGCGTCGACTGCATACCCCGTGAGCTCGCCGTCAGCGCCCTGCATGGCCTGCGGCGCATCGGAGGTATCGAGGGCAACCGTCAGGGTACCGGGGGTGACCAGGGCATCATCCGACACCGCGGGCGTGACGGTCTCGTACTCGATCTGGTCGATCGTGGGAGTCGTGAACGTAGACAGCGGGTTGAACGCGCATCCGCTCAGGCCCAAAACGGCGATGACCGCTGCGGTCCCAGCACCTAACCGAGCCGCGTGCATCAAGCTGCCCCTCACCATGTCCACTACCCTGCCTTCTGTGTCGTATACGATCCGTGCGTTGCACGAAATATCAGATTGTTCCCACCAGCTGACCTGGTATTTGACCCCACACTTGCGCACCGGGGTGTTTGCTCGGGAGGCCGCAGCCACCTTCACGACTGGCCCGCTCGCCCGCGAGGCGGTATTGCCCCAAAGAAAGTAGAACGGACGGTGCGGCTTACATCTAGGACGCGCCATGATCGCGCCGCGCGCACGCGGTCGCTTACGTGGATCCCTTTGACCGCGTCTGTCTTGGACTAGGACGGGCATTTCGTCCGTCCGCAACCACAGCCTGGTAGGAACGTAGCGCATTATAGCTAAGTTCAAGCTAAAGTTTAAGGTTAGGGGCGTCATTCGCATCGCGAGTACAGATTTCGCAGGTCGGAGTGGGCTATTCATGCCCCTATAAAGCCCGGAGCTCCCCTATGGGGAGCTCCGGGGCACCCTTCCTAGGGTGCCGTGGCCAAAAAATGGCAAATATGAGTACTGTCACCAATTTAGTAACAGGCGATTTTGGCCTCTCGGACAGATTTTGCGCTCAGTGTCGCCAACCTGATGCTAATTTATTCTACATTTGTTTATTATCTTCTTACTTTATGCCGCCTCCGAGTCCCAAATTCCCTGATTTTGCTGTTACTGATTTAGTAACAGTACTCATATTTGCCATTTTTTGGCCAGGGTATATGATTAACCCCCTATTTTCGTCGCGAATTAGACCGGCTTAAGCCCAAAACACGCCCGCAGCGTGTTAAGCAACGCCTCTTGCTTCTTCCTGCGGGCATCGACACGATTCCGGTACCGCTTTCGCATGCGCTGGTGGATGCGCCATGCGAGCGCTTCCATCGCTTCCATGTCGCAGAGCATTTCGTTGTTGACCGTCGCGACCTCGATTCCCATAGTAATCAAGCCCGTGTTGCGTTTTTCATCATGGATACGTCCCCTCCGGGAGGAATGGCCCAGCTCACCGTTGTATTCCAGGTCAAACCGGGCTGCCTCTTGATACGCATCGCAAACTGCATGAGGCATCCCCGAGATTGCCTGCGCGCGGTCATCGAACTCGATCTTGTAGTCGGTCTTAAAGGGACCGCAGGCAAATCCGCCATAGGAAAACGGTAGTGAAAACAGAGCGAGCATGATGCACTCCATGGGCGAGCGCAGGTTTTCTGACAGGTAGGGACACAGGCGCAGCAGCTGTTTGGCCACATTCCCCTTGCATGCCGCAAGGTAATCTGCCAGGCGACCGGGCGTCAGCACCGGCTCGACTTCAAAGTAGCCCACGTCTGCCGGTTGATCCTTGTCCTTTGCAAGCCTATTCACAACAGGTGAGCTGTAGGGAGGCAGATACCGTCCGCGATCGCTCAGCGAAATCTTGGAACACAGTTCCTGGGCCAGGGCAAACGCTTGGATACAGCCGATCTCGCGGGCGACGGCAACACAAAGGGCCTCGGGAGACAGGCTGTACACCCCCGGTTCCACCTCTAGAATCGAGCCGGCAGGCAACCCGGAACACACGGACCAGCCCACGCCAGGCATGCGGCGGCGCTGCGCCGCAGATCCCACCAGCAAGCACAGGTTTTCTTGTACCTCGCCGCTTTTGGCTCCAATTCGCACCAGGTCGGAAAGATAGATATCCTCGGTCGAAGGCGATGACGTACACAGCACGCGGCGCTCCTCATCGGGCTCAAGGTCCTTCCAGCCGATGTAGCCCATCTGCCGGCGCTCGGCTCGAATCATACGCAACGCCGAGGCGCCCGTCAGGATCACTGAAGCCGCTAGCTGCTCTTTTGTCGGTTTGTTGCACTGCCTGATTGTTACCGCCACATGAATCACCCCTACCAAACACGTGCGATAGCGAGGCCATCGACTGCCGCAGCGCCGGCACGCTTGAGCTCCGCCGAGGCTGCTGCCATGGTCGCGCCCGTGGTGATAACGTCATCGATAAGCAGTAGGCGGCGGCCGTGCACGTCCTCAACCGTCTCGTACATGCCTTGGGCACGCTCGCGACGCTCCTCACGGCCGAGTTCACGCTGGTCGCCATGGCCGTACTTAACGAGGGCATCGAGCAACGGAACACCCGACAGCTCGCAAAATGGGCGCGCGATGGCCTCCATATGATCGAAGCCGCGTCGCCGAAACGCCGCCGCAGCCGCGGGCACAAACACCACTGCATCGGCGCCGGACAACACGCCGCCGTAGCGTTCGGGCGCCGCGACCTGGGCATGTAAGGCGGTGTCGTATAGCAGCTCTGCCAGATACGGCGCCAGGCGTCGCTCGCCCGCGTCTTTGTACGCTTTAATGATCCGCGGCAGCGGATGCGTGTAAACGGCGCACGCCAGGCAGCGGTCGAGCGCCTCCGACATTGCCGAGGACGTGCCCTCGACCGAACATTCAGTGCACAGCAAATCCCCAAACGGGGCGCCGCATCGGGTGCAGCTATGACGTGGGTCGATGAGCGTGAGCGCAGCCAGGCAGTCTTGGCAAATAAGCGCACCGGCGCGCTCGCAGCCGGCACATCGTGTTGGCGACAATGCCTCGAGCGCCTCGCGTGCCACCCGCTCGGCAAACGGTGGCAATTCGTCCGCAAACGGCAGGATGCCGGCACCTTGCAGGCATCCCAACACATTCAAATGTCTCTTCACGACACAACCCTCCCTACGTTCGGTCGCAGGGAGGGTTGTTGATTCAGCGCTATGATACCCCGATGCGCTCGGGGCAAGGCGAGCTAAATCCGCTCGCGGGCGTTATTCGACGGCGGGCGGTTGTGGTGCAGACGAAGACGGGGTCGAGCCCTCGCCACCATCCTGGCGCGGCTTGCGGGAACGGCGACGGCGACGGCGCTTTTGGCCCTGGTCGGCCGAACCCTCGCCACCACGGTCCTCGCGCGGATCGCGCTCGTCGCGAGCGGCGCCGCGCGAAGCCTTGGCAGCAGCTCCCCCGCCGTCTCCAGGACGACGGCGCGTGACCTTGACCTCGCCATCCGAGACCTGATCGGCCACGGAGGGCACTGAAGGCTTCTGCTGTGCGCCCGAGGAATGGCGACGGCGCGGACGCGGCGCGCGCTCCTCCTCGCCACGTGACTTGCCGCCCTTGTCGACAGGCGCATCGGAGGCCGAGGGACCCTTGGAAGCGGCACCAGCCTCGCGAGCAGCTGCGGCGCGGAAGGCGTCCTCGCGCTCCTCGCTCGACAGATGACGGCGACGACGGCGCGTGGGATTCATGCCACCGCCGCGATTCTGCTGCTGGGGCTGTTGAACCTCGCGCTCGCGAGCGCCGTTCTTGCCGGCGGCTGCGGCCTCGCCGGCATCGGCAGAGCCCGCACGCTTGCGGCGGCGACGGCCGCCAGCGGCCTCCTCGGCCTCAGGCGTTGCGGCATTGCCACGGCCCTTTCCGCGGCCACGACCCTCGCCCTGCCCCTGACCGGCGCGAGCATCGGAATCGGCATCGCGACGACGGCGCTTGGGCATCGATATGCCCGTCAGGCGATCAGCGTTCGACAGGCCATCGCCCACGTCGACGCCGTTCTCGCGGTCGAGCTCCATGAGCGCCAGGCGCATCTCGGGCGACTCGATGCGCTCGAGCACGTCGCGCGTCACGCAGTCGGGACGGCAGTTGCAGCCCTGCTCGGCTGCTTTCTTTTTGCAGCCCTCCGAGCAGGTCATATCGGCCAGGTTGACCTTAAAGACCTTGCCGTTCTCCAGGCGCAGCACCAGCTGCTCTCGCGGCGTGTCATATTCTTGGATACGTGCCTTGCCAAGCGGCGTATCGATAAGCGTCTTCTTTTTGGGTGCGCGGCTCTTAAAGTCCTTATACGCCTCGAACTCGTAGCGCAGGCAGCACATTAGACGGCCGCATACACCGCTGATCTTGGACGAGTTAAGCGGTAGATCCTGCTCTTTTGCCATGCGAATCGAGACGGGCTCAAACTGTCCGCCAAAGCGCGTGCAGCAGAGCTCCTGGCCGCACTGGGCATAGCCGCCCACCAGGCGGGTCTCGTCACGCACGCCGATCTGGCGCATGTCGACGCGAATGTGCAGCGTCGAGGACAGATCCTTGACGAGCTGGCGAAAATCGACGCGCTCCTCGGCGGCAAAGTAGAACACGGCCTTCTCGCCGCCAAACAGGTACTCGACGCCGACCGGCTTCATCTCGAGGTCGAGCTCTTTGACCAGACGGCGGAAATCGACCATGGCCTCGTCACCCTGGATGGCCAGGTCGTCGGCAAGCTGCAGGTCGATGTCGCTCGCCACACGCAGCACGGGCTTGAGCGGCTGACCGATCTCGTCTTGCGGTACCTCGAAGGGATCAGCCGTAACCAAGCCGATCTCGGTTCCGCGCTCGGTGGAGCAAATAGCGTAATCTGCCTCGAGGATATCCAGGTCCTGCGGGTCAAACCACAGGTCGCGCGAGGCGTAGGTAAACTTAACGGGTACGACTAACGGCATTTCAGTGCCTTCCTGATATCGAACAGCATGACCTCGATGGCCAGCTGGGGAGTAACGTTTCTGGCGATGTTGCGCTCGGCGGTCGCGACCGCCTCGAGCGCCTGGGTGGCACCCGCAACATTGGTCGCGGCGGCAAGCCGACCGATCGTGTCGCGCACGTCCTCGTTCACCACGTCGGCTGCCTCGTCCTGAAGTGTCAGCAGCACGTCGCGCATGAGCGTCCGCGCGCTCGCCAGCGCTTCCATGATACCCGAACGCTCGCGCGCGTTGAGTTCGCGCTTGTTGCGGTCCTCAAGCTGCTTCAATGCTCCACGCGACAGGTAGTCGGCGTTTTGCTCGAGTACCTTTTCCTGCGTGGACTTGACCTCGGCAAGCGGCGCCTTGACGGCGACGATGAGCGACTTGGCGCGACTGAGCACGTCGGCCTCGTCGGCGGCAATGAGTGAGTCGATGGCACGGACCATCTGACGGCGGGCGTCCTGGCGCTCGGCGCTCTTAAGAAACTCGATGCCGCGTGTGGGGCTTCCCGCCACGGCGACCGCCATGCGGCAACGCGCAGGGTCCTGACCGGTGGCGCGGCTCACGGCCTGCGCGGCGACGGCGGGCGATACCAGCCGAAACGGCACACACTGGCAACGACTCACGATAGTGGGCAGCATCACGTCGGCCGAGGTGCCCAGCAAGATAAACATAACGCCCTCGGGCGGCTCCTCGAGCGTTTTGAGCAGTGCGTTGGCGGTGTTGGCACGCAGTTGCTCGGCACGGTCGATGATGTAGACCTTGGCCTTGGCACGGATGGGCGCCAGTGGCACGTCATCGAGCAGCTCGCGGGTCTGGGCAATGAGGTAACCCGTGGCGCTCTCGGGCGTGTAATAGTGCACGTCGGGGTGCGTATGGCGGGCGACGCGCACGCAGCTATCGCATGAGCCGCAGCCATCCTGCTCGCACAGGAAGGCTTGGGCGAGCGCCCACGCGGCGTCGAGCTTGCCCGCGCCGGGAGCGCCCAAAAACAGGTAGGCGTGCGATGCGCGACCGCTAGCGACGGCATTGGTCAAAAAGTCACGCACGCGCTCTTGGGTGTCGAGCTTGGCCAGCAGGCTTGCCTGAGCGGGGGCCATGTTACTCGGCCTCCTTGGCAAGCGCGGCGGCGACGGCTTCCTGCGGAATGTCGAGACCGTACGCGCGAACCTGCTCGACCGTCTTCTCGAAGACTTCCTCGATGGTCGCGGTGGCGTCGATGAGCTTTACGCGGGCGGGTTCCTCGGCAGCAATTGCGCAAAAGCCCTGATAGACACGCTCCTGGAATGCCATGCCTTTTGCCTCCATGCGATCTGCCGCGCCACGGGCGGCCATGCGCAACGCCGCCTGCTCGGGCGTGATGTGGTAGACGAGTGTGAGCGCCGGGTGCGTACCGGCGACGGCCAGGTTGTTGGCATCGCGCACCATCTGGCGATCGAGGCCGTCGGCAAACGCCTGGTAGCAGGTTGTGGAATCGTAGAAGCGGTCACACAGTACCACCTTGCCGACAGCAAGGGCGGGTGCGATGACCTCGTGCACCAACTGGGCGCGCGCTGCCTCGTAGAGCAGCAACTCGCAGGTGTCGCCCATCGCCGTATTGGCGGGGTCGAGCAACAGAGCACGGATCTTTTCGCTGATGGCAGTGCCGCCCGGTTCGCGCAGGCTCACAACCTGGTGGCCAGCGAGCTCGAGCGCACGGGCGAGCAGGTGCGCCTGCGTGGACTTGCCGGCACCGTCGACGCCCTCGAGCGTGATAAAGCTATGTTGAGCAGGCTCAAAAGCCATGGGCGCAGCCCCTTCCTACAAGGCGCGTAAATGCGAGTTACAGCAACCAAGCCATGATACCCCAGTGCTCGGCACGTCCCCAATGGCTAAAGGCGCCTTTCCAAAGTTGCGGTGAAATAGGGACTGATTGAAGCTCTGAGACCGCCAAACAGTCCCTATTTCACCGCAACTTATGATGGGGAATTTTGGATGCTGGGTATAATCGTCGTATTGCATTGAAATGTGGCGAAAGGAGTGGCAATGTCTCGGTATTGCGCCTCGTGCGGCAAGCGTCTTGCAGATGATGCCAAGTTCTGCACCTCGTGCGGTGCACCCGTTGAGCAAACAGCCGCGAGCGATAGCCAGCCCGCTTTTGAGCAGACCGGCTCCCTTGATACGCCGCAAGCCAAGGCGGACGACTCCCTCGCCTATAGCCCCGACCCCGCCGCAAGGACCGAGGCCGTCGAGACCACGCAGCGCATACCCGTCGCGAGCGGCTCGCCCCAACAGCAGCCGGTTCCCGCATACGTGCCCGCTTCGCCACAGACCCCCGCTTCCAAAAAGAGCGGCACCGGGCCGCTTATCGCCGTTATCGTTGTGCTGGTGGCGATCATCATCGCCCTGGTCATCTTCTTTGCAATCAGACCGTTCGACAACGCCGCCACGCAGACGACTGCCGAGGTAGCTAAGCTGCACCATGACGTCGACGACAATGACCTAAAGCCTCTCGGCGATCCCAACAGCCTGTACGACGATGATGACGATGACGACGAGGATGGCGGCGAAGCAACGCTCTCTGAGCAGAACCTCTACCGTCGCCTGAGCGAATACTACGACCTGCTCGAAGATCTCGACAGCCAGGTCCGTGGCTGCGCGCAGAACTTCAACGGCAACTATCTGGAAGAGGATCGAACCACCCGTCAAAATCTCGCCGACGTCGCCGAGCGCACGGAGGACACCATCGAGCAGTATTACGACATCGTCGAGGACCTGGACGTCCCGACGAGCTCCAAAAACTACAGCTCCTGGAAGGACATCATCGCCCTGTACGACGACCTGGATCACCGCATTGACGCAATCTGTGATGCCTGGGAGATCAGTCTGAAATACGCCAAGCCTGCGGACCACAAGAATGAGATCGTGGCGCCGCTGTCGCGCGACAACGTGGCGGGCACCAATGACAATAAGTACCGCCTAGACTTTGAGGAGCGTTATCCCGGCGCCAAGCCTGTCGAGGTGAACTAGCGCTTTGTCGTTCCCGAGCCGGCAGTTAGGGACGTTCCTAAACTGCCGGCAGAAAAAGAACGTCCCTAACTGCCGGTCAAAAAAACGAGCGAGGATCGCGGGGTCCTCGCTCGTTTTTTTGGGCAATGTTTCGACTGCGCCGTTACTTGTCGGCGGCTGCTTTCTTGGCAGTCGACTTCTTCGCGGTCGTCTTCTTGGCGGCAGTGGCTTTCTTAGCCGTCGTCTTCTTTGCCGTGCTCGCCTTGGTTGTGGTCTTGCGACCGCGGGCGGGCTTCTTCTCCTTGGTCGGGCAGTCCATGTTGACGCAGATACGCCACGGACCGCGCGCCGTGTTGACCACCACGATGGGGGCGCCGCACTCGGGGCAGGTCTCGCCCGTCGCCTCGAGCTTGCCGCGCGCCGGCAGCGGATAGCTCACGCCGCAGTCATCGTAGTTGGTGCAGCGGATAAAGCGCTTGCCGCTCTTCTCGCTCTTGTGCGCGATCAGGTCGCCGTGACGTCCGGCCTCGGCACACACCTTGCACTCGCCCACCTTAAGATCGGGCTCGTAGTTGGTGGGGCACGTGGGGTTCACGCAGATCTCGAAGGCCTTCTGGCGGAATGGCTGGCACTTGATGCGCGGCGCGCCGCACTCGGGGCACACGGCGGCCTCGCCCTCGAGCGGGCTCACCTTGACGCCACTCGGCACCGGATAGGTCACGTCGCAGTCGGGCCAACCCATACAGCCGATAAAGCTGCCGCGGGTCTTGGCGCTCGTCTTCATAACCAGGTCCTTGCCGCACTTGGGGCAGGCGCCCACGCGCGCATCGGCCGTGACGGCGTCGCTGATGGCGTCGCCCAGCTCCTGCGTATGCTTGAGCAGCTCGTCGAGCACGCCGGCCAGCAGCGCACGCGAGTGCGTCACGACATGCTCTTCGGTGTCCTCGCCGCGCTCGACGCGAGTCATGTCGCCGTCGAGCTCGCTGGTCATATCGGGGCTCGTGATGCGCGGGGCAAACTGCGTCAGTGCATCGATGATGGCGATGCCCAGCTGGCTTGGCTCCACGGGATCGTTTTTGAGGTAGCGCACGGCGTACAGGCGCTCGATGATGCTCGCGCGCGTGGACTTGGTGCCCAGGCCGCGCTTTTCCATCTCCTGCACGAGCTTGCCCTGGCTGTAGCGCGCGGGCGGCTCGGTCTGCTTGGCCTCAAGCTTAATGTCGAACACGTCGACCATGTCGCCCTGCTCCAGCGGCGGCATCTGCTCGTCGCGCTTGAGTCCGTACGGATACGCCTCGCGGAAACCCGGGGTCACGAGCACATCGCCCGAAGCCACGAACGGCTCACCGTTCACGTCGAGCTCGAGCTTGGTGTTCTCGATGGTCGCGGGACCCATGAGTGTTGCTAGGAAGCGACGGGCGATGAGGTCGTAGAGCTTACGCTGGCCGCCGTCGAGCGTGGACGGATCGCCCTCGCCCGTGGGGTAGACAGGCGGGTGGTCGGTGGTCTCGACCTTGCCGCGTGTGGGCTTCATGGGACCGGCAAGCACCTTTTTGCACACGGGCGCCAGCGCCGGGTTGATCTTTGCCAGGTCGCTCACCACGGCGCCCAGATCGAGCGTCGCGGGGTACACGGTATTGTCGACACGCGGGTAGCTGATGAGACCGGCCATGTAGAGGGACTCGGCGATGCGCATCGTACGCGCAGGCGAGATGCCCTCGGCCGCGGCGGCAGCCTGCAGCGAGGTCGTCGCAAACGGCGTGGGCGGCTGTTGCTTACGCGAACGCTTGGTCACCGCGGCGACGGTTGCCGTCTTGGCGCCGTCGACGTGACCATACGCCGTCTCGGCAGCATCCTTGTCGGTAAAACGTGCCGTCTTGTGGGCAATCTTAAAGCGATCGTCCTCGGCAGCGCCCTGCGCGGCACCCATGCCGCGAATCTGCCAATAGTCCTCGGGCACAAACGCCATGCGCTCGCGCTCGCGCTCGACCACCAGGGCGAGCGTCGGCGTCTGCACGCGGCCGGCGGAACGCACGTTGCCAAAGCCGCCAAACTTGGCGAGCGTCAGGTAGCGCGTGAGCACCGCACCCCAAATGAGGTCGATGTGCTGGCGGCTCTCGCCAGCGTCGGCCAGATTCTGGTCGAGCGAGACAAGATTATCGAAGGCCTGCGTGATCTCGGCCTTGGTAAACGAAGAATACTGGGCGCGGGCGACCGGCAAGTCCGGCGCGACCTCGCGCACCTTGTTGAGGGCGTCCGAGCCGATCAGCTCACCCTCGCGATCGAAGTCCGTGGCGATGATGACGCTGTCGGACTTCTTGGCAAGGTTCTTGAGCGAGCGAATGAGCTCTTTCTCGGCCGGTAGCTTAATGACGGGCGCCCAGGTGAGATAGGGCAGGCTCTCGAGCTTCCAGCCCTTGATGGAAATGCCGTCGGCAAGGAACGGCTTGCGCTTGGTGTCGTAGGGCGGACGAGCCAGGCCATCGGGCATGTCGGCCGGCAGCATCTCGCCGTCCTCGGTCACCGAATACCAGCCCAGCTTTTTATCGAACAGCACGCTGTCGCAAAAATCGGGCGCAAGGATGTGACCGGCAAGGCCGATCGTCACGCACTCCTCGCCCTTCCACTCAAAACGGTAGATGGCGGTGTTGTACACCTTGTCCTTTTTGGGCTTGCCCGTGGACAGACGCTCGGCGATCTGACGCGCGGCGTCGTTTTTCTCGGCGATGATGAGCTTCAAAAGAGGCTCCTATCTCGTATCTCTGCGGCTACGCCCGCCCTCTTGGCGGCCGACTTACGCCCTTGCTTGCTCAATCTGCCCGATGAGCCAATCGCACCAGGCATCCATGCCCTCGCCCTTGCGCGCGCTCACGGCAAACCGCGGCGCTTGCGGATTGAGGTCATCGAGTGTCTTAGTATACCTATCCATGTCAAAATCGAAAGCCGGAGCCACGTCGACCTTGTTGAGCAGCTGCGCGCCGGCGTGTTGGAAGATGCCCGGGTACTTGATGGGCTTGTCGTCGCCCTCGGGCACCGAGAGAATCATGATGGACAGGTTCTCGCCCAGGTCAAAGTCGACCGGGCAAACCAGGTTACCCACGTTTTCGATAAAGATGACGTCGATGTTCTCCAGACCGACGGCCTGGTCGAAGGCGTCGACGGCCTCCATGATCATGTTGCCCTCGAGGTGGCACAGGCCGCCCGTGTTGATCTGGATGGCGGGCATGCCGGCTTCCTTCATGGTGATGGCATCGACATCCGAGGCGATATCGCCCTCGATGACGGCACAGCGCAGGCCGGCTTTGTCACGCAGGCGCTCGTTGGTGCCCAGAATCGTGGTGGTCTTACCCGAGCCGGGGCTCGACAGCACATTGATCACGTAGGTGTTCGTCTGCTCAAATCGATGACGCAGCTGATCTGCCAGGCGCTCGTTGCGCGACAGAATCGGCGAAGCAATATCAATCGTTTTCTCGGCCATACTTAGCGCTCCTTACTTTGGCCCCTTTATACCCCATCGCTAGATGGCTAGCGGGCTAATCGTCGGGGGTTTCGATTTCGATACTTGCGATATCGAGCTCGCGGCCGTGCAGCAGGCGCACGTTGGCGCCGCCACACTGGGGGCAGCGACAATGGAAACGGTCGTGCTCAAAGACCTCGCCGCAGTCCAGGCACTCGCTTTGTGGATGGACCTCCTCCACGGCAAGCTCGCAGCCGCGCGTGAGCGGGTCCTCGTCGCGAAACGTCTCCCACGCAAAGTCGAGCGCCTCGCGCACGACCTCGGTCATATCCCCGATACGAAGCGTTACCAAAACGGCGCGCGAGGCCCCCGCCCCACGCGCCGCGCGAATCACTGTATCGAGCATGCCGTTGACAATGCCAACCTCGTGCATACCGATTTACTCCTCGTCGTCCGAGAACAGGTCCAGACGGCTCACGAACAGGCCCTCCTTGCCCTCGCGCGCGGTAATGACCACGCGAGCGATGGCAAGCGAAATCTCGTAGAGCGAGAGCAGGGCGCCATACATGAGACCCAGCGTAACGGGCGAGCCGTCGGGCGTAATCACAGCCGAGCCCACGAGCAGGCCAACGTATACGTAACGCCAGGCGCTGCGGAAGGCCGCATAGGACACAATATGGAAGACGGACAGGTAGAAGATGATGAGCGGCAGCTCAAACGCCACACCAAAGCCGATCATAAAGAGCAGCTCCATGTTGACGTAGTTCTCCAGGTCGGGCAGCGCGGTTGCGACGGCCGAGGTCTCGCCGATGAGCCACTCAAAGCCCGCCGGAATAATGACGAAGTAGCAGAAGATGGCGCCCAGGAAGAACAGCACCGTCGAGGCGAGCACCGTGGGTACGACCCATTTGCGCTCGTTGGGGCGCAGTGCCGGCAGGAAAAATGCCAGGATCTGCCAGATGATCATGGGCGTGCACATGACCACGGCCATCTTGATGGCCAGCGAGAAGCGCAGTCCAAAGCCGCCGAGCGTGGTGGTGATGTAGAACTTACCGTCCGGCACAAACGAGCGGATGGGATCCTCGAGGATATCGAGCACCACGGGCGTGGCAAAGTACAGCACGATGGCGGCGGCAAACACCGACACGACCACGATGGTCAGGCGGCGACGGAGCTCTCCCAGGTGATCGAAGAGCGGCATACGCGCAGGTCCGATAGGCATTACTCATCGCCTCCCTTCGGGGCATCGGCGGCAGCAGTCTCGGCAGCGTCCTCGGCCTCGAGCTCGCGAGCGAGCTGGTCGACGACAGCCTTGCGCTTGCGGGGACGGCGGGCGTAGAGGTCAGCCGTCGTGGGCTCTGCCGGCTCGGGCTCGGGCTCTGCAGCAGGCTCGGGCTCGACGGCAGTAGCAGGCTCTGTACCCTCGGCCTCATCAACAGCGCCTTCGCCCTCAGCAGCACCCTCGCTTGCGGCCTTCTCGGCAGCAAGACGGGCGCGACGCTCGGCAAAGGTCTCCTTCTTGGCGGGCGCTGCCGTCTCGGCGGCATCCTCGTCCGCATCGGAATCGTCGTCGGTCGCAGCAGTCTTCTTGGGCTTGACCGGGGCCGACGCGGCCTCGCTCACCGGATCGATAATCTCGGACTGAACAACGGCCGTCATCTTTTCCTGCGTCTCGCGGAACTGACGGATGGCACGGCCGATCGTGCGGCCCATCTGCGGGAGCTTATCCGGGCCAAACAGCAAAAAGCCGAAGACCACGATGATCGCGAGCTCACCCTCTCCAATACCAAACACACATACCTCCAAGGCTCGATGTGAGTCGAGCCCGCACCGCGCCATTCGGCCGGAACTCGTCTATTCATTCGGTCAAGTATAGCGCCCGGACGCCAAAACGTCCGAGCGCATCACAAACATATGCCAAACGGCACGCCCTTTTGGGGGCAAAGATTATGCAGCGGTGATCGAAATCTCCTGGTCGACACCCAACAGCTGAACCACGCGCATCACCGGGGGCTGCACGTTGACGCAGCTAAAACGCTTACCATGATCAGCTGCGTGGTGTGCGGCGCCCACAAGCACGCCAATGCCTGTCGAATCGATGTAGCTCACCTGGGCAAAATCGAGCTCAACGGCCTCAGTGGGCTGCTCGAGCGCCAGGTCGATGGCATTGCGCAGGCTATCGGCGTTAGAGATATCGATCTCACCGGTCACCTTAATGGTGTAGAGCTCTGGCGTGGGGTTGGTGGAAATACCCAAATCCATGTATACGCTCCTTTACGTATCGAAAGTGCGGATAGTACTAGGCGCGGACTTGCGGGGCCCTACGCGTTAGGCGCGCTCGGTACGCGCAAGCTCGGCAGCGACGAGCTTGACAGCCAGCACCAGCACATCGAGCGCAGCCTCCAGGTCCTCGACCGTGGGATAGCTCGGCGCGATGCGGATGTTGGTGTCGCGCGGATCCTTGCCATAAGGCCAGGTGGCACCAGCCGGCGTGAGCTTGACGCCCAGGTCGGCACAAAGCGCGGCGACCTTCTGGGCCGAGCCCTCGGGGCCATCGAAACTCACAAAGTAGCCGCCATGGGGATGAGTCCAAGTGGCGCAACCCGTGTTGCCCAAGCCCTCGGTGAGTTTACGCTCAACGGCCTCAAAGCGCGGGCGCAGGAACTCGGCATGCTTTTTCATGTGCTCCTTGACCGCCTCGATGGTGGGAAGGAAACGCACGTGACGCAGCTGGTTGAGCTTGTCGGCGCTAATAAGACCGGCCTTCAGGCGCTTGGAGAACTCGGCGATGACCGCGGGGCTCGCACCGATAAAGCCGATGCCGGCACCCGGGAAGGTGATCTTGGACGTCGAGGCAAAGGCCACCACGCGGTCCTCGGTGCCCGCCGCGCGGGCAAGATCGAAGATGTTGGCGAGCTCGTCGGTCTCGTCGTACAGGTCGTGCACGCAGTAGGCGTTGTCCCAGAAGATGCGGAAATCGGGCGCGGCCGTGGGCATCTCGACCAGGCGACGCACAGTGTCCTCGCTAAAGGTGATGCCCGTGGGGTTGGAATACTTGGGCACGCACCAGATGCCCTTGATGGAGTCGTCGGTGGCAACCAGGCGCTCAACCTCGTCCATGTCGGGGCCGTTGTCGGTCATCGCGACGGGGACGTTCTCGATGCCCAAGTCGGCGGTGATGCCAAAGTGGCGATCGTAGCCAGGAACGGGGCACAGGAACTTGACCTTCTTGCCGTCGTGCGCTGCCTCGTAAGCCTCCCAAGGGTCGCTGCCGCACGAGCCGCAACGCCAGAACATACCGGCGATATCGTGCTCGATCAGCAGGCTCGATGAGCCCAGTACGAGCGTCTGCTCGGCAGGACAACCCAGGAACTCCCCCGCCAGCTTGCGTGCCGAGGGAATGCCCTCGAAGCAACCGTAGTTGGAGCAGTCGACATTGCCGTCGTGCAGATCGGCATCGGCATTGAGGATATCGAGCATGGGGCGAGAAATGTTCACCTGGGAGGGCGACGGCTTGCCGCGCGCCATGTCGAGCGCCAGGCCCTTGGCCTTGACCTCGGCAACCTCGGCTTTAAGCGCCTCGATGGCGGCATCGAGTTCGGTGGTTTCCATCTTCTGGTAGATCGTCTGCATGGGTGCGACCTTTCGCGAAGCGGTACGTTGCAGTTCGTCTAAGTATAGACCGCCACCGCCGCAACGGTATGAAGCCGTGATAGATTAAGTTCATCGCAATGAATTACGAATCGCCGCGCATGCCGGCGTGGGGCGCCCAAGGAGGCACTATGGAGTACGGATCGTTTCAGGCCGAGGAATTCGGCGACTTGCAGCGCCTGGTCGACGGACTGTTTTACGACCGCCACGCCATCGACCGCCTGGATCTGATCGTACAGGCCGAAATCTTGGACCTGGCGCCCGACCTCATGGAGATCGTGAACCTTTTGCCGCCCGGCTACTACGACCGCCAGTCACTTTGCGACCAGCTCAACTCCGCCTTGGCCGCCCACGGCTGGGGCGCCGTCTACGGAACGGTGGAATAAGCCTCGAGGCCGGCGATTTGGCCCGCTTCCCGACCTTGGCGAGGCTTGTTTTAGGGCTTGTGGCCAAAAAAGGGCAAATATGAGTACTGTTACCTTTTTAGTAGCAGCGATTCTTGGTCGAAATCGGCAAAACTCGACTTGAAACTTCCTAATCACCGTCAGCTAGCGCCAAATTGGAATTCGATGGTCACTCATTAACGTACAGTTCTTATAACTTTGTTCATTATTTTCCGCACCTAAAATGATACGCCGTTTGTGACAGTACTCACAAACGGCGTTTTTTGACCACTGGCGTGTCTGGCAGGCGGCAAGCACCGCCCGAATCCGCATTTTGAACGCGCCCGAATCGGTTCTGGAGCCGGTTTTCGCGCTCTTACTCGTCTTTGGGCGAGAGATGCTTGCAGACCACGCTCATGTAGATCATGCCGAGCACGGCTGCGGTGACCGAACCGGCGAGAATAGCGGCCTTGGCTGCAAGAACCTCAAACTGGGCCGTCGGGAAGGCAAGGCCGCTGATGAGAATCGACATGGTAAAGCCGATACCGCCCAGAATGCCCACGCCGGCAATCATGTGCCAGTTGACATTGTGCGGCAGCTCGCAGGCCTTAAGCTTAACCAGGGCAAACGTCATACCAAAG
Organism: uncultured Collinsella sp.; assembly: GCA_958351385.1. Lineage (GTDB taxonomy): Bacteria > Actinomycetota > Coriobacteriia > Coriobacteriales > Coriobacteriaceae > Collinsella. The sequence goes on along the minus strand of CATWKM010000008.1, from coordinate 29,918 downwards.
ATGCCGATCGGCTTGCCCAGCAGCATGCCAAAGTACACGCCGAGCGTCACCGGGTCGGTGAGCAGCGTGCTCATGTCCACGCCCACTAAGCGAACCTGAGCGTTTACGAACGCAAAGATCGGCAGGATCACAAAGTTGACCGGCGTGGAGATCAGACGCTCCATGCGGATAAGCGGCGGGGTCACGCGGTGCATGACGCGCTCGACCTTGGTTGTCGAGACGGTAAAGTCATGCTGGCCCAGGATGTGTGCCTCATCATCGTAGCGGTCATCGAGCAGCGGCAGGCACTCGCCCAGCCAATCGGTGAGGCTATCGAGCTTGACGCCACACTTGGCCGGGATGGTAAAGGCCAAGATGACGCCAGCAAGCGTGGCATGTACGCCGCTCTTGAACATGCAGAACCACAGCAGCAGCCCCAGTACCGAATACGGGGCAAGGCGGTAATGCTGCGTCTTGTTGAGCCACACGAGCGCGCAGGTCACAAGCGCGGCGGCGCCCAACCAAAACGGATTGGGGCTCTGACCGTAGAAGATGGCGATGGCGGCGATGGAGATGAGGTCGTCGGCGATGGCGAGCGTCGAGAAGAACACGCGCACGCCGTTGGGCACGCGATTGCCCAAAAGCGACAGCACGCCCAGCGCGAAGGCAATATCGGTTGCCATGGGGATGGCCCAACCGTTGCGGGCGCCGGCATGGTTAAAGATCAGGTAGATGCAGGCGGGAACGACGACGCCGCCCACGGCCGCCAGCATGGGAAGCATGGCCTGACGCGGATTCTTGAGCTCGCCGACCGTCATTTCGTACTTAAGCTCAATGCCCACCAACAAAAAGAAAATCGCCATGAGGAAGTCGTTGACGAAAAGCTCAACGGTGAGGCCAGCCGTCAAATGCCCCAGACCCACATACAGCGGGGTCTCCAAAAAGTGATGGATGGCCTCGTAGGCATCGGTATTGGCGCAAATGACGGCGGCGATGGCGGCGATGACCATAACCGCGGCGGAAATCGTGCCGTTCTCGGCGATGCGCTCCCAGATGTCGTGACGTTCAAAGCGCTTGCGTTCACGAACGTTGAACAGCTGCTCGGGTGCTGCCATGGGCGGCTCCTTTCACGGGAAAGCTCCCGTCTTAAAAAAGCACGGCCCGCCCAAGTGGCGGCGCCGCGCTCTAACGTATTACGCTTGCATCTAGCCTACCCTGCACGACAAGCACGCAGGCGTGGCCGAAAAGCGGAACCACAGGTTGAACATTATTTGCTCAACGGCACGGGCACGCCTGTCCGGGAGACGACGCGGCGCCGTGCACAAAAAACGACCGGAGCGCGGGGCGTCCGCGATCCGGTCGTGGCGTTCGGTCAACTAAACCTAGCAGGCGGCCATGATGGGGGCAGCGACCTGCTTCTTACGGGAGAGGACGCCCGGCATCCAGACGCCGTCGTACTCATCGGCAATGCCCAGGCCCTTCTGAGCAGCCTCGGTCTCGCCCTCGAGCAGGACCTGCGAGCCCTCCTCCATGATGTCGGTGATGCACAGGACAATGCCGTCGGCGCCCTTCTCGGCGGCGTAGGCGCGCATGGCCTCGCGGATCTCGTCGATCATGCCGAGTGCGCGGCTCTTGTCGACGGTCTCGTACTGGCCAATGAGCAGCTTCTTGCCAGCGGGCTCGAACATCTTGATGTCGTTGCCGACCATCTCGGCTGCAGTGAAGGAGCCGGACGGACGGGTGAGGAAGACCTCCATGCCAAACTTGACCGGGTCGACGCCCACCTGCTCGCCGAGCTTGGCGGCGACGGCGCGGTCGACATCGGTGGTGGTGGGGCTCTTGAGCATGAGCGTGTCGGTCATCATGGCCGAGAGCAGCAGCTTGGCCTGTACGTCGGAAAGCTCAACGCCGAGCACGCCGGCGAGCTTGGTGACGATGGTGCAGCTGGAGCCCCAGGGCAGGCAGATGTAATGCAGCGGGCCGGCGGTCTCGAAGTCGCCGATGCGGTGATGGTCGACGACGCCAAAGACCGTGGCGTCCTTAAGGCCCGCGACGGACTGGGCGGACTCGTTGTGGTCGGTGAGGACGACAAGCTGACCGGCCTCGACGGACTCAATCACGCGGGGCTCGGCAATGCCGGCGTCGGCGAGCAGCTTGGCGGACTCTGCCGGAAGCTGACCAAGGGCGCAGGCCTCGTAGGTGTTGCCGGCATACTCAACCTGGTTGAGCAGCTGGGACAGGACGACGGCGCTCATGATGGCGTCGTTATCGGGGTTCTGGTGACCAAAGACAAGAACGTTTGCCATGGATATCCTCCACTTGATATGTGTACTTGGACGTAGCTATGGTAGCACGCCGATGCCGAGCCTTCGCAGACGGAAGGGCCACGGCATATTTTGGGGCGCAGGCACGGGGGCCAAGGCTGTCCCTTTTGCACCATGTTGGTGCAAAGTAACCTGTCCCCCTTGCACCAGCTATTTGCCGGCGGCGCGCAGGGCTACGTAGGCGGCACCGATGATGCCGGCGTCGTTTCCGAGCGAAGCGACCTTAATGGGCGTCTCGCGCGAGGCGGAAAGCGCGTACTGCTTAAAGTGCTCGCGAACCTTGTCGAGGTAGACATCGGCCGAGGCGGAGGCGCCGCCGCCGATGAGGAACATCTCGGGATCAACCACGTTGGCAATAAGCGCCAGTGCGCGGCCGAGATAGTCGGCCATGGTATCGGCCGCGGCCAGCGCGAGCTTGTCGCCCTCGCGGCAGGCCTGGAACACGTCCTTGGAATCGGAGGGGCCGGTCAGCTCGATGGGCTCGACGCCCGCCTTTTCGCACTCGGCAAGGTAGTTGCTCACCACGCCGGTGGCGCTGGAATACTGCTCCAGATGGCCATGGCCGCCGCAGCCGCAGGTGCGTTCCTCAGCCGGGTTCAGGCACATGTGGCCAATCTCGCCGCCGGCACCCACAACGCCCGACACCACGTCGCCGTTAACGATAACGCCGCCGCCCACGCCGGTACCGATGGTGACCATCACGACGTTCTGCACGCCCTTGGCAGAGCCGAGCCAGGCCTCGCCCATGGCAGCGGCGTTGGCATCGTTCTCGTACTTAACGACCGCGTCGGGGCAGTGCTCCTGGATGGCGATCTTAAGCTCGGGCAGGTTAATGGCAATGTTGGCCTTGACCTTGGCATCGCCCGACGCCGGGATAGGGCACGGAACAGCCAGGCCAATGCCCGCCACAAAGGCACGCGGAATCTGCGCCTTGGCAACCACCTGGTCGATAGCCTCGGTCACCGCGGCAAAGCCCGCAGCGTCAACGATGGGAGGCGTAGGCACGCTGGCCTTGGCAAGCAGGTTACCGTCTTCGTCGAACAGGCCCTCCTTAACCGAAGTGCCGCCGACGTCAATGCCGATATAGTACTGCTTAGGTTCCATGGGAGCCCACCTTTCTCGTTTAAACATTGCCTGTATGGTACCGCTCCCAAGGCAAAAACCTACCAAAAAGGGACAGGTTTGTTTGGTAGGTTTTATCTGGGGAAACACGCGGTACCAGCCAACAGGCCGCGTAAACCTTTGCCAAAAACAACGAGCGCCGAGAGGCGGAGGCTCCCGGCGCCCGTGAAAGGGACTGTATTGTCTGTTGGACTGCACGGTCCATCGCGGCGATAACGCCGACTAGGCCTGAAGCGCCTGCAGCTGCTTGTGGATCTCGATGAGCTCCGTCGCCATGACGCGCATGGTCTCGGTGCCGGCCATCTGGTCCTCGGCATGCAGCAGAATCAACGGGGCCTCGCCGTTACGCTCGCCGTTGGCCTCCTTTTTAAGGAGCCCCATATGGACATCGTGGCCACCGTTATAGGCCTCGTCGCCCTGCTTGATAAGCTCCTCGGCAGCGTCAAAATCGCCCTCCTTGGCCTTTTGCACGGCATTGATGTACATACTCTTGGCGGTACCGACGTAGCTGATGATCTCGAAGCAGGTCATCTGCAACTCGTTCATATCCTCCATATGCTGCACCTAGCCCATCACGCTGACGCAGTGGTCGATGATGCCGGCAGCGTTCATGCGGCCGTAGTCGACCATGTTGATGACCTCGACCGGGAAGCGGCCAGCGGCCTCCTTCTCAAAATCGCCCTTGGTGTAGCCGATCTGCGGGCCAAGCAGCAACATGTCGCACTCGTCCAGGTGATCGTGGGCCTCGTTCATGGGGCGAGCCTCGATCTCAATTTCCAAGCCACGGTTCGCGACCTCGGCCTGCATCTTCTGGACCAGCAGGCTCGTGGACATACCGGCATTGCAGCAGAGCATGATCTTCTTCATGGTTTCCTCCTTATAACTGCGCGGCGCGCAGACGACGACTGGTTTCACTCTTTGCGGCTATTGTTCCCACCCCCCTGCATCTTTACGCAAGGGAGAGAGCTGCGGGCACCGGCACCGCGTACCGGCGCCCGCAAAGGTGAAAGGGACGAACGTTAGGCGTTCTACTCGGCGAGAGCCTCCTGCTTGGCGATTGCCTTCTCGGAAATCTTCATAAAGGGCAGGTAGACGGCCATGCCAATGACAATCTCGAGAGCCTGCCACACGCCGGCGCGCCAGTCAAAGCCCGTAGCGAGCAGGGCATTGATGACGGGAGGCATAGTCCAGGGCACCTGGGCGATGCAGGGGCTGATGATGCCTGCGCAGGTAAGGCCATAGGTGATGCCGATGAACAGATCGGGAAGGAGGACAAACGGAATCATGAGCGGCAGGTTGTACACGATGGGGTAACCGTAGATAACCGGTTCGTTGATGTTGAACAGACCAGGCAGGATAGCCATCTTGGAAACGGTCTCGGAAGCCTTGTTCTTGGAGAACAGGAGCGTGTCGAGCAGAAGCATGAGGGTGCAGCCCGAGCCGCCGATGAGGGCGAAGCTGTTAACGATCTGCATGTTCATGTAGTGATCGGGCTGGATGGTGCCACCGGCGGCAAAGGTAGCCATGTTGTCGACGATGAGCATGGTCAGGATCGGCTCGACGGTAGCGCCAGAGATGGTGGACTGGTGAATACCAACGCAGAACAGCAGGTTAGCAAGGGTGTAGATGAGGATAACAGCCCACGGACCGGCGTTCATGATGCTCTTGAGCGGGTTGGAGATGCACGTGGAGATGATGTCGCACAGATCGGTGCCGGCGCACACGGCGAGCAGGGCTGCGGCAAGAGCGAAGATTGCGAGGTTGAGCAGCATCGGGATCATGACGTTGAAGGAGTTGGAGACCGCGGGAGGCACACCCTCGCCCAGCTTAACCTTGAGCTTCTCGACGCCAGAAATCTTGATGAAGAGCGAGACGGAAAGCAGGGCGATGATAATAGCCGAGAACAGACCGTTGGTGCCGGTGTTGGCAGTCGAAAGGGCGCCCGTGACCTCGGCGGAGGTGATCTTGTCGGTGAGCAGCGGGCTCGTGGCGGCAAGCGTGGCGGTGATCTGCTGCGGCATCATGATGACGAAAGCAGAGATGGCGACGACCACGCAAGCGAGCGGGTTATCGAAACGCTTGTTCTTAGCGAGGCTGTAGCCAATCAATCCGGCCAAGATAATGGCAGAGACGTTGAGGGTGCCCAGCGTAATTGCCGAACCCCACGTCTGAAGATTGGCAAGGCCCGCCGCATCGAGCGGGAACAGAGGGAACACGACGTTGTTAATAAGAACCGCGATACCCGCAAGGATATAGAGCGGCGTGATGGTCGCGAAGGCGTCACGCAGGGAACGCAGGTGAACCTGGTTTCCCACCTTCGCAGAGACCTCGGCAAACTTGTCGAGGAAGCTCTTTCCGTTGTCACTGGCCATGATTGCTCCTAACTTTCAAATCCGGCCTTTTCCTATACGCACGGTGGCCTGTCGCCCTCTGCCACCAGATGTGCCATGTGTTGCGCGCGGCGGCGCACGGTCTGGGCGTTCGCCCGGTCGCTAGTCAACCACGTGGGTCGTGGCGACCTGCTTGAGCCAAGCTGCCGACTTCTTAAGGCGGCGCTTGTAGCCGTCCATAAGGTCGACCTCGACAAAACCGTAACGGTTCTTAAAGGCATTTGCCCAAGACCAGTTATCGATGACGGCCCAATAATGGTATCCGCGGCACTTGGCGCCCTCGGCGATTGCCTTGGCAACCCACTCCAGGTGCTGGCGCACAAAGTCGACGCGGTAGTCATCCTGGATGGTTCCTTCGGCGTCACGGTTCTTGTATTCGTCCATGATGCCGATGCCGTTCTCGGAAACGAACCACTCAAGATCGGGGTAGTTCTTGGCGCAGTCCATGCCAAAGTCGTAGAGGCCCTGCGGGTAGATCTCCCAGCCGCGGCTCTCGTTCATAACGGCGTCGGGCCACACATACTCGTCGGCAAAGTGCGGCAGGCCGTACTGGTCGATCTTGCTCGCCGGCGCCTGAACGCGCGTGGGGTGGTAGTAGTTGCAGCCGAGCCAGTCGACAACACCCTGCTTGAGGATCTCTTGGTCGCCGGCACGGAACGGGAGCTTAACGCCGCCCTCGGCCAGGCTGTCGAGCACGTCGGCGGGAAGCTCACCCTTGGTAATAAGGTCGAGCCACCAGCGATTGCTGATACCGCTGGTCATACGCACGGCCTCAAGGTCTGCCTCGCTGGAGTTCTGCTTGGTGTAGACCGGGGTAAAGCAGTTGATCATGCCGATCTTGGCATCGGCGCGAATAACGCCCTCGTCATAGGCGCGACGATAGTTGGCCACGGCCAGCGCATGTGCCAGCGAGATGTGATACTGCACGGTGCGGGCGCGGCTAAAGTCGTGGAGCTGCGGGAACCACACGCCCTCCTGATAGCGCTGTTCGGGCTCGACGATGGGCTCGTTAAAGGTGAACCAGTACTTAATCTCCTGGCCAAACTCGTGGAAGGCGACGTCGGCGTAATGCGCGTAAGCCTCGACGACCTCACGGCTCTCCCAGCCGCCGCGGTTAAAGAGGTAGGTGGGCATGTCAAAGTGGTACAAGTTGACAAACGGCTCCAGGCCGGCCTCGCGAGAGGCGCGGAACAGCTCGTGATACCACGCGGCGCCCTCCTCGTTAAGGTTGCCGTCGGCATCGAGCAGACGGCTCCACTGGATGGAAGTGCGATAGGTATCCAGGCCCAAGTCCTTCAGAATGCGAAAGTCTTCCTGGTACTTGGTCATAAAGTCGTTACCGGCATAAGAGCCAACGCAGTTGTAGAACGAACCCAGATCCTGGATGGACCAGGTGTCCCACAGGTTCTCGAGCTTGCCGCCCTGGTTCCACTGACCCTCAGTCTGCGGGCCGGACATAGCGGCGCCAAAGAAGAAGTCGCTGGGCAGCTGATACTGAGCCATCAAAGTCCTCGCTTTCGTGTCTTAGAGCTTCCGGTTGGAGACGGGTTTGCTTTGGCAGGTTATCCGGCGCGGGCGCGCACCGGTCATACCGATATCCAACCCGCCAAAACAAAACCGTCCTCAAACAGTACAAGGAAACGCCAATGCATCTCGCTTGTTGTCTATAACTATAGCGCTCTAATTTTCTATGTAAAGCGTCTTTTTCATTTTTCTTTATCGAACTTCTTTCATGAAAGCCATATGGATGCTTTTTAAGTAGGTATACTTTCTAAATATCGACGCAAATATGAAGGGAGGATTGCATGATTCCCAAATACGAGGCGATAGCTGCAGATATCCGTCGAAGCATCGAGGACGGCGCACTTAAACCGGGCGATAAGTTGCCCACCGTCGTTGAGTTCTGTGAGCTCTATGGCGTTTCCAAAATCACCGTCAAACGAGCGATTGAGCAGATCACCGAGGAAGGCCTTATTACCAGCCGGCGCGGATCGGGCACCTACGTCAAGGACACGGCGGGGCTTCCCGGCCAGGTGTTTTTTCAAGGCAAGAACGACCGTGCCCAGGGCTTTTCGTATGAGCACCGCGGGGAAAAGGTGACCTCGGTGGTCTACGATTTCTCGATCGTCAATCCACCGGCAGAGGTTGCGACCCAGCTGGGAATGGCCGAGGATGACTTCGCCTATCACATCGTGCGCGTGCGCCAGGTCGACGAGAAGCCCATCGTCATCGAGTACACCTATATGCCGCTCGAACTGATCCCGGGCCTTAAAAAGAAGGACCTGTACGGATCGGTCTACGGCTTTATCCGCGAGCAATGCGGGCTGAAGATTTCGAGCTTCCATCGCACCATTCGCGCTGTCGCGGCAACTGAGGAAGAGGCTGAGCGCCTGGATACCAAACCCGGCTCTCCCCTGCTCGAACTCAACCAGATTGGCTTCTTGGATAGCGGCACCGCGTTTGAATATTCTATCTCGCACAACGTAGGCGACCGCTTTGAGCTGCACAACGTAACGCTGGCATAAGTTTTTGTAGTCATACGGGCGCTCACTATGGCTCGTTTGGAGTGGGCGGCCGCGCAACACAATGGGGGTATGAACATGTCCGATTTGATTAAACTGACGCCGATCTTCCACGAAAAAATCTGGGGAGGCCGCCAGCTCGAAACCGTATTTGGTTACGACATTCCCGAGGGCCCCATCGGTGAGTGCTGGGCCATCTCGGCCCACCCCAACGGCGACTGCCAGATTGCGGAGGGCCCGTATGCCGGCCACACGCTGTCGTGGCTGTGGTCCGAGCACCGTGAGCTCTTTGGCAACTGCGAGAGCAAGGAGTTCCCGCTGCTCATTAAGATTCTGGACGCCAAGGACGACCTTTCGATCCAGATTCATCCCAACGACGAGTACGCCGCCGAGCACGAAAACGGCAGCCTGGGCAAAACCGAGTGCTGGTACGTGCTGGATTGCGAGCCCGGCGCCACAATCATCGTCGGACAGCGCGCGCATGACCGCGCCGAGGCCGCACAGATGATCGAGGACGGCCGCTGGGATGACATGCTCAACGTGCTGCCAATCCACAAGGGCGACTTTTTCCAGATTGACTCCGGTACTGTGCACGCCATCAAGACCGGCACGCTCATTTTGGAGACGCAGCAGTCGAGCGATGTGACCTATCGCCTGTACGACTACGACCGCCCCGGCACCGACGGCAAGCTGCGCCCGCTGCACATTGAGCAGAGCCTCGACTGCATCGATTTTAATGTCCAGGCTCCGACCGACGGCACCGTGACCGCGCCCGAGGTCGACGGCGTGACCGAGCTCGAGTCCAACCCCTGCTACACCGTCGATCGCGTGCGCGTCAACGGCAGCAAGACCCTCGACCAGCACTGGCCCTTCATGTGTCTGTCGGTCATCGACGGCGAAGGCACCGTCTGCGGCGAGGCAGTCCACAAGGGAAGCCACCTGCTGGCCCCCAGCACCGTCACCTCCATCGACCTCGAAGGCAAAATGGAACTGATCATCTCGCACCTGTAAGCCACCACAACAACCCAAACGCAACAAGGGGCTCCCCCGTCCACATACGGGAGAGCCCCTTGCCTCATTTCATAAACATTTTAGTAACTAATTGAAATGATGCTGAGCAGCATAAAACGTTCAATCATCAAAGGCCAAAGCACAAGGGGCCCCTCGTTCATGTGCGGGAGAGCCCCTACTCATATCCATATATCAGCCCACCCGGCTCTCCAGACCAAAAAGCGAACAGGCAGAGCGACGCTCGCAAGCAACGCTACCCAAGGCCCCGGACAGGCGGCAAGGACAACGTCGATCGCGAGTTCCGCACGCAAAGGAGGCCACTTAATGTGGCCTCCGTCTTGCGCAGGACTGTCCGAGCAGGCGACGTTGTCCTTGGCGCCTGTCCGGGGCCGCCGGGATTACGACAGCTTGACAATCGGTGCAAAGCCCTTCATGAGCTTTTTGGTCTGGCCGGTCTTTTCGAATTGAACCTCGATCATGTCTCCGGCGACCGAGATCACGGTACCCGTGCCAAAGGTCTTGTGACTCACGGTATCGCCCGCGGCAAAGTCCTGCGACGCGCTCGCGCGATCGACCTTGCGCTCCACCGTCGACGACACCTTGGACGACGGCTTTTTGGCTCGCGGCGCGCCCGAGCCAAAGGTCGAGGCAACGCGGCCGGCGTCAGGCGAAACCCCACGATGGCGCTCAGTCCCATAGCTGCTGCCGCCAAAGAAGTCGTCAAAGCTCGACCCGCCGCGCGAGCCGGAGCCGCCGGTCGAGCGCGTATGCGAACCGAACACCTTGCCGCCATACATATCCGAGCCCATGCCCGAGCCAAAGGTGCCGTGACGGTCGCCGCGCTTCTCCCAGCCCGTGCCCTCAAAACCGGCAGAACCGATACCGCTAAACTCGATATCCTCAAACGGAATCTCGTTGAGGAAGCGCGAGCGCGGGTTGGCAGAAGTCGAGCCGTAGGTGCGGCGCGTGGCCGCATAGGTCAGAAACAGGCGCTTACGGGCGCGCGTGATGGCAACGTAGGCCAGGCGACGTTCCTCCTCGAGCTTGCCCGGATCATCGCTGCCGCCAAAGTCGTGCACGTGCGGGAAGATGCCCTCCTCCATGCCGGCCACGAACACCGCCGGGAACTCCAGGCCCTTGGCGGAGTGGATGGTCATCATGGTAATGGCATGCGTCTCGCCGGCCAGGGAATCCAAGTCGGAGCGCAGGGCCAGCCACTCCATGAGTGCCGGCAGCGCCTTACAGGTGAGCGGACCGTAGGTGCGCTCGATCTCGTCGGCATGCACGGCGCCCGCCGGTAGCTCTGTTGGCACGGCATACGCGTTGCCCGCGATGGCGGCGGCCAGGGCATCCTGCGGCGAGAGCGCCGGGGCGGCTAGGCTATCGAGCGGATTGGAGCCCGCGGCGTCACGAGCGCCGACAAGTGCCTCAAACGAGGATGCCGGAGCGGACGGTCCCGGCTCGGGCGCAGGCGCGCTCACCACGACGGGCTCGGGCTCGGCGCCGGCAGGCACATCGGCAACACCGGCCGCGCGCAGCTCTTCCAAGCTCTCGAGCGTACCCTCGATATCCTCGTGCGTCTCCTCAAATTCGGCGGCGACGCCCAGGAATTCCTGGATGTTCTCGGCGCGGCTCTCGGACTCCATGGTGCCCTCGGCGCGAAACGCCTGCAGCAGGCCCGTCTTATCGACAATCATCTCGACGACGTCCTTGAGCTCGCCGTCCATGCGGCGGCCCTCGCGCACCAGCGCCACAAAACTCGACAGGCCGTTGCGCACCTTGGCACTAAACTTGCCCGTCTCGGCTGTTGCGATCTCGCAGGCCTGGAAGAACGAGCAGCGGTTGCCGCGCGCCAGCTGCTCGATCTTTTGGATCGAGGTGGAGCCGATGCCGCGGCGCGGCGTGTTGATGACGCGCTTGACGCTCATCTCGTCGGCCGGGTTCACGATCATCTTGAGGTAGGCCATGACATCGCGGATCTCGGCGCGGCCGAAGAATCGCGTGCCGCCGACGATCTTGTAGGGCACGCCCGCGCGCAGGAACATATCTTCGAGGATACGCGACTGGGCGTTGGTGCGGTAGAACACGGCGATATCGTCGTAGCTCGTACCCTTGGCATGCAGCTTCTCGATCTCGCCGGCAATCCAGCGACCCTCGTCGCGCTCGTCGCTTGCCTGGAAAGCCTGAATCTTCTCGCCATCGCCCTCGGCCGTAAACAGGCGCTTGTCCTTGCGCTGCGAGTTGTGACGCACCACGGCATTGGCGGCGCTCAGGATGTGACCCGTGGAGCGATAGTTCTGCTCCAACTTGACGGTCTTGCAGTTTTTAAAGTCCTGCTCAAAGTCCAGGATATTGGTGATGTCGGCGCCACGCCAGCTATAAATGGACTGGTCGTCGTCGCCCACGACCATAAGGTTTTGGTACTTGGCGGCCAGCAGGTTGGCGATCTCGTACTGGACGTGGTTGGTGTCCTGATACTCGTCGACGCTAATGTAGCGGAAGCGCTCCTGGTACTTATCGAGCACCTCGGGGCGGGTGCGCAGCAGCTCGAGCGTGCGCACGAGCAGGTCGTCGAAGTCCATCGCGTTGGCGGCGCGCAGGCGGCGCTCCAGCTCCAAGTAGACCTGCGCGGCCTTTTTGTCATTGGGGCTGTCAGCGGATTTGAGCATGTCCTCGGGCCCGATCATGGCGTTTTTGGCCGAGCTGATCTTGCTGCGGATCATGTTGATGGGGAACTGCTTTTGCTCAACGCCGAGCGCCTGCATAATGTCGCGCACCATGCGCTTTGAGTCGTCGTCATCGTAGATGGTGAACTGACCGGTATAGCCCAGCAGGTCGGCGTCCTCGCGCAGCATGCGCACGCACATGGCATGGAAGGTGCACACCCACATGCCACGAGTGCCGCTGGGGATGAGTGCCGCCAGACGCTCGCGCATCTCGGCAGCGGCCTTGTTGGTAAACGTGATGGCAAGAACCTGCCAAGGCTTAACGCCCAGGTCGCCGAGCATATGAGCGATGCGGAAGGTCAGGACGCGGGTCTTGCCCGAGCCAGCACCGGCAAGGACCAGCAGCGGGCCCTCGGTGGTCAGGACCGCCTCGCGCTGGGCGGGGTTAAGGCTATCGATATCGACGAGCGGCTTGGCGGGCTTGGGCGCCGGCGCGGGAGCGTCGTAGATGTCGAGCGGAACGAGCTCGGGCTCCGGCGCAGCGGGGGCGGTGTATGCATCGAGCGGCACGGGTTCCGGCGCGGGCGGCACGGGCGCGGCAGTGTTCTTTTCCCAGGGCAGGGGCTGGGTCATGGGCGACTCCTCATCTGACGGACGGCGCGCCTGCGGGCAGCGCCATAGTTTGAGCCGTACCAGTATACCGAGCCGCGCGGACACCGACGCAAATCACACCACGACTCCGTGCGCCACCATCGGACCCACCCCATCGCCCAAAAAAGAGGGCAGCATAGACCTTTTGGTCATGCCACCCTCTTTGAATGACAAGCTGTCGCTCTGGCCGCCGCGCAGCGTCGACTAAGTTAGAGGCCGAGCATGGGCTCCAGAACGAAGAAGTATGCGAGCACTACGATGCCCAGGATGATGCGGTAAACACCGAAGCACTTAAAGTCGTGACGGCGGACGAAGCCCATGAGCCACTTGATGGCGATGAGCGAAACCACAAAGGCAACAACGCAGCCCACGCCCAAGATGGCGATCTCGTTGGTGCCGAACGTGCCGCCCTTGATGAAGTACTTGACCAGCTTGAGCGCACTCGCGCCAAACATGACAGGAATGGCCAGGAAGAACGTGAACTTAGACGCCACCGAGCGCGTGCAGCCCAAAAGCAGGCCGCCGATGATGGTAGAACCGGAGCGAGACGTACCAGGCACCAGCGAAAGCACCTGGAAGCAGCCGATACCCAGCGCAGTCTTCCAGCTGAGGTCCTCGAGCGTGGCGATGGAACCAAAGTCCAGGTTCTCGTCATCGTCCTCATCCTCAGCGGTAGCCGTGGCGGGCGCCGCAAAGTGCGCACCGGCGGGACGTCCACCCGACACCACAGCACGCGAACCAAACGAACCGGCAACGGCCATTTCCTCGCGCTTGCTCGCGCGCCAGTTCTCGATCACGATAAACAGCACGCCGTACACGATGAGCGCCAGCGCCACGACGGGAGCATTGTAGAAATGCTCCTCCATCCAGTCGTTGAGCGGCAGGCCGATCGCCGCCGCAGGAATGCAACCGAGCACAATCTTGCCCCACAGCACCCAGGTGTCGCGACGGCCCTCCTTGCCCTTGCTAGGCGAGAACGGGTTGAGCTCGTGGAAAAACAGCACGCAGACGGCCAGAATGGCGCCGAGCTGAATCACGACCAGGAACATATTCCAGAACGTCTCGCTCACGTTCATCTTGACGAACTCGTCCACCAAGATCATGTGGCCCGTCGACGAAACGGGCAGCCATTCGGTGATGCCCTCGACCAGGCCCATGAAGGCAGATTTTAGAAGCTCGATAATATCCAAAGGGACCCCCTCGTTAGACACCCGCCGGTAGATGTTCTGCGGACGATGCGGGCGATGTCCCATTATCAACCGTTGGCGGTGCGACCGCGCCTACCCTTACCAAAAAACTCGCCCGTTCACAGAATTGCGAGCAGTTAAACCGAAATCCTTGGGTATAACTGCAACAAGATAAAGTGTCCGGCGGTCAACGCACCCGCGCCCGCCCGACGCACGAGCCCCGCGCCCGTGCGATAGACCAAGGAGGAAACCATGAACGAGGGCTACACCAAGGTATTTGTTTCACTCGACGGTACTGAGCAGCAGGATTTTGTGCTCGCACGCGCCATCAAAGTCGCCGCGAACAACGGCGCTAAGCTGATCATCGGCCACGTCATCGATTCCACGGCACTCGAGAGCGCCGGCTCCTATCCGGTCGACCTGGTCAACGGCCTAGAGGAGGCATTTAAGAACTCCATCGCCAAGCAGCTCGAAGAGGCCAAGGCCAATCCCGACATTCCCGAGGTCGAGGTCATGATTCGCGCCGGCCGCATTCGCGAGACGCTCAAGGACGAGATGCTCGACGTGGTCAAGCCCGACCTGGTGCTCTGCGGCGCCCGCGGCCTTTCCTCGATCAAGTATGCGCTACTGGGTTCAATTTCGACGTTCCTGCTGCGCAATACGGACTGCGACATTTTGGTTGTGAAGTAGCGTTGCTCCCACCGGCCGCGGGGCCTGCGGGGTTTCCACGGGCACGTCCTCGCCGCGTTGCGGCTGCGGGATGTGCCCTTAGGAAACCCCTCCCGGCCTCGCGGCCTTCGCGGCCTTACTTCAGCGAGTTGGCTGATAAAAGATGGCGTGCCGCCCCGTTTGGGGCGGCACGTTTTGTTTGGGCTGCACGTTTTTGTTTTGGGAGATCCATTTGAGCCTCATAGTTATGTTCACGTTCGGGAACATAACGCCAGTTGCCTTAGTCAAGTTCACGTTCGGGAACATAGCCGTCCGCACCGCAAGACGGCCCGGCTACTCAAAGTATTGGAACTTGTTCGTTGAGAAGGAAAACGTTACGACAAAGCCTTCGCCGGAGTCGGATGCTGCGGTGACGTCGATGCCCATCTTGGAGCACAGACGCGCCACCAGGTAGAGGCCGATGCCCGTTGCGCGCTTGGTGGTGCGGCCGTTGTCGCCGGTAAAACCTTTCTCGAACACGCGCGGCAGGTCGGCCGCGCTCACGCCGCAGCCGTTGTCCGCGACGGTAAGCTCGATGCGTTCGCTCGCCAGGCCCTCGTCCAGCAACGCGCCCGAAAACACGATCTTTGCGCCGTCCTCGCGCGCATATTTGATGCTGTTCTGAATAAGCTGGCCTAGAATAAACTCGAGCCACTTCTCGTCGGTAAAGACCTCAAAGTCGAGGTTCTCGCACACCGGAGCCACGTGCGCCGCGATAAGCTCGCGCGCGTTGGCTTTAATCGCGCCCGTCACCAAGGTCTTGAGATTCCAGCGACGAATCAGGTAGTCGCGCTCCACGACTTCCGAGCGCGCGTAGTACAGTGCCTGGTCGATATAGCGCTCCACGCGAGCCAGCTCGCGACCCAGGTCATCCACACGCGACAGGTCGTCTTCGCTGCCATCCAGGTTTTCCAAAATCAGATGGGCCGCCGCCAGGGGCAGCTTGGCCTCGTGGACCCAGCTCTCGATATAGTCGCGATAGTCATCGGTCTGACGCCGGCCTTCGGCAACCTCGTCGCATGCCGCCTTGCCCACCCGGCGCAAGACCTCGTACTCGAGCTCGCCCTCGGCATAGGTCGGGCATTGCACCATCTCCTGGACCCATGCGGGACTCTCGAGCTCCTCTGCCGCGCGCTCCAACTGACGCAGAAAACGGCGACGGCGAGCGTACTCGATCACGATGCCGAGCATACCGAAGATAAAGGACACGCCAACCGCCACGACCACGATAGAAACGGGTGCGCCGGCGACCGTCAGCACAAAGCAGCTCAGCAGCACGCCGCACGTCCACACGGCGACGGGAAGCAGTGCATCTTTAAAGAACTTGCCAAACGACATAGCCGGCCCCTAGACCGAATAGCCTTGGCCGCGATGCGTCGTCAAATACCCCTTGATGCCGATTTTTTCGAGCGTGGTGCGCAGGCGGTTGATGTTGACGGTGAGCGTATTGTCGTCCACGAAGGCGTCGGAGTCCCACAGGTCCTGCATGATGGCCGAGCGCGAAACGATCTTGCCCGCGCGGCTCAGAAGCAGCGAGAGGATACGCAGCTCGTTTTTGGTGAGCTCGGTGCTAGTGCCGGTTTGCGTGTTGGTGACCATGGAGCGGGCGAGGTCGAGCTCCAGCCCCTTGTGGACGAGCGTGCTGCGCTCGCCCGCCGCCGCGGTGCGACGCAGCAAGGCATTGATGCGCGCCACGAGCACGCGTGCGCTATAGGGCTTGGGAACGAAGTCGTCCGCGCCGAGCGTCATGGCCATGACCTCGTCGATCTCGGTCGTGCGCGACGTGAGGACGATGATGGGGACCTCGGATTCGCGGCGAACCTCGTGGCAGATATGCTGGCCGTCCTTGACGGGAAGCGTGAGGTCGAGCAGCACCAGGTCGGGCGCGGCGGCGAGAATATCGCGCGAGACATGCTCGAACGATTCGCAGGCCTCGATTTCAAACCCGGCGCGGGCAAGGATGTCGACAAGCTCACGACGAATGGGCTCGTCGTCCTCAACGATATAGATTAGCGCCATGGATTCCGCTCCCCTCTTGATTGTCTTGCCACCATTATGGCTGCGAAACTGCAGGTGCGCGCCACGCACGTCGCCAAGGTGACAGAACTGTTCGCGAGCGGGGGCGTTTTGTCCGCCTCGCACTCGCAGCGGTGGCGGGAACCAAAATGATTCTTTAATCCCCGTCCCAGAATAATCATTTAGCGGCGGGCGCGAAGCTTTTCGTAGCCGTCGGCAAAGAAGGCGACCGTCGCGGCATCAGACTCGGCGGCGTCGGCGTCGGTGGCAGGCACCACGCCGTGCTCGTCGCTTACCAGGAACAAGGCGCCCTTGAGCTGTGCGGGAATGTCCACGCGCGTGACCGGGATGCCCTTGGTCTGGGCCAGCTGCTCTATGAGCGTCGCCGTGCCACACAGGCACTCGTCCGCCGGCGCCACAAAGGCCAGCTCGCCGTTGTTGACGGCAGCGAGCAGCTCGGGCGCCACGCCGGTTTCGTCGGCCTCGGAGCGGGCCTCGGCGGAGCGGGCACGCAGCGCCTTGGCCGAAGTATCGGCCAGCGGCTCGTACTCACCCACCGTCATGGCGGCATTGCCGTTAACGTCGATCACCAGCATGAGCACGCCGTCGTGCGCGGTGTAATCGCCCTCGGCAAGCGACCACTCAACGTGCTGCTTGGCCCAGCTGAGCATGTTATGGGTAAGCGGCTCGCCCTGCACCAAGCGCTCGGACAGCGCGCGAATGTGACGGTTGAGCATGGGCACCTTTTTGTTGGACATGCGCCAACGGCAGATAAGCGCGGGCTTGTCGAGCGTAAACTTCTCGACCGCCTCCTGATTGGCGCAAAAGTCCTCGTACGCACGCCGGTCCTCGGCATTGCCAAACAGCTCTGCATCATCAATCTGGGGCATGGTCATACCTTTCGTGTTAGTCATTCCGTCCTCTTATACCAAAAAGACGGCCCTCCAAACGGAGCGGCCGTCTTTTGCAGAGATTATTTTGACGATATGGTCAGGCGACCGATCAACTTAATGGGATAGAACAACATCCCATTAAGGGTTTTCCAAGTGCCCGAGATTGCCCCGAAAGAGGAGCGCCGCGTACTAAATGTACGCAAGCGACGGTTTGAGGGGCAAGGTCGGGTGCTTGGGAAAGCCCTAGTGCCTAAAATGCCTGGCACCCGTGAAGACCATCGCAATACCATGCTCGTTGCAGGCCTGGATGCTCTCGTCATCGCGCTTGGAGCCGCCGGGCTGGATGATGCAGGTCACGCCGTGTGCGGCAAGCACGTCGACGTTGTCGCGGAACGGGAAGAACGCGTCGCTTGCGCAGGCAAAGCCGCCCTTCTCCACGCCCTCGCGCTCGCAGAAGTCCTCGGCGCGCTCGCAGGCAAGCAGCGCAGAGTCAACGCGGTTGGGCTGACCGGGGCCCATGCCAATGCCGGCCTTGCCCTTGGAGACCAGGATGGCGTTGGACTTGACGCCCTTGCAGACCTTCCAGGCAAACTCGAGCTCGGCCATCTCAGCGTCGGTGGGCTTGCGATCGGTGGGGAACGTAAAGGTCGCGGGATCCTCGGTCACGTGGTCAACTTCCTGCACCAGCATGCCGCCGTCGATGGAGCGCAGCTCCACCTGGGCGCCGTGGTCCACGCCGCCGGTAGCCAGCACGCGCAGGTTGGGACGCTTAGCCATGCGTTCGAGTGCCTCATCGGTGTAGCTCGGGGCGATGATGACCTCGACGAACTGCTTGTTCTGATCGGCAAAGTGCTCAACCAGCTCAAAGGGAACCTCACGGTTGCAGGCGATGATGCCGCCGAAGGCGCTCTTGGGATCGCAGGCAAAAGCGCGGTCGTAGGCGGCCGTGATGTCCTCGGCAACGGCGGAACCGCAGGGGTTCTGATGCTTGAGGATCACGCAGGCCGGCTCGTCGAACTCGCGGACCAGGTTCCAAGCGGCATCGGCGTCCAGATAGTTGTTGTAGCTGAGCGGCTTGCCCTGGATCTGCTCGGAGCCCACAAGCGGGAACTGAGAGCTCGCGGTGTTCTCGCAGCCCTCGGCAAAGCGGTAGACCGTAGCCTTTTGCTGAGGATTCTCACCATAGCGCAGGTCGTCGACCTTCTCCAGCGAGATCTCGAGCTTGGCAGAGGTGTCCGCCACGTCGCTTGCCTGAGCGGCAAGCCAACGGGAGATAGCCGTGTCGTAGGCGGCGGTAGTCTGGTAGACCTTCACCTGCAGGCGGCGACGGGTGGAAAGCGTGGTGCAGCCACCGGTCTCGCGCATCTCGGCCAGGACGGCATCATAGTCGGCCGGGTCAGAGATGACGGTAACGCTCGCGGCGTTCTTGGCGGCAGAGCGCAGCATGGAGGGACCACCGATGTCGATGTGCTCGATGGCATCCGCAAAGGTGACCTCGGGGTTGGCGACGGTCTTCTCGAACTCGTACAGGTTGACGACGACCAGGTCGATTAGCTTAATGCCGTGCTGAGCGGCTTCCTGCATGTGCTGCTCGGAATCGCGACGGGCCAGCAGCGCGCCGTGAACCTTGGGATGCAGCGTCTTGACGCGGCCGTCCATCATCTCGGGATAGCCCGTGAACTCCTCGATGGGGGTTACGGGAACGCCCGCGTCCTCGATGGCACGAGCCGTGCCGCCCGTAGAGATGATCTCGACGCCAAAGTCGTCAACCAGCGTCCGTGCGAAATCGACGACGCCCGTCTTATCGGTAACCGAGATCAACGCGCGTGCGATCTTCACATCAGATCCCATGCAGTCCTCCTGTCTGGTACGCCGCCGTGCTCTGTGAGTCGGTGATACGTCGATCTGCAGCGCTCGCGCAGCGGCATTGAAAATACTGATTCAATGTAGCGCATCGAGCGCGACGTTGCATCCCGCAACGCACGGCTGTGCAGAAAAAGTTTACGAGCGGGGGGATGGGCACGGCACCGGGCACGGTGAGTTCATGGAACACAGGGGCACCATAATTAGATGCCAATGGCGTGGTAGAACTGTGCTCGATATGCATCCGCAAAAGAAAGAGGCACCATGGTCTCGCGGGTTCTCTACCGACCGTTTGATACCGAAGACTTCGACGCCATCGCGCTGATTCTGCAGCAGCTTTGGCATAACAATTCGGATAACGATGAGTACAACCGCCTCGAGGCCGCGTGCGACCTTGCCTACTGCCTTTCGTCGTCGACGTTTTCGCAGGTTGCGGTGATTGACGGTCAGGCGCGTGGCATTTCGCTCGCGCGTGCGGGACAGAGCTCCGGCGCCACCGTTAAGGAACACTGGATGGATACCGAACGCGCGCTGCTATCGCAGATGCGTGAGCTGGAGCCCGATGCCTGCGCCGAGTATCTCTCGTTTGTACGCGCAACCATCCGAACCAACAACCGTCTGCTCGAGAGCAGCCCGTTGCCGCACGACAACGAGGTCACGCTGCTTGCCGTGGATCGCGATGTCCATGGCCTGGGCGTTGGCACGGTTCTGCTCGATGCCGCAGTCTCGCACCTGTCCTCGCTTGGAGCGACGAGGGCGCACCTGTACACCGACTCCAACTGCTCGTGGAAGTTCTACGAGCTGCACGGCTTTAAGCGCACGGCCACGCACCGCGCCAACCGCGAAGAGCGCCGCCACGCCATGCCGCGTGAAAGCTTTCTCTACGAACTCGACCTAACAGCCTAGCCCAAGCAGCCACACCTAGTCATTTAAGAACGTCCCCAATGACTGATCCCCAACAACTAGTCATTTAAGTCTGTCCCCAATGAGTGGCCTAGGGGGTTTGTAGATAGCCCTGGTCAAAAAACATCAAATATGAGTACTGTTACCTTTTTAGTAGCAGCGATTTGGGACATTTTTGACGCTTGTAGGCATGACGACCAGCTGCATGAGCTGACGTAGCTCCCCAAATGTTCAATAAAATGGGCTCCTAACGAGAAGTACTCTCATTAGGAGCCCATTATTATGTGCAAACATATGTGACCAACGCAGCAACAGTACTCATATTTGGCATTTTTTGTCCACTGCCCCTTGCGCGAAGGTCCTCAGCGGAAAGTTTGACCCGTTTCGATGCACAAAAATGGGATGAATCTTCCCTGGCAACCGCCCAGAAAGATCCACCCCAAAGCAAGCGCTCGCTAGAACGTTCCGCCGCCGCCTCCGCCGACGCCGCCACCGCCGCCACCGGAAAAGCCGCCACCGCTGCCGCCGCTCGAGCTATCGGAACTCGAAGCCAGCTCGCGGATGGTCTCGTGGTACACATCGTTGAACGAATCGAGCGGGGACTCGTTGCCGTAGTGATGGTAATACCACCAGTAGCAGGGGTAGTTGTCGTAGAAATCGTCACTGTTGCGCAGGTCCGCAGGCACGGCTTCGGCCAGCTGTCGCAGCACTTCTTTCGAAACGCCCAGGGCAACGCCCATCACCAGAAACTTGTTCCACAAGATCAGGTCGCTGGGGACGGCCTCCTTCAGACGCGTAAAGTCCTCGAGCCAATGCTTGAGCGCCTTGCAGCGAGCCGCCACCTCGGCGCCCTCCGGCGTGTAACGGCGGAAGGTGCAGCTCAGGACAAAGCCCACGATCGTGACGGGGATCGAGATCATAGCGGCGCCGACATTGGCGTCCGCAAAGTCGGTATAGAACAGAGAGCCCAAAATGCCAAAGACAATGATGATGCCGAGAACCAGGCCGGCCACCATCGCGATAGTGCCATCCGATGCGATAAACTCGCACTCCTCCAGCTTGCCCTTAACCGTGCTCTGATAGTCCTCGAGCTTGTCGCCAACAGATTCAGTACGCTCGCTGGCATACTCCTCCAGCTCGCTAAACGTGCGCGAACGGACGCCGTCTTTATCGGGCTTAACGCCAGCGAAGAAGACCTTGAGCACGTCGCGATCGATGCCGTCCTTCTTGGCAGCCTTCCAGGCCTCGTCGGTCACTGTGATGCGATACGTCTGCTCCTCTTTTTCGCGACGGAGCAGACCCTTCTTCTTGGTCTCGGTCGCTTCTTCCAGCTTGATCACGCGGTCGTCGGTCAGCTTCATCAGCGTGGCGATATATGCCTGATCGGGCACGTCGTTCCAGCTCATAAGAGTTGCAAGCACCGCGGGATGATCGGCGGAGGGCACATCGCGGAAGTACTCGTCCTGGAAGAGCGGCTTGGGCTTGGGCCTGCGCAGCTTGAGCATCACGATTACACCGGTATAGGCAACCGCCACAACAACACACACCACGGCAATCGCGCTGGCAACCGCACGCGCGTGCTCACGGCGGGCGTTAGCTTCGTCGGCCCATTCCTTCTCTTCGCTCAGGATCGTTGACATGCGCTCTTCGCCCGAAGCGGCAAGCTGCGGCACCCAGTCGCTAGGGAAGGCGATGCGTGCCTCGGCGAATTCGCCCTGGTGCACGCAGGGAATGGTATAGGTGACCATGGGCTCGTCCGCATCGAGCGACACGTCGCCCGTCAGCGGGCCGTGGCCCCATGCGCGGAAGTTATCGCCCTTGACGGCAGCCGTCCCGGCAGCGGCATTTGCAAAGTAGACCTCCATCTCGACGTCATCGGAGTCCGCCGACCAGCCGTCGCCGACGAATTTCCAGTAGAGCTCGGCGGTATCGGCCCAGTTCATAACCGCACCGGTCATGGAATAACTCACGTAGTAGATTGCGCTGTCGCCGCTCTCGTGAGGGCTGAACACCTTAATCTTTACGCCGTCGTCGGACTGTTCCACCGTGTAAACGCCGTCGTCGCCTTTATTTGCGCTGTCGACCTTGTTAAACGCAGTGTCGTCTTCCTCGACGCTCAGCACATTGACGACCACCGAGCCGCCTTGCTGGTTAGAGCCTGTATTGATATCCCAATACACGCCGTTAATGTCATCGTCGAAATCGAACTGGCGTCCCTCGACAACGGTCAGCGAGCCATCGGCCTCAACCGTGGCACCGATATAGGTTTGGCTCATGGAGTAGCCGTCGGCGTGCGCGACGGCAGGCAGCAGCAACAACGCAAGCGCGACGAGTGCGCAGACGGAAGCGAACCGCGCAAACAGGCGGCGCTGCCGACAGGGCTGGGCAACGGGGGCGTTCATAGGCACATCCTTTGTCTGTGGTACCAGTAGCGTCATTGTCCCACGTTTGCGGGTTCATGTGACGAACATCTAAGTCAGCGGAGCGTCAAAACGGGACAAAAGTCACGCCCGCCGCCGGCACCTGGTGACGTTCCCTATCTGCCGGTAATCTGGAACACTCCTTGGCATAGCCCGCTCCGGCAATAGATACCACTTCATAGCTCCATCACAGGTGTAGCGGCTTTGTGTGGGCGCGGCATTCGCTGATTGAGCCGCCAGTTGAGGGGCATAAAGCAGTTGAGCGAAAACGGTTTGCCCCTTTGCCGTCCGCTTGAGGATCATGTCCCCCTTTTCCGCGGAAACCCCGGCAGTTGCGAAGAGCTGCCGGGGTTTCTGTCGTTTGAGGGCTAGATTGATTGACGACGATTAAGGCGCCGAGCCGGTGGTCCGGCACGCGCAACGTGTGGCCTCAGCAACTTGCAGGCCACGGCAGCGTCTCCCCCACCGCGCCCCGCGCTATACTCGTCCGCATGGACATCAACGCACGCAACATAGCAACAACCGCCGCCGACGCGCCAACGACGCCGGCCGCTCCCGCGCCCGTCGTGGGGCGCTTCGCCCCGTCGCCCTCGGGCCGTATGCACCTGGGCAACGTGTTCAGCTGCCTGTGCGCATGGCTTTCGGCCCGCAGCCAGGGCGGCAGCATCGTGTTACGCATTGAGGACCTGGACGATCGCTGCAAGCGCCCGGAACTTGCCGCCCAATTGATTGACGACCTGGCCTGGCTGGGGCTGGAGTGGGACGAAGGTCCCTACTACCAGCACGACCGCCTAGACCTGTACGAGAGCGCCTTGCGCCGGCTGAAAGACGCCGGCCTCACCTATCCCTGCTTTTGCACACGCGCCGAGCTCCACGCCGCGAGTGCACCGCACGCGAGCGACGGCACGCCCATCTACCGTGGCGCCTGCCGAAGTCTTTCGGCCGAGGAGGTGGCCCGCCGCAGCGCCCTGCGCGCCCCGGCCACACGTCTGCGCGCGCCCACCGTCGACGACCTCGCAGACGACGTGATCGAATTTGTGGATCGCACGTACGGCGCCCAATGCGAAGCACTCGCCACCGAGTGCGGCGACTTTTTGGTGCGCCGCAGCGACGGCGTGTTTGCCTATCAGCTAGCCGTGGTGGTCGACGACGCTGCCATGGGCGTCACCGAGGTCGTGCGCGGATGCGACCTGCTGGGGTCCACGCCGCGCCAGATCTATCTGCAGCACCTGTTGGGACTGCCCACGCCGCACTACGCACATATTCCGCTGCTCATGGCACCGGACGGCCGCCGCCTTTCCAAACGAGACCGCGATCTGGACCTGGGCGAACTCCGCGCCCGCTTTGGCACGCCCGAAACGCTGCTGGGCTGGCTCGCCGGGCAAACGGGCATCGCGCCGGACACCACGCCGCGCTCTGCCGAGCGGCTGGTCGAGCACTTTAGCTGGGATGTTATCCGCGCGCACCGAGAGAACATCACTGTAACGGCCGAGTAGCCAAATACGCCCCACCCCTACGCAACATCCCAGGGCTGGAGTTCGTCGCCCAGGTGAACGATGCAGTCGTAGAGCACGGTATGGCGCTCGGCCGGGTTGGCATCCCGATGAAAATGCCCGTAGTACCAGCGCTTGTAGTCCAAGCGATCTTCCAGCTCATCGAAAAACGCCGTAAGCCGATCAACGGCGGGGCAATTCCAGCCGGGCGCCGGATAAAGCGTGGGCGAGAGTATGCGTGTGGAACAGGTGTGGGTGATCACGTAGTCAACCTTCCAGCCCACGCTATCGAGCTTTGCCCGTGCCTCCTCAAAGTTGCGCTCGTCCGGCAGCTCCTGCGGCCACCAGCTGGAATACGGAATGCGGTATTCCTTGTCCACGCTCGTGGCGCCGCCCATGGTAAAGACCGTTGAGCCGTCGAGCTCAAAAACCTCGCCGCGCGTCAGGCGCCGTATGGGCGAAGTATCCGACAGGCGCTGCGTCAGCCCACCATGCCACAGCTCCATGGGGCGTTCTGCCCAATGGTCGTAGCGTTCGTGGTTGCCGTCGACGAACAGCACGGTATAGGGACGCGATTCTAGCCAAGCGATATCGGCGCATTCCTCGGCAGAGAAATCCCACGGAAAGCCAAAGTCGCCGGCAACGATGAGATAGTCGTCACTCGTCAGGCTATCCCCAAAGTCCCAATCGCGCAGCTTTTGCATGTCAGCGCCGCCATGGACGTCGCCCGTCACATAGACCGTCATCGGATCACCGCTTCCCTGTAAGTCGCTAGTCCACATTCTGCACGATCACTAAGCCAACCGTTCCAGCCCTTCCATCCCTTAGGGCTTACCCCTCGTTCTTCCATCCAAACGGGTCGAGCACCCAAAAGATCAAATCGAGCACGCCGCCGGTCATCATAGCGGCGGCAAGGGCGATGATAACGTGCAGGGAACTGGCACTTCGGAGCACGTCGAATGGCCCCAAAACAGCCAGCAGCGCGACCGCTGCACCGGCTACGCACAGCGCAAGGCACGGTCCCGCGTCCTTGACGCACTTCTTTGCGAGATGCTTGGTGTTATCACTCATCGATATCGAACTCTTTAGAGGGTCGTTTTTCAGATGCATGCCGCCGCGACGGAGCATGGCGGCAGGGTAAGTGTCACATATCGTGCGGACACGTCCGAAAGCTCGCGCCAAACCGCCAATCTTAATCGTCATACGCCCAAAATACGAACGATCGATCTGTTATCCTGGCGCCAACATAGTCTTTCGAAAGGTTTGGCCGGGATGACTACGCAGCAGCAGATTGATATTGAATTCGACTCGCTTGCACGCGAGAACGATTCACCCAAGCTCATCGCCAACTCGAAGGCGACCGGCGGAACATTACTATCCGTTATCAAGGAGCAGCTCTCGACCTGCAGCTCTTTTGACTTTTGCGTAGCGTTTGTTGCAGACGGTGGCCTTCAAATCTTGGTCGAAGCGTTCCAGGAGCTCAAGCAGCGTGGCATTAAGGGCAGGCTGCTGACGTCCACCTATCTCAACTTCAACTCACCCGATGCGTTTCGCAAGCTCCTGGAATACGACAACATAGAAGTTCGCGTATTCCAGGGTAATTTGCATGCTAAGGGATACATTTTTGATAAGGGCGAAACCAGCACGATAATCGTCGGCAGCTCGAACATGACGCAGACCGCCCTCACCTGCAATAAAGAATGGAACGTGCTGTACCAGACCGTTGAAAACAGCCGCTTGCTCGGAGAGCTTAGAGGTGAGTTCAATTCGCTGTGGAGTGACGCCTCGACCGTTGCGCTTTCCCAAGACTGGATTGACAAATATGCCGCATATCGATCGGCGCGTCCCCCAAAGCCCAAATCGAAACCGACGTTCCAGGCAACTGTTAGCCCAACCACGAACGATCTCGAAGAACTCAAGCCCAATAAAATGCAGCAGCGCGCCCTTGAGGCGCTCGGTGCAATCCACCGTAAGGGCGAGACTCGCGCCCTGCTGGTCTCGGCAACCGGCACTGGCAAGACCTTCCTTTCGGCGTTCGATGTGCTCGCAACTAAACCCCGGCGCGTCCTCTTTCTTGCGCACCGCCGGCGCATTATCGACGCCTCCCGTGCAAGCTACGAACGGCTCTTAGGTAGTACCTATATGTTCGACACCTATCAAACTGGCAAGAATACAAGCGATGCTACCTGTGTGTTTGCCATGTGTTCTTCGGTCGCCAAGCATCTGAGCGATTTCCGTCCCGATGAGTTCGACTACATCGTCATCGACGAGGCCCACCGCACGGGATCTCAGGGCTACCAATCCATCATGTCGCACTTTACGCCTCGGTTTTATCTGGGCATGACCGCTACACCCAATCGCACCGACGGCTATGACGTCTTTGCCCTTTTCAATCACGTCATCGCATTCCAGATCACGCTGCAGGACGCTTTGTCCGAGGAGATGCTAGCCCCCTTCCATTATTTTGGCATTCACGATCTGGAGATTGACGATGAGACGGTCGAAAATACCGCCCTGTTCGGGCGCTTAACGTCCGACGAGCGTGTGCGTCACATCACCGAGAAGATCGAAGAATATAGCGTCACCAAAAGCAGCCGCAGGGGCTTAATTTTCTGCAATCGAAACGCCGAGGCCAAAGAACTGTCGCGCAAATTCAACGCTCTCGGATATCGAACGGCTGCGATTAGCGGTCAAGATCCCGATGAAGTCCGCGATGCCGTTATCAGCCGACTTGAAGCCGGCGAGCTCGAGTATATTTTCTCGGTCGATATCATGAACGAAGGCGTCGACATCCCCTCGCTCAATCAGATCATCATGCTTCGACGCACCGACTCCGCAATCATCTTTATTCAACAGCTCGGACGAGGTTTGCGTCTGAATGATGGTAAGGAATACGCACTGGTGCTCGACTTTATTGGCAACTACCAGAGCAACTTCTTGGTGCCCATCGCGCTTTCGGGTGACAAAACGTACAACAAAGATCGCCTGCGTCGTCTCGTCCAAGAGGGCGATTCGACGATCCCCGGATGCTCGACCGTGAGCTTCGATCGTATTTCCGAGGCACGCATCTACAAGGCCATCGATGGCGGCGATTTCACCTCCGTCAGGTTTTTGAAAAACGAATATCTCGACTTGCGCCAGAAACTCGGCAAGATTCCCTCGCTGCTCGAATTTGATCGTAACGGCTCCATCGATCCGTTGCTTATCTTCAAGAATAGCGGCCTGGGGTCCTACCACGCATTTCTATCCAAATACGAGCCGGACTACACGGTTCAATTTTCCTCTGATCAAACCAAGATTCTCAAATTTATTTCTCAAAAGCTCGCCGCGGGCAAGCGTTTCGAAGACCTCTATTTGCTTCAAACGCTCGTCGAAGCCGGACACGAGGGCTACCGGCATATGCGCGAGGCTGCGCTTAGGAGCTACCACACACAGCTTAAGGACAGCGCCGTTAGGTCGGCAATCACAGTCCTTAAGGGCGACTTTGCCACTCCCAAGGATTTCGTTTCCCTGCTTATTGACGATGGATGCGGGCCTCGTCTGACCGAAGCGTTTGCGACCGCCCTGCGCAACGCAGAGTTCAAGCGTCAGATTCTCGAGGTGCTGGATTTTGGCATTGCGCGTAACCGACTCGACTATGCCGAGACGTACCAAAACACAAATTTCGTTCTCAACGCCAAGTACACGTACGAAGAAGTTTGCCGCTTGATGAACTGGGAAAAGAACATCAACGGCCAAAATCTTGGCGGCTACTTCTACGACGAGAAGACCAATACATTCCCCGTGTTTATTAACTATGACAAGGCACCCGACATTAGCGAGTCCATTCAGTATGAAGACCGCTTTGTTTCGCCGAGTAAGCTAGTTGCAATCTCTAAGAACAATCGCACGCTCAACTCCCCCGAGATTCAGCGACTGCAGGCATGGCCGGGCAACGGGCTAAAGACGTATTTGTTTATGCGCAAGAACAAGGACGATAAGGGTGGCAAGGAATTTTACTTCCTAGGCGAAATGCATCCGACTGGCGAGTTCAAAGCTATTAAAACTAAGAGCGGCGACAACGCCGTCGAAATCGAATATGAACTCAATGCGCCCGTGCGCCAGGACATTTACGAGTTTATGCTCAGCGATCTGAGTGAGACAGAGTAACAAAGAAGGAGCGGGCCGCCATGCGACGTCCGCTCCTTTCTCACATAAGCCCGAGTTTCTTTTCGAGTTCCCTAACGACTTTAACGTCCGCCGGAAGCCAATCGACATCCCACAGGTTATTGGTATCGAGCCACTTCATGTCCTCGTGAGCGTGCTCTTTGAACTCCCCCGATAGGATGCTAGCTAGGTAGCACTGCATCGACAGATGGAACGTCTCGTAATCGTGTTCGACCGTGCAAAGATAGTCGAGGTTACCGATCGTGACCTCGAGCTCTTCTTGAATCTCGCGCACGATTGCCTGCTCGCCGGTCTCGCCCGGCTCGAGCTTACCGCCCGGAAACTCCCAGCCGTCTTTAAACTCGCCGTAGCCACGCTGGCAGCTCAGGATTTTCCCGTCCTTCTGAATAATTGCCGCTGCAACATTGATTGATTTCATAACTAGTTATCACCTCTCCAGTTGAGCCCAACCAGTATAGGCGATCGACCGCCCGCCATGTCCCAGTCGCCTGAAAACCGCCTGCTCGACCAACCCTTGACGCCGTTTTGTACCGGCACCCCATCTCCCGCTATCGAGGTCTAATACTTTTCCCACTGCCACCCAAAAACTCATCCAACATTAATCTTGGCTCAAGAATCGCTTAATCTATAACCTGCACTATAGAGTTCGACCAAGGGCGGGCGGCACCGCGCAACGCAGGCCGACGAACGCAACGCTCGCGCCCGGGCAGGTCGCCCGGCGTCGCGCCCATCGAACGAAAGGACAGGTCATGGACGACCTCGAAAAAGTTGAAACCATCCGCACCAAGTGCAACGTGAGTTACACCGATGCCAAGGCGGCGCTCGACGCTGCCGACGGCAACGTTTTGGATGCCATCATTTGGCTCGAGTCGCAGGGCAAGACCCAGACCACGTCGGCGCATGCCGCCACCGAGTCCGCGCCAGTCGATGAGCCCTCGGCCGAGATGGTCGCCGCGCAGGCAGCCTACGAAAAGTCGAGTGAAAAGACCGACTTCTCCAAGAAGATGGACAGCGTGTGGGAGTACCTCAAAAAGCTCTTCCGCCTGAGTCTGGACACCAAGTTTATCGCCACGCGCCGCGATGCGATCATCCTCAACATCCCCATCCTGATTCCCATCGTCGCGCTGTTTGCCTGGGGCGCCACGATATGGCTGATGCTGATTGGCCTGTTCTTTGGCATGCGCTACCGCATCGACAGCGACGGCGACGTGCCCGGCAGCATCAACAACCTTATGGATAGCGCTGCTAACGCCGCGGACGACATCAAGCAAAATCTCAACGACGACAAGTAATCGCAGACGGGGGCACGCATGGCACGAATCCTGATCGTAGAGGACGAGGAGAAAATCGCCCGCTTTGTGACACTCGAGCTGGAGCACGAGGGCTACCAGGTGGAGCACGCCGCCGACGGACGCACCGCCGTTGACCTGGCGTTGGAGCGCGACTACGATCTGATTCTGCTCGATGTACTGTTGCCGCAGCTCAACGGCATGGAGGTGCTGCGGCGCATACGCAAGCACAAGGATGCGCCAGTGATCATGGTCACCGCGCGCGATGCCGTGATGGACAAGGTTGCCGGGCTCGACGCCGGCGCCGACGATTA
>CATWKM010000007.1:0-54434 GCA_958351385.1 uncultured Collinsella sp. | reverse complement strand
GCGGGTGGTTTCTGATGCGGCGCGCTGCGCGCCCCGCACAGGCTAAAGCCTTTAACAAAAAAGCCGCTCAACCAGCGGCTTTTCTTATTTGGGCATGAAAAAAGGCGACCGCCCTGTGTGGACGGTCGCCCTTGTTAATTGTTGTGAAGTTTGCCTTAGGCGCGGGTCTTGATCTCCTCGAGCACCTTCGCAACAAACTCGTCAACGCTCATCTGAACGGTCTCGTTGGAGCGATCGCGGACGGAGATGTTGCCGGCCTCGACCTCCTTCTCGCCCAGGATGAGCATGTAGGGCACGCGGTCGATGCTGCGGGCCTCGCGGATCTTGTAGCCGATCTTCTCATCGCGGTCGTCGCAGACCACGCGAATGCCGGCCTCCTCCAGCTTGGTGCACACCTCGTGGGCGTAGTCGCGGCTCTTCTCGGAAACCGGAAGTGCCTTGACCTGCACGGGAGCCAGCCAGGTGGGGAACTTACCCGCAAAGTGCTCGATCAGAATACCGATGAAGCGCTCGATGGAGCCAAAGCAAACGCGATGCAGCATGATGGGGCGCTTCTTGGTACCGTCGGCGTCCACGTACTCCAGGTCAAAGTTGAGCGGCATCTGGAAGTCGAGCTGGACGGTACCGCACTGCCAGGTACGGCCGAGCGAGTCCTCCAGGTGGAAGTCGATCTTGGGGCCGTAGAAGGCGCCGTCGCCCTCGTTGACCTCGTAGTCCATGCCCAGCTTCTCCAGAGCGGTGCGCAGGCCCTCCTCGGCGCGAGCCCAGTCCTCGTCCGAGCCCATGGAGTCCTCGGGGCGGGTGGAAAGCTCAACGTGGTACTTAAAGCCAAACTTCTGGTACACGGAGTCGATGAGGTTGACCACGCCCACGATCTCGTCGGTCAGCTGGTCGGGACGCACAAACAGGTGGGCGTCATCTTGGTTAAAGCAGCGCACGCGGAACAGGCCGTGCAGGGCGCCGCGCAGCTCGTGGCGGTGCACCAGGCCGATCTCGCCAGCGCGGATGGGCAACTCGCGGTAAGAGTGCGGCTTGGAAGCGTACACCAGCACGCCGCCCGGGCAGTTCATGGGCTTAATGCAGTACTCTTCGTCGTCGATGACGGTGGAGTACATGTTGTCCTTGTAGTGGTCCCAGTGGCCCGAGGTCTTCCACAGCTGTTTGTTCATGATGAGCGGCGTGGAGATCTCCACGTAGCCGGCCTTGTGGTGAATCTCGCGCCAGTAGTCCAGCAGCGTGTTCTTAAGGATCATGCCGTTGGGCAGGAAGAACGGGAAGCCGGGGGCCTCGTCGCGCATCATAAAGAGGTCCATCTCGCGGCCGATCTTGCGGTGGTCACGCTTCTTGGCCTCCTCGAGCATGTGCATGTGCTCGTCGAGCTCCTCCTTGGTGGCAAAGGCGACGCCGTTGATGCGGGTAAGCATCTTGTTGTCCTTGTCGCCCTTCCAGTAGGCGCCCGAGACGCCGGTGAGCTTAAAGGCCTTGAGGGCCTTGGTGTAGCAGATGTGGGGGCCGACGCACATGTCGATGTAGTCGCCCTGCTGATAGAAGGTGATGCGGGCGTCGTCGTCCAGGTCGCCGATGTGCTCGACCTTGTACTTCTCGCCGCGCTCCTCCATAAGGGCGATGGCCTCGGCGCGGGGCTTCTCGTACACGGAGAACTTGAGGTTCTCCTTGACGATCTTCTTCATCTCGGCCTCGATCGCGGGGAAGTCGTCCTCACTGATCTTGACGCCCTCGGGCAGGTCGACGTCGTAGTAAAAGCCGTTGTCGGTCGCGGGACCGTAGGCAAAGTCGGCCTGGGGGTACAGGCGCTTGATGGCCTGCGCCATGATGTGCGCGGCGGAGTGGCGGATGACGTGCGCGACCTCGTCCTGCGGGAGCTCGGCCACCGAACCGTCATTGTAGAGTGCCTTCATGGGTATGTTTTCTCCTCTCGGATGCCTGATGCAAGTGCGTGCGATGCGCTCGGCGTTTTAACTTGCATCATTATAGGCAGGTTGCCTTGGTATACAAGCGCCCGCCGCACCTTAATGGCACGGCGGGCGATTTTCTACGCATGCTTCATCGTGTGGGGCGGGGTGTGGGGCGCGCGTTCGGCTTGCGCGGGACGCCCGTGGCTTACGGCCGGCCCGGCGATGGATGCGTTACTGGATGCGAGTTCGGCAGTAGGGGCAGACCTTCCAGTGCGCATCGAGCGGGCGATGGCAGCTGGGGCAGACGTTGCGAACCTGAGTGTCGCACACCGGGCAGACGACAAAGTCCTTCTCGATGGGGGCGCCGCACTGCGGGCAGGTGCCGTACTGGGCAAGCTGGCGTTCGCGCAGGGCCATATCCAGCTCCTGCTCCTCGCGGTCGGACGCGTAGGAGTGCGGGCGCAGGACCAGGTAGGCAATGAGGCCTACAAACGGGATGAGGGCAATGATGCCCCATGCCACGTAGGCGCTGGCGCCGCGGCGGCGGGCATCGATGAACACATAGACGACGACAGCACATACAGGGCGATGATAAAGCCAACGAAGGCATAGACGACGCCCATAAGCTGCGGCGACATGAGCTCGGAGATGTACTTGGACATTACGGGTACCTTTCGGATTATTTACAGTCCAGTCAAGTTTACCACGGGGTTTGTTTATATGGGACTACGGCTGGGTACGGGGCTGGCGCGGACACAAACATCTCAATCTGTAACAGGTGGGAGCGGAATCCGGGTCTAGACGTTACAGATCGAGACACAGGGGTCCCTCCCAGACTTCAATCTCGATCTGTAACATCTTGGGCCCCAAAACCCCTCTTACTGTTACAGATCGAGACATTCAAAATCCGCCTGAAGGTTTGTCTCGATCTGTAACATCTAGAACCCAAATCATCAGCTAACTGTTACAGATCGAGACGAAAGGTTGCCGTAGTTGTCGGCGGACGAGGTTGTCGACGTTGCCGCGTCTCCCCTCTTCTGCCGTTGGCGGGTGTTGCGGGGCTGTTCACCGCATTGCCGCCGCGCTGGGGGTGTGCAGACCGTAGGATAGTCTTATTGACAGCCTGTCAACTCGTCTGGGAGGCACCGTGGCAGAAACGTTTGATATCGCAATTGTGGGCGCGGGCATCACCGGATGCGCCATCGCGCGGCAGCTCGCGCGATTTGAACTGTCCATTTGCGTAGTCGAGGCGGCGAACGATATTGCGCTGGGTGCGTCGAAGGCCAACGGCGGCCTGGTGCACGCCGGCTACGATCCGGCGCCGGGAACCGTAAAGGCACAGGTCAATGCCCGTGGCTGTGAGCTGTATGGTACCTGGGCCCAGGAGCTGGACTTTCTGTTCTGCCGCACCGGGTCGATGGTTTTGGGCTTTAACGACGAGGACCGCACGCATCTGGAGCAGCTGCGGTGCAACGGCCATGTCAACGGTGTTCCCGAGCTGTCGATCGTCGGACCCGACCGCATCCACGAATTAGAGCCGCGTGCCAGTGCCGATGCAACGTGCGCGTTGTGGTGCCCCTCGACTGGGTTTGTCGACCCGTTTGAGGTTGCCATCGCCGCGCTGGAGAACGCCGTGGCCAACGGGGTGACGTTTATGCGGTCCGCGCCGGTGGAAGCGATTGAAGTCGCGGACTCGGGCGACGACGCGCGCTTTACGCTGGCGACCCCCGCTGGCAATGTGCGCTGCCGCTACCTGATCAACGCCGCGGGCAACGGCGCCGCCGACATCTCGCATATGGCGGGGGCCGAAGAGTTTCAGATGGTCTGGCGCCAGGGCAACATCGTGGTGCTGGACAAGGAGCCGCGCACGCTCATGCCGCTCTACCCCGTGCCGACGCCGGTGTCGAAGGGCGTTATCGTGACGGGCACCGTACATGGCAACACCGTGATTACCGCGACGGCTGCCGTGCGCGAGCCGGGCGACACTCAGACCTATGCGAGCGATGTGAACGCGCTGCTGACCGGCGCGCACAAGCTAGTGCCCGATCTGGATACGCGACGTGTGGTGCGCGCATTTGCCGGCGGGCGTCCGGTCATTCAGGGAACGAACGACTTCTTTATTGGACAGTCGGCCGTGGTGCCGGGGCTGTTCCAGGCGGCGGGCATTCAGTCGCCGGGCGTGGCAAGCGCGCCGGCCATTGCCGAGCGCATGGAGCTTGTGATGCGTGAAGCGGGCGTGGAGCTGCACGAGCGGGCGGACTGGAACCCAATTCGCCGCGCGCCGGACGACTTTGACCGCGCACCGCTGGCGCGCAAGGAGGAGCTGATCGAGTCCGATCCCGCGTGGGGACAGATTGTCTGCCGCTGCGAGACGGTGCCCGAGGCCGAGATCGTGGCGGCGATTCGACGCCATCCGGGCGCGGTTTCGGTCGAGGGCGTCAAGCGCCGCTGCCGTGCCGGCATGGGTCGGTGCCAAAGTGGCTTTTGCCAGAGCCGTGTGGTGGCGATTCTCGCCCGAGAGCTGGACTGCGACCCCAGCGAGGTATTACTGGAGGACGCCGGATCTTGGCTGGTTGAGGGACCGCTGAAGGGGGTGCGTTAGGATGGCGAAATTCAAATCGAGCGCGATTGATTGCGGCGTCGTAGAAGCCGTACAAACGCAAGCCTTCGACGTGGTCGTTATCGGCGGCGGCCCCGCCGGCATGGCGGCCGCACTGGCCGCGCATAAGGCCGGAGCGCGCGTGGCCATCGTGGAGCGCGAGCAGCACCTGGGCGGCATCCTCCGCCAATGCATCCACCCCGGCTTTGGCCTGTCGCACTTTAAACAGGAGCTCACTGGTCCCGAGTACGCGCAGCGCTTTATCGACCAGGTGCACGCAACCGACATTGCGCTGTTCCTGAACAGCATGGTAATTGGGGTAGATTCAGGCGAGTCTACAGAAGACACCGCGGTCCATACCGTCACGCTCATGAGCCCCGCCGGCATGCTGCAGCTCACCGGGCGCGCGGTCGTCCTTGCCATGGGATGCCGCGAGCGCACTCGCAGCGAGATCAAGATCCCCGGCAGCCGTCCCGCCGGCGTGTTTACGGCCGGCCTGGCGCAGCGATACATCAATATCGAAAACCTCAAGCCCGGCTCGCGTGCCGTCATTTTGGGCTCGGGTGACATCGGGCTCATCATGGCACGCCGCTGCACGCTCGAGGGGATTTCGGTCGAGGGCGTGTACGAGCTTATGCCGTACGCCAACGGACTGCGTCGCAATGTCAAGAACTGCCTGGACGACTTTGGCATTCCGCTGCACCTGTCCGCCACCGTCACGCGCGTGATCGGGCACGACCGTGTGGAGGCCGTCGAGGTAAGCCAGGTCGACGAGCACCTGGCGCCCATTCCGGGGACCGAGCGCATTGTTCCGTGCGACACGCTGCTGCTTTCGGTGGGATTGATTCCCGAGAACGAGCTTTCGGTTGCCGCGGGCGTGGAGCTTGACCCGCACACGCGCGGCGCCGTGGTGGACCAGAGTCTGCAGACGGGCGTGCCGGGCATCTTTGCCTGCGGCAACGTGCTGCACGTGCACGATCTGGCCGACAACGTGACGACCGAGTCCGAGAGGGCTGGCGCAGCTGCAGCGGCGTACGTGCTGGGTGGCGGAGCCGAGACGGACGCGGTCGCGGACACGGGCTGCGAGCTCACGGTCTTCCCTGCCGGCATTGCGGGATACGCGCTGCCGGGACGCATTACGGCCGTGGCGCTCACCAAGCTCAACTTCCGCGTGCGGCGGCCAGTCGATACCGCCCGCGTGAGAATCTTGGCCGACGGCGAGGAACTGTTCGCCGGCAAGGTCCGCGCGTTTAAGCCGAGCGTTATGGAGAGCTTCCCGCTGCCTGCGAAGGTCATCAAACAAGCGCTCGACCTGGGTGCCAGCAAGATTGTCCTATCCGTCGATCCCATCGAGGAGGCGTAACCAAGATGAGCGATAACGTGATCGAAACGCTGCAGTTCAACTGCACCACCTGCCCATCCGAGTGCCTCCTGACCGTAGAGGTGGAGCGCGACGCAAATGGCGCCGTGGTGGAAGTTCGCTCCGTGACCGGCAACAACTGCCCGCGCGGCGATAAGTTCGCACATCAGGAGCTCACCTGCCCCATGCGCGTGCTCACGACGACCGTGGCCGTCTCCGGCGGCGACGAAGCCCTGCTCCCCGTGCGCACGGCCGAAGCCATCCCGCTGGCACTCCACGCCCAAGCCATGGACCTCATCCGCGGCGTGGTCGTCGAGGCCCCCATCCGCATGGGCGACGTCGTGCTGGAAGATCTTCTCGGCACCAACATTGACCTAGTCGCCAGCATGAACATCGATCCAACCTAAGCAGCTAATTTGGGACGGGGCTCTTTTAGCTGCTTTTGCAAGGAGTGTCCCCAGGTGCCGGCATAAAAGGAACGTCCCTATCTGCCGGGCTTGGGATACCATGGTGGCAGCCTAGCGAAAGGATGTTTCATGGCACATGTCGATGACCAGCGTGTGGCGCGCGTGCTCGATGCGCTCGAGGCTCAGCACCCCGGCGCGCAGCTGCTCGTAAACGACCCGTGGTCGATCTATTACCTGACCGGCTTTTATGCCGATATGTTCGAGCGTTTTTGCGGCGTGCTGCTCGCGCGCGATGCCGAGCCGGTAATCTTGATTAACGCCCTGCATCAGCTGCCCGAGTACGACAATGCCCGCGTGGCCTACCACAACGACACCGACGTCGTGACCGACGCCATCGCTCGCGAGGTCAATCCATCCAAGCCCCTCGGCATCGACACCGTCATGCGCTCCGGCTTTTTGCTGCCCCTTATGGATCGTCACGCAGCGAGCGAGTTCTTCCTGGGCGACTTTGCCGTCACCGCCGCACGCGCCCACAAGGATGCCGCTGAGCAGGAGCTCATGCGCATATCCTCGGCCGCTAACGACGCCGTGATGGCCGATGCCATCAAACTCGTCCACGAGGGCGTGACGGAACGCGAAATTGCCGACCAGATGCTCGGCCTGTACCGCAATCACGGCTGTGAGAGCTTTAGCTTTCCGCCCATCGTGAGCTTTGGCGCCAACGCCGGCGACCCGCACCACGAGCCCGACGACACCGTACTCAAGCGCGGCGACGTGGTGCTGTTCGACATTGGTGGACGTCGCCGCAACTACTGCCCGGACATGACGCGCACGTTCTTTTGGGGCGAGCCGGACGAGGAGACCGCGCGCATCTACGACATCGTGCGCCGCGCCAACGAGGCCGCCGAAGCGCTCATCGCACCGGGCGTGCGCATGTGCGACCTAGACCGTGCCGCGCGCGATGTGATTGAAGACGCGGGCTATGGACAGTACTTTACGCATCGTCTGGGTCACTCGATCGGCCTGCAGGATCACGAGCCGGGCGACGTCTCGCTCGTCAACGAGCAGGTTGTCGAGCCGGGCATGACGTTCTCCATCGAGCCGGGTATCTACCTCCCCGGCCGCACCGGCGTCCGCATCGAGGACCTGGCCCTGGTGACCGAGTCCGGCGTCGAGATTCTCAACGCCTACCCCCACGATCCAGTCCGCCTAGACTAGGCAATGCGGCAAAGGGGCTGTCCCTTTGCCGCATCCTGCCAACGATTCACCACGAAAGCGGGCTATCTACTACGTTTAACCCGCATAGGTCGACCATGCGGGTCTTTTTTAAAAATCAGCAAGCCGTCTACCTGCGATTTTGATTTCACGATTTTCCGTGTGGTCGAGAGTAGTCGCCAAAACGTAGTAGATAAGCCCATTTCGTGGCAAGCAAGTCAACTCGAGGAGCAGGGTAGTCAAAATAGCCCCGTCCCAAATTGACTACTTTTAAGTTGCGGTGATATACGGACTGTTTGAGGCTTCTGGCTTGTAAAACAGTCCGTATTTCACCGCAACCGATGAGGGGATGGGTTAACGGAGCAGCCCCGCTACTTCGCCGGCTAGGGTGATGGTGCCGGCTGCTACGAAGGGCTCGCCCGCGGCATCGAAGGCAGCGAGGGCCTCGGACACGCTCGGATACACGCCCGCGAGCTTGTCGGCGTCCACAAGTGCGGCAAGCTCCTCTGCCGGCAGGGCGCGGTCGGAATCGGTCTGGGTCACAACCACGCGCGGGAAGGCCGGGATCAGTACGTCAACGATGCCTGCCACGTCCTTGTCGGCCAGCGCAGCGCACAGCAGCGTGGGGCGATTCTCCACGCACGAATCGATCTCGTCCAGTGCGCTCACAAAGTTCTCGCAGCTCTGAGGGTTATGACAGGCGTCGATCAGCTTGAGCGGATTGGTTCCCAGCACATCAAAGCGACCCGGCGTGGGGCAGCCCATAAGCGAAGCATCGAGCGCATCATGATCGAGCTCGCGACCCAGATACCCCTCGCAAAGCATAATCGCACACGCGGCATTCTGCGGCTGATACGCCGGCTTAACCATACGCGACGTATAGATGGCACGCGGCGTAGTACAGCTAAACTCCACGGTATCGCCCACGTGCTCCGGCACCTTGGTCGTGGCATGGTTCACCACCAGCGGCACTATGCCGCACTCGCGACAACGCGCGTCCATCACGCGCTGAACGCTCGCCTCGTGCGTGCCCTCGCCCAGTACAACCAAGCGTTCGGGCTTAATGACCGCAGCCTTCTCCCCCGCAATGGCCTCGAGCGTATCGCCCAAAATACGTGTGTGATCGAGCCCAATGCCCGTAATGGCGACGGCCACGGGATCGGTCGCGCTCGTGGCGTCCCAGCGTCCGCCCATGCCGACCTCGAGCACAGCAACATCAACCGCAGCCTCGGCAAACACGACAAGTGCGGCAGCCGTCAGCAGGTCAAACGGTGTGATGGCATAGGCACGCTCCCCCGCCGCCACACGACGGGCATTCACGCGATGTCCCGCCTCAACAGCGGCGGAAACGCCACGGGCAAAGGCCTCATCGCTCACGACGCGCCCATCGACCTCCATGCGCTCGGGATAGCGCACCAGCTGCGGCGACGTATACAGCGCGGTCTTTAACCCCTCACCACGAAGGATGGCAGCCGAAAAACGCGTGGTCGAAGTCTTGCCATTAGTACCGGCAACCTGAATGCAATCGAAATACTCGTCCGGTCGTCCCAGCTCATCGAGCATATCGACAACCGTCTCGAGCAGAGGACCAGCATCCCCAGAAATCCGCCCCGTATCAGCAGCCAAAGCAACAGCCTCACCAAACGAAAGCAAATCAAACTCAAAAGGAACGGTATACAAGCCAGAACGCTTAGGCATTTTTAGAACCGCCATTCATAGAAAAATAAAACAGTATAGGTTGAGGATAGTCAGCGAAAACGCCTCTGATGAGCCAAGGTGCCGTGAAACAAGGGCGCATAGGGCTTATGCCCATGCGCCCGAAGTTGAACGGCAGATTGGCCATCAGAGGCGTTTGCAGCGTCGAGTCAGCCGCCGTTCGTTAGAACGGCGGAATAGGTGTCCGCAGCGGAGAGCAAAGCATCGGGACGCGCCCCCGAGTAAACCTTACGAGAAGTCAGCGACCTGAGCAGTCAGCGCCACCAGGATCTCCTTGAGCTCAGCTGCACGGTCCCTCTTCTTCTGGACCACCGCAGGCGCGGCCTTGGCCACAAAGCCCTCGTTGGCAAGGGTCTTCTCGCAGCCGGCGAGCTCCTTCTGAGCCGCGGCGATCTCCTTCTCCAGGCGCGCCTTCTCGGCCGAAAGATCGACCTTGCCCTCGAGTACCACGAAGACCTCGACGCCGCTATCGACCACGGCAATGCTCGCGGCAGGCTTCTCGACGTCGGTACCCATGACCAGCGAAGCGGTGTTCGCCAGCGGCTCAATCGTGGAGCGCAGGCTCTCGAGCTTCTCGATGTCCTCAGCACCGGCGCGCACGACCACGTCGAGCTCGGCCTTGGGGCTCAAGCGATAACGCGAACGCGTGGCGCGAGCGGCGGAAACGACGGCGCGGCACAGCTCAAACGCGCGCTCGGCGTCCTCGTCAACATACTTGGCGTAGTCGGCGGGCTCGGGCCACTTGGCGATCATGAGCGCCTCGGCGCGGTTCACGTTGCCCTCGGCGTCCAGATCGAGCACGCTCGCCGGCATGTTGTCCCAGATCTCCTCGGTAACGAACGGCATGAGCGGGTGCATCAGGCGAATGGAGGTGTCGAGCACAAAGATCAGGTTGCGCTGAGCCTGCAGTCGGCCCTCGCCCTTCAGGCGGGCCTTGGTGACCTCGACGTACCAGTCGCAGACCTCGTTCCAGAAGAACTGCTGCACGCCGCGGGCCATGTCGCCAAAGGTGTAGTTCTCGATACCCTCGGTGACCATTTTCACGGCCTTGGCCAGACGGCTGAACATCCAGGCGTCGGCCGGCGTCTCCACGACGGGCTCGCCGGGCGTGTAGCCCTCCATGTTCATGAGCAGGAAGCGGCTGGCGTTCCAGATCTTGGTCACAAAGCTCTTGGCCTGGTCGGTACGCGGGCTGTCGATGAGCTTCTTGGTCTTCTTGTCGATGTTCGCGTCGAACTTGACGTCCTGGTTGTTGGTGCACAGCGTGAGCAAGTTGTAGCGCATGGCGTCGGCGCCGTACATGCCAATGAGGTCCATGGGGTCAACGCCGTTGCCCTTGGACTTGGACATGCGGCTGCCGTCCTTGGCCAGGATCGTCGGGTAGATGACGACGTCCTTAAACGGCACCTCGTCCAGGAAGTACAGCGAGCTCATGACCATGCGGGCGACCCACAGCGCGATGATGTCGCGAGCGGTGACGAGCGCCGTCGTGGGGTGATGGCCCTCGAGCAGCTCCGGCTTTTGCGGCCAGCCCTGCGTGGCGAAGGTCCACAGCTGCGAGCTGAACCAGGTGTCCAGCACGTTCTCGTCCTGATGCACGTGATGGCCGCCGCACTTGGGGCACACGTCAGTGTCCTCGGTGAGGGCGTCCTCCCAGCCGCAGTCCTCGCAGTAGAACACGGGGATGCGGTGGCCCCACCACAGCTGGCGGCTGATGCACCAGTCCTTGAGGTTCTCCATCCAGGTGGTGTAGGTCTGCGTCCAGCGCGCGGGGTGGAAGGTGACCTTGCCGGAGTTAACGGCGTCGAGTGCCGGCCCCTTGAGCTTGTCGACGGCCACAAACCACTGCTCGGACAGCCACGGCTCCAGCGCGGAGTCGCAACGGTAGCAGTGCATGACGGAGTGGTCGAGCTCTTCGACGTGGTCGAGCAGGTCGTGCTCCTCGAACCACTTGATGACCGCCTCGCGGCACTCGTCGCGGTTCATGCCGGTGAACTCGCCATAGCCCTCGACGACCACCGCGTGCTCGTCGAAGATGTTGATCTGCGGCAGGTCGTGGGCCTGACCCATGGCGTAGTCGTTGGGGTCGTGGGCCGGGGTAACCTTGACAAAGCCGGAACCGAAGTTGGCGTCGACATGCCAATCCTCAAAGATGGGGATCTCGCGGTCGACGATGGGGAGCTTGACGGTCTTACCCACAAAGGCGGCCTTCTCGGGGTCCTTCGGGGAGACGGCAACGCCCGTGTCGCCGAGCATGGTCTCGGGGCGCGTGGTGGCGACGACGATGTAGTCCTGGCCGTTGACCGGCTCGGTCAGCGGGTAGCGCAGGTGCCACAGGTGGCCCTTCTCGTCCTTATACTCGGCCTCGTCGTCCGAGATGGCGGTGGTGCAGTTGGGGCACCAGTTGACGATACGCTTGCCACGGTAGATCAGGCCGTCGTGGTACCAGTCGCAGAAGACCTTACGCACGGCCTGGGCATAATCCTCGTCCATGGTGAAGCGCTCGTTGTCGAAGTCGACGGAGCAGCCCATGCGCTTGATCTGCTCGACGATGATGCCGCCGTACTCGTGGGTCCAGTCCCAGCAGGCGTCAACAAACTTGTCGCGACCGATCTCCAGGCGGCTGATACCCTCGCTCTTGAGCTTCTTGTCGACCTTGGTCTGCGTGGCGATACCGGCGTGATCGGTGCCCAGCACCCAGCGCGTGGACTTGCCGCGCATGCGGGCCATACGGACGATGGCGTCCTGGATGGAGTCATCGGTGGCATGGCCCATGTGGAGCTTGCCAGTCACGTTGGGAGGCGGAATGGTGACGGTGCAGTCGCCCACGCCCTCACGGCGCTTGTAGTAGCCGCCGTCGAGCCACTTCTGCAGGATCGCCGGCTCGTTGGTCGACGGATCGTAGTTCTTGGGCATCTCTTCCATATATCTCTCCCTGTCCCGCCGGCGTGTCCGCCTGCTTGGTTTTCGCTCGGTCAGGTCCTGGCTCGCACGAAGAGCACATTAAGTGCTCTTCGGCTCGTGCGGAATCTACGAAAACCAAGCAGGCGGACGCGCCTTAGGTATCGATTACTTCAGTCTGAAGGTACTAACTTGACATTCTCACAGAATAGCACAGGCATACCTGCCGAATAGGGACAGGTTTATTCTGGTAGGTTTTATCAGGGGAAACGACAGTTGCCCATATAAAACCGACCAAAATAAACCTGTCCCTAAATAGCAGGTCCCGCGGTGGTTGCCGCGGGACCTGGATTCAAGCTATTTAGCCGTAGATGCGTTGGGGCTGTTCTTCGCCCTTAACCGCCGCTTCGGTCACGATGACCTTGGCGACGCCCTCCTCGCTGGGAAGGTCGAACATCGTCTGCTGAAGCACGTCTTCGCAGATGGCGCGCAGGCCGCGGGCGCCGGTCTTGCGAGCAAGCGCCATGCGGGCGATCTCGTGCAGGGCCGCGTCCTCAAACTCAAGCTCGACGTCCTCGAGCTGGAACATCTTGCGGTACTGACGCACCACGGCGTTCTTGGGCTCGGTCAGGATCGACACCAGATCGTCCTCGTCGAGCGCCTGCGTCTGGGTGACGACGGGCGTACGGCCCACGAACTCGGGAATCATGCCAAAGGCATTAAGATCCTGCGGGAGCACCTGGCGCAGCAGGTCGTTCTCGTCGACCGAGGTGGGGCCGGCGATCTCGGAGTTAAAGCCAACGCCCTTGTTGCCCACGCGGTCGGCGATGATCTTGTCCAGACCCACAAAGGCACCGCCGCAGATGAACAGGATGTTGGTCGTGTCGATCTGCAG
Source organism: uncultured Collinsella sp. (assembly GCA_958351385.1). GTDB lineage: Bacteria > Actinomycetota > Coriobacteriia > Coriobacteriales > Coriobacteriaceae > Collinsella. The sequence goes on along the minus strand of CATWKM010000007.1, from coordinate 41,425 downwards.
CAGCTCCTGCTGGGGATGCTTGCGGCCGCCGGTGGGCGGAACGCTGGCCACCGTGCCCTCAAGAATCTTAAGCAGCGCCTGCTGAACACCCTCGCCCGAAACATCGCGGGTAATGGAGAGGTTCTCAGCCTTGCGGGCAATCTTGTCGATCTCGTCAACGTAGATGATGCCAACCTGTGCGCGCTCAATGTCGCCATCGGCAGCATTAATGAGCTTGAGTAGGATGTTCTCCACGTCCTCGCCCACATAGCCGGCCTCGGTGAGCGCGGTGGCATCGGCGATAGCAAACGGCACCTCAAGAATGCGCGCGAGCGTCTGGGCCAGCAGGGTCTTACCGGTACCGGTGGGACCGAGCAGCAGGATGTTGGACTTGGCGAGCTCTACCTCGTCCATATCGTCATCGAACTGCGAGCCCATGTCGTCATCAAAGGCAGACACCGCAGCGCCGCCCTCAATCACGCGGCGATAGTGGTTGTACACGGCCACCGACATGGCGCGCTTGGCGTCCTCCTGACCCATAACATAGGCCGAAAGCTCGTCATAGATCTCGTGCGGCGTCGGCACGTGCGTGATGACCTGGCGATCGTCCTCGAGTTCAAAACCCTCGGTCTCGGGGTCCGCGGCGGGCTGGGATGCAGCCTGGCCGTGGTCGTTGAGGAAGCCCGGCAGCTTGCCGTTGCGGGCAGCGTCCATAAAGTCCGAAGCCAGCGACTCCTCAAGGATCTCGGAGCAGGCGGCAACGCACTCGTCGCAGATAAAGATGTTGGTCGGACCCTTTACAAGGCGGCGAACCTGCCCCTGCTCTTTTCCGCAGAAGGAGCAGCGGATGGGGTTGCCATTCTCGTCAAAGTTGTCCTGCATGTTTCCTGCCATCCTAGGCGTCCTTCGCGGCGAGATCGCGCGAGGTGACGATACGGTCGATCAGGCCGTAGTCGAGGGCCTCGGCAGCGGTCAGGTAGTTGTCGCGCTCGGTGTCGGCCTGGACCTTCTCGATCGGCTGGCCCGAGGCATCGGACAGGATCTGGTTGAGCTCGCGGCGGGTCTTCTTGATCTCCTCGGCCACGATCTCGATCTCGGTCTGCTGACCTTGAGCACCGCCGCTGGGCTGGTGAATCATGACCTTGGAGTGCGGCAGGCAGAAGCGCTTGCCCTTGGCGCCGGCCGAAAGCAGCACGGCAGCCATAGACGCGGCCATACCGACGCAGATGGTGGAGACCTGCGGCTTGATGAAGTTCATGGTGTCAAGAATCGCCAGGCCAGAGTAAACCTCGCCACCGGGCGAATTGATGTAGAGCGAGATATCCTTCTCGGCATCCTGGCTCTCAAGATGCAGCAGCTGGGCAACGACCAGGTTGGCGCTGACGGAGTTGATCTCCTCGCCCAAGAAGATGATGCGGTCGTTGAGCAGGCGCGAATAGATATCGTAGCTGCGCTCGCCGCGCGGCGTCTGCTCGATAACGTATGGCACGAGGGCGGAATCGAACTTAGCGATCATACGCATCTCCATTTCTCTTACGGACCAATAGTGGTTCTAGACAAACGTACGGTGCCCGCATGCTATGCATTGGCTGGCACCGTACGAAGCAACCGGATAACCGGCTTATAACTTTACCCCATCACGGGCACATACATGCGCTCGCGGGCAAGGTGGCGAGAATTACTCGGCGTCCTTGGCGGTCTCGTCGACCTCGGTCACCTTGGCGTTCTCGACCAGGTGGTCGACGGCCTTGGAGCGACGGATAGACTCACGGACGGCAGGCATGCGGCCATCGGCGATGAACTCGGCCTTGGAAGCCTCGACGTCCTTGACGCCGGCCTTCTCGAACTCGGCGTTGATGTCGTCCTCGGTGACCTCAATCTTGAGCTCACGGGCGAGGGCGTCGAGCGCCAGGGACTCACGGGCAACGTCGTTGGCCTGCTTGTGCAGGTCGCCGATGAACTGCTCCATGGTCAGGCCGGAAGCGGGCAGCCAGGTGTCCAGCGTCATGCCGCGGGCAGCGAGGTTGGACAGGAAGTTCTGGCCAAGCTCCTCAAAGACGGACTGCTCGTAGTCGGTATCCATCTCGTCGAGCTGCAGGCGCTCGGCGAGAGCGGAGACGCAACGGTTCTCCTTCTCGGCCGGGAGGCGGGAAGCCTTGTCCTGCTCGATCTCGATCTTGATGGCGTCGCGCATAGCGTCGATGCTGTCAAAGCCAAAGTCGGACTTGACGAGCTCGGCGGTGAGCTCGGGGGTGATGCGGACCTTGATGCCCTTGACGGTGACCTCGACGGTGTGGGTCTCGGCCTCCTCGCCCTCCTCGGCCTCGTCGGTCCAGGTGACGGACTTGACGTCGTCAACGTTGGCGCCGATCAGAGCCTCGTTGAACTCGGCGGGGTTGCTGTCGCTACCGGCGATGAGCATACGGCCCTCGGCGGCAAAGTTGTCGGCGTTCTCGACGGCCTTGAGGTCGACGGTAACGTAGTCCTCGGCCTCGACGGCGCGACCCTCGACGTCCTCGAAGGTGGCACGGTAGTTGAGAAGCATCTCGACCTGGTTGTTGATCTCGGACTCGGTGACCTCCGCAGGGGGCATCTCGATCTCGACAGCGTCGAAGGAGGAGAGCTCAGCGGCGGGACGCAGGGAGAACTCGACGGTGTAGGTGTAGTCCTCGTGATCCTTGGCGAGGTCGAGCTCCTTGTAGTCACCGCTCTTGGTGGGGACGATGTCCAGCTCGTTGAGGACGGCGGGCTCGTTGGCGGCGATCAGGTCGTTGGTGGCCTGAGCGAGGGTAGCCTCGGCGCCAAGAGCAGAGTCGATGACCGGACGGGGAGCCTTGCCAGCGCGGAAGCCAGGGAAGCGGTACTTCTTGGCGGTGTCCTTGTAGGCCTTCTTGATCGCGGCGTCGACGTCGGCGGCCGGGATGGTGACCGTAGCGGTGAGCTTGGCGTCCTTGACGTCAGAAGCGGTGATGTTCAACACGTTCCTCCTCATACTGCCCAGCTTATCTGAGGTGCTGGTACCTTTATGCAACAAAGTGTCGCGACGGCCAGGGCCGACGCAGGTGCGATGGTGCGGGCGAAAGGACTCGAACCTTCACGGGAATCCCACCAGAACCTAAATCTGGCGCGTCTACCAATTCCGCCACGCCCGCATGAGCGCACAGACTAGGAATGATAGCAGATACGAACGACAAGCGCACGCACACGTTTTACAGGCTCACGACCTCACCACGAGTGCGAAAGGCGGGGCGAGTCGCCCCGCCCCGCCAATTACGACCTGTTCGCCGACCCGCTACTCCCCCAGCAGGGCCTTCTCGGGCGTGATGGGCAGCGAGCGGACCTGGTGGCCGGTGGCGTGTGCCACGGCCGATGCCACGGCGGCGAGCGGCGTGTTGATGACGACCTCGCCGATCGACTTGGCGCCAAACGGGCCCGTCGGCTCGTAGCTCGGCTCAAAGGCCACGCGGATGCTGCCGATATCCAGGCGCGTGGGCAGCTTGTAGCTCATAAAGTTGCCGGTGCGCAGACGGCCGCGGTCATCGTGCTCGACGATCTCGTAGAGTGCGTGGCCGATACCCTGGGCAATGCCGCCCTCGGCCTGGACGCGCGCGAGCGCCTCGTTGATCACGGTGCCGCAGTCGACGGCCGCCGCATAGTCCACCACGGTCACCTTGCCGGTGGCCTTGTCGACCTCGACCTCGGCAATGCCAGCCATAAACGGCGGAGGCGAAACGGGCAGGCAGGCAGAGGCATGCGAGGTCAGTGCGTCGCCGCCCGCGATGTTCTTGACGCACAGGTTGGCAAAGTCGCGCAGCGTGAGGTAGCGGTTCTGCTCGCGCGCGGCACGCTCGTCGGACAGGCGCACGTACTGGCCATCAAAGACCACGTCGGCGGCGTCCACGTCCCACATCTGGGCGGCCTTGGCGCAAATCTTCTCGCGCAGCTCCGTCGCGGCGTTCTTGGCCGCCAGGCCCGTCACGTACGTACCCGAGCTCGCGTACGAGCCGGCGTCGAACGGCGACACGTCGGTATCCACACCGCGCACAACAATGAGCGAGCTTTCAACGCCCAGCTCCTCGGCGGCAATCTGCGCCAGGATCGTGTCGACGCCCATGCCGTTATCGGTGGCGCCGGTGCCGATGGTAATGAAGCCGTCCTCTTCCAGGCGCATGTCGATGCCGGCGATGTCGACATTGGAGATGCCCGAGCCCTGCATGGTGAGCGCGCAACCCAGGGCGCGCACACGGTCGCCCAGGTCCACGGCCAGCGGCTTGTCGCGCCAGCCGATCATGTCCATCGCGCGCAGCAGGCAGCGGTCGAGCGCGCAGGCGTTAAGCTTCTCGTTGTAGTACTGCGGCATGGTCTCGCCCTCGCGCACGATATTCTTAAGGCGCAGGTCGGCGGGGTCCATGTGCAGCATGTCGGCGAGCTCGTTGACGGCGCTCTCCACGGCAAACTGGCCCTGGGTGGCACCGTAGCCACGATACGCGCCGCCGCGGTTGGTATTGGTGTAGACGGCGTCCCAGCTAAAGCGGCTCGCCTTCACGTGGTTGTAGATGGGCAGGCTCTTGTGGCCCGAGAGGCCGATCGTCGTGGTGGCATGCTCACCATAGGCGCCGGCGTTGGACAGCGTATGCAGGTCGATGGCCGTGATGGTGCCGTCGTTCATGGCGCCCAGCTTAACGGTCATTTGCATCTGGTGGCGCGAGTTGCCCGCGGTGATGGTCTCCTCACGGGTGTAGCAGCAGTAGCTCGGACGGCCGGTCTGCTGGGTCACGAACGCCACGAAGATCTCGCAGCAGCCCGTCTGCTTGGAGCCAAAGCCGCCGCCGATGCGCGGCTTAATGACCTGCACCTGGGACTGCGGGATATCGAGCGACTGCGCGACCATGCGGCGCACGTGGAAGGGCACCTGCGTGGAGGTGGTCACCGAGATGCGCCCGAACGCGTCGGTTGTCGCGAAGGCGCGGAAGGTCTCCATGGGCGCGGTCTGCGTGGCCTGGCTGGTGTAGGTGCGCTCAAAGACGATGTCGCTCTGGGCGAAGGCCTCGTCCAGATCGCCGTAATCACTGGTACCGCTGCACACCAGGTTGCGCGGGACGTCGCCGCCCTGCGGGAACATAAAGGTCACGTCGCCCTCGGGATGGACCACGATGTCGTTATCGAGTGCCTGGGTAAAGTCGAGCAGCGGCTCGAGCACCTCGTAGTCGACCTTGACGAGCTTGAGCGCCTTGTCGGCGGCCTCCTCGGTCTCGGCGGCGACAATCGCCACCTCCTCGTTTTGGTAACGGACGAGGTTCTCGAGGATCAAGCGGTCGTAGGGACTCGGCTGCGGATAGCTCTGACCGGCGATGGTAAAGCGGCGCTTGGGCACATCCTCATAGGTGTAAACGCCCACCACGCCGGGCACCTTCAGGGCGCGCGACGTATCGATGGAGCGGATCTTGGCGCGGGCATAGGGGCTGCGCTTGAGTTTGACGATGAGCGCGCCGGCGGGCACCATATCGCCCGTGTAGACGGAACGACCCTCGAGCAGCGCCTTCGAGTCCTTCTTGGGCTGCTTGTGGGTAATCTGCTTGTAGACGACACCGTCGGAGCTCGTGTCGTTGACCGGCAGCTTGGGCATCTCAAAGCCCACCTGCACGCCGGACTCGTTGAGGAAGCGGACGATGGCGCGCAGCTGACTCTCGTAGCCGCTGCAGCGGCAGAGGTTGCCGGCCAGCTGGCGCGAGAGCTCCTCGCGCGTGGCGACGAGGCTCGGGTCCTCCTTGGCGGCGCGGGCGAGCGCCAGCACGTTCATGATGAGGCCGGGGGCGCAAAAACCGCACTGCTCGGCGCCTTCGGCAGCCATCGCACGGGCAAGCGCCTCGGACTCGGCCTTGAGGCCCTCGAGCGTGGTGACGGTGTGGCCCTCTACACGGGCGGCGGGAACCGAGCAGCTCAGCACCGGGTCGCCGTCGAGCCACACCGTGCACAGACCGCAGTTGGTGGTCTCGCAGGCGCAGCGCACCGACGCGCAGCCCTGCTCACGCAAAAGCGCAAAGAGCATGGTGTCGGGGGCAATCTGAACCTTGACCTTGCGGCCGTTGAGCGTAAAGGAAAGATCGATGAGTTTGGCAGCCATTAGCGCACCTCGCTAGAATCGACGCCGGGCACGCGGCGGCAGGAATACTCGTCCGTGGCAAACTTAGGCACTTGCACGGTCTCGAGCTCGCGGGCAAGCGCGGCCGAAAGCTCGATGCCGGCGGCGCGGCGAACGGCCTGCACGGCAAGCGGCGCCGAGATGCGGCGGCGGTAGTCGGCCGAGCCCCACATATTGGTGCCGTAGCTCAGCGCGCGCACGGACGCAGCCAGGGCGCGCAGCTCGTCCTCGGAAGGCTGCTCGTTGGTGAGACCACACGCCTCGCCCTGCAGCAGGGTTGCGCGCAGCGGGCGGGCGCCCACGGTGACGTGCCAGGTGTTGTCCCACCAGGCGGCGGTGACGTTGAGCGAGGGGAAGTCGGTCGCGGCCTTGCGCACGGCCTCGTAGCTTACGCGGTACTCGTGCTTAACGACCACGACGCGCTCAATCACGTCGCGCACGTAGCCCATATCCACGAACTCGGCAAGCGGTACGCGGCCGGCGCCCGTCAGCTCAACATAGGAATCGAGCGCCAAGAAAGCCGAGAGCACGTCCGAGAAGCCAAAGCGGCCGTAGATGCTGCCGCCCACCGTGGCGGTATTGCGCAGCTGCACGCCCACGATATCGTGAACGGCGAACTCGAAGACATTGTTGACAAGCGCGTTGAGCTCGGCATGGCGCTCGAGCTGGCGCAGGGTGCACATGGCACCGATGCGAAACTCGGTCTCGGTCTCCTCGATCTGATCGAGTCCGCAGGCCGAAAGGTCAATCGCCGTCGCCACGCGACGCGAACCCAGACGCATCCAGATGCCGCCGCCCACAATCTTGTTGTTGCGGTTCTTCTGTAAGAGCTCATAGGCTTCGGCCGCGTTTCCAACACGGACGTAGGTACCGAACTTGAGCACGTTCTCCCCCATCTCTTCACTTGTCCAGTACCTTTAAGTGTACCAAACGAGGGGGCGTCCACCGTTGCAGGACAAGAACCTCCCTCCCATCCATAAGTTGCGGTGAAATACGGACTGTTTGTCAGCCTTAGGGCGCCCAACAGTCCGTATTTCACCGCAACTTAAGGGGCGGCCGGCAGAGGGCCGAGGGAAATGATCCGTTTTCCTCCGTCCCCTTCGGATCAAAAAAGGCTCCCGGCGTTGAGCCGAGAGCCTCATTACATGCTATGTCAGGCAGGGTTTAGCAGACGCCCTGGGCGAGCATGGCGTCGGCGACCTTCAGGAAGCCGGCGATGTTGGCGCCCATGACAAAGTTGCCCTCCTCGCCGTACTCCTTGGCGGTGTCGTCCACGTTGTGGAACATGCCGCGCATGAGCTGCTCGAGCTTGCCGTCGACCTCCTCGAAGGTCCAGGACAGGTGCTCGGCGTTCTGGCTCATCTCCAGGCCGGACACGAGCACGCCACCGGCGTTGGCAGCCTTGCCGGGCATAAAGGCGACGCCGTTCTCCTGGAAGTAGGTCGTGGCCTCGATGGTCGTGGGCATGTTCGCGCCCTCGCCGACCACCTTGCAGCCGTTGGCGACGAGCGCCTGGGCGTCCTCGAGCAGCAGCGTGTTCTCGCGAGCGCAGGGCAGCGCGATGTCGCAGGGAAGCTGCCACACGCCACGGCCGTCGCCCTCGTGCCACGTGGCATTGGGCTTCTCGTCGACGTACATAGCGAGCGTGACGCCCTTGTCGTGGCCAGAGCGCTTCTTGTTATAGACATGCTCGAGCACGGTGTAGTCGATGCCGTCGGGGTCCTCGACCCAGCCGTGGGTGTCGGAGCAGGCCAGCACCTTGCCGCCGAGCTGGGCGACCTTCTGGACCGCGTAGATAGCGACGTTACCGGAGCCGTGAACGACGACGTTCTTGCCCTCGAAGGACTCGCCGCGGCTCTTGAGGTACTCGTCCACAAAGTAGACCAGACCGTAGCCGGTGGCCTCGGTACGGGCGAGCGAGCCGCCAAAGGAGAGGCCCTTGCCGGTAAGGACGCCGGTCCACTCGTTGGTCAGGCGCTTGTACTGACCGAACATGTAGGCAACCTCGCGGCCGCCAACGCCCAGGTCGCCGGCGGGAACGTCGGTGTTGGGGCCGATGTGGCGATAGAGCTCGGTCATGAAGGACTGGCAGAAGTGCATGATCTCGTTGTTGGACTTGCCCTTGGGGTCAAAGTCGGAGCCGCCCTTGCCGCCGCCCATGGGAAGGGTGGTCAGGCTGTTCTTGAGGATCTGCTCCAGACCCAGGAACTTGAGCATACCCAGGGTGACCGTCGGGTTAAAGCGCAGACCGCCCTTGTAGGGTCCAATGGCAGAGTTGAACTCGACACGATAGCCGCGGTTGACCTGAACCTTGCCCTGGTCATCGACCCAGGGGACACGGAACATAACGATGCGCTCGGGCTCGACGAGGCGCTCAAGCAGGGCGGCCTCCTCGTACTCGGGATGGGCGTCGAGCGCCGGCTGGATGGTGCCGAGGATCTCGGTCGCGGCCTGGATGAACTCAGGCTGCTCGGGATAGCGGGCCTTGAGCTCGTCGAGAACTTTCTGCGTGTAGCTCATGCTTCCTCCAATGATGGGAAACGAAAAATGTTGATCGCGGCACCCCATGCGCCGCGAACTTTATCGTTTATGGATAATATCGCACTGTTGCGGGAAAATTTCGCATAAGCCGACGAGCAGATGTTTCGTTTTGATTACGATGCAGGTAGAAGCGTTTTTGAGCACCCGACGTACAAATCGCGTGTTTCGAAGCTGTTTCGTCCGCATGTTCCAAACCACCACAAAGGTGCCTGTCCCCAATGTGGTGGTGTTGACGGCTAGAGGACGAGCTGATGGTAGTCGGCGGGGGTTATGCGGCCTTCGGTGGCAGCACGGAAGGCGGCGAGCGCATCGCCCGAGAACGGCATGGCCCAGCACAGGCCGCAGCCGGCGGTGATGGAGCCGGGCAGCGGCATGATGCGCCCGGGCACACCGGCATCCAGGCACAGCTGCTCGCATTCCATCACATCGAAGGTGCTGTCGAACGATACGATGATCTTGCGTTCGTGGTCGAGGACATCACCGGACGGGCCTTCGCGGTGTGCCTCACGATACGCCGCGGCGGTCGCTTCCTCTTCCGCGGTATGCCCGCAGCCTCCGCAGCCGCAGGTACAGGGTTCGGACCCGTCGCAAGTGCAAGGTTCTCCCGTGTCGGGACAAATATCGTGAGACATGGCAACTCCCATCGTCTAGGCAAGCAACTCGGCTGCCGCAAACTCCTCGGGTGTATTGACGTTCTCGAAGCAGAGCGTGGAACCCGCGAACTTAACAATCTGCGGCTCATCCATATAACCGGCCTGAACGCGATTGATCAGGCAGCGAATGCGTTGGCGGTCGCAGGAAAGCAGCTCTTGGGCAACCGGCGCACACGCGTCACGGCGCCAGACGGCGCAAAGCGGTTCAATCCCCCGCTCCTCGCGCGGCACGCACACGTCGAGCGCCTCGGCCTCAACACGATCGGCAAGCGCGCCGATGAGTTCCGACGAGACAAACGGCATGTCGCAGGCGACGATAGCCACGAGCGGCAATCGGGCCGCGGCCAACGAGCTCGCGATGCCGCGCATGGCGCCCGCCGACCCTTCAAGATCCGCTACCACACGCGGCACCAGGCCGCCAAACGTGTGCTCCTCAAGGTAGGCAAGCTCGCTGGGACGCGAAGTCGTCACGACCAACTCGCCGGCAACTGGCGCCAGCCGACCCAGCACGCGCTCAATGAGAGGCTCGCCGCAAAACGCCATGCGCGCCTTATCGCAGCCCATGCGCGAGGACAGCCCGCCCGCCTGGACGACACAAGAAAGATCGGCCCGTCTTACGGTAGTCATACGGCAAAACGCCCCCATCGGCATGCTCAAAACCCGGCACGCGAAGCCAAATACCGTCGCCGATAAAGCGGACGGCACGGCAAACCCGTGCGAAAACAAAACAGCGCCTTTGCGGCACGCAGCAAGACCGCGAGCACAAAAGCGCTGGTAGCGTATGGCGGGAACGTATGTGAATCGAACACATCCAAGACGTTTTGCACGCCTCGCAACGGTTTTGAGGACCGCGGAGCCCACCGGAGCCCATCCGTTCCCAAGTGCGCCGGTATTTTACCAAACCGAGCAGGCTAGCTAGCGTAGGGACCTCAGGCCGCCGGCCTCCTTGTCGAGCACCGTAAAGCGAACGGCGTCCAGGTGCTCCAAGATGCTGATGGCACGTTTGCGCGACACACCCAGGGCCTCGCGCAGCACGCTCGTGGTGGCAGCGCCACCGGCATCGGCGATAGCGGCGGCAACGAGCTCGCGCGCATGGGACACGGCGGCAGCGGACAGGGCAACGTCGCGCTCGACCTTCACGATGGAACGGTTGAGCGAAAGCTCGCGCAGGGCACGCGTCATGGTGTCGCGATCGAGCTGCAACTGCTCGCCCACCTCGGGCAATGTCGTTACATCGAGGCCGGCTTCGTCCAGCAAGGCAACGATACGTTCGCAGGCCTCGCGCACCACACGCGCCGCGGCGGCAGCGGAGTGCGGGTCGAACACCTCGGCGCCCTCGGCGGCACACACGCCGCGCGAGCAGCCCTCGTAAATCAGGGCCGCGGCAACGCCTTCATCAGCGGCAGGCCACGCAGCATGGGCAACGGCGCCGGGCGTAAAGCCTGTCTCCTTGGGAGCCGCCGCGTGCATGGCTGACAGGGTCGCCGCCAGTGCATCCATCGCGGCGTCGAGCACCACGGTGTCCGCCAAGAGGCCCGCATCACCCACGGCAAGCTTGCGAACGGAGCCCTGCGCCACCAACCCGCGCAGTGCGGCATCGACCTCGCCGACACCAAGATCCAAAGCCTCGGCAACATCAATCGCCTTAACCGGCAGCGCCTGCAGCGCCAGCCAAGCGCCCACACCGCCCGCAATATCGCCGGACTCGAGCGCCGCATACAGCGTACGCTCTCCTTCGGCAAGCTCGCGCGAGCGACGGCAGCGCGAAAGCAGCACGCGCCCGCCGCCAATAAGCATCACGGGCGAATAGGACAGCACCACAACATGGTCCCCGGCTCGCAGCGGCAGCGGCTCCTCCAAGCGCACCTGTACGGTACGGGTCTCGCCCACCGCCATGGGGGCCTCGCCCTCCAAAAGCATGATGCGGCCGACGACCTCGGCCGTGCCGGCCATCACATGCACACGCGCGCCCGACTCGAGCACGCGCGGCTTGGCGCCCTCGCGGCCCAAATACGTAAACGTCATCATAAAACGCATCGTCTGGCCAAAGCGGCCCGCCACACCGAGCATCTCACCGCGATCGAGCGCGGCGACGGCATCGCCCACCAAGTTGAGTGCCACGCGCTGTCCAGGCAGTGCTCGCGGCGTATCGCCATGCACCTGAATCCCGCGCACGCGACAGACCGTGCGCGACGGCAAAGCCATCAGCTCGTCGCCCACCGCAACCGGCGCATCGTGCAGCGTTCCCGTCACGACGGTTCCGACGCCCTTGATCGTAAAGCAGCGGTCAATCGGCAGGCGCGGCGCGGCATCGCTCCGCTCGGCACGCTCGCGACAGGCATCCCAGCAGACACCCACCTGCTCGTCGAGCACGGCGAGCAGTCGTTCGATCCCCTCGCCTGTCTTGGACGACACAGGCACGGTCGGCGCGCCCGCAAACACGGTGTCCGACAAAAAGTCATCGACATCAAGCTCGGCAAGCTCGGTCATCTCGGCATCAGCCAGGTCGCACATCGTCAGCGCGACCACCATGTGTGTGATGCCCAGCAGCTCCAGCACATGCACGTGCTCGCGGGTCTGCGGCATCACGCCCTCGACGGCCGAAACCACCAGCACGGCCACGTCGATACCCGTGGCGCCCTGCACCATAGCGCGCAGGTAATGCGCGTGGCCCGGCACGTCGACCAGGCCGACGATCTTGCCACTCGGCAGCGCCAGCTCGCCAAAGCCAAGCTCCACGGTCATACCGCGACGGCGTTCAACTTCCAGGCGGTCGGGGTTTTTACCCGTCAGCGCCTCGATGAGCGCCGACTTACCGTGGTCAACGTGGCCCGCCGTGCCAACGATAACGGGACACTCCACCAGCGCCTGAACCTCACTCATCGAACAATCGCCTTCTCAACGCACGCGACGAGCGTCGATGCCGCCGTCTCGATATCGCGATCGCCCACGAGCGTACGGACGTCAAACAAAATGCGATCGTGCGAGGTTCGCGTGACGACCGGCGTGTCGAAGTCCTGGACAAGAGAGCGCTTGAGCGCATCGACCGTCAGGCGCTCGTCAACAAGACGCACGGCAACGCACATCGTGGGCAGCTCCACGGTAGGCAGCGAGCCGCCACCGGGCGTCGACGATTCCTCGACGATCTCCACCTGAACGGCGCACGGGCAACCGGCCTTATCGAGCCCGGAGACCATACGATCGCGCAGCTTGCGGGCACGTCGTTCCAAATGGGCCTGCGACAGCGTAAGCATGCTGAGCACCGGAATATCACGGTGTGCCACGTCGGCGCCGTCCATGTAGATGCGCAGTGTGGACTCGAGCGCCGTGAGCGCCAGTTTGCCCGGACGTAGAGCGCGCATGAGCGGATGTGCGCCGCAGGCCTGGACCAGATCGCGACGACCCATGATAATACCCGCCTGTGCGGCACCGAGCAGCTTATCACCCGAGCACGACACCAGATCGAGCCCTGCCGAAACCGAAGCCGGCGTGGTTTCTTCGCCGCCGCGCACCAAGATGTCGTCGGCCAACAGCGCGCCCGACCCCTGGTCCTCGTAGAACAGCAGGCCATGCTTGTGAGCAAGCGCCGCAAGCTCCTGAGAACCAACCTCCTCGTGAAAACCCTCGATGCGATAGTTGGAAGGATGGACCTTAAGGATCATCGCCGTATCGGGCGTGATGGCGCGCTCGTAGTCGCCCAAATGCGTGCGGTTGGTAGCGCCGACCTCGACGAGTTTGGCGCCCGAAGCCGCCATGACATCGGGGATGCGGAAGCTGCCGCCGATCTCGACAAGCTCGCCGCGACTGACGATGACCTCCCTGCCTGCGGCATGGGTCGCCAGCACCAGCAGCACAGCGGCGGCGTTGTTATTAACGACCAGCGCGTCCTCGGCACCGGTAAGCGAGCGGATCAGCTGCGCGGCATGTTCCTTGCGCGATCCACGCGAGCAGGTGTCCACACTGTACTCGAGCGTGCTGTACCCACGCGCGACCTCGGCCACGGCCTTTGCCGCCGACTCCGCGAGCGGGGCGCGACCCAAGTTGGTATGGATGACCACACCCGTGGCGTTGACGGCAGGACGCAGGCTCGGCAGTGCGGATCGATGCGCACGCCACTCGATGGCCGAGGCCAGGTCGCGCTTAGAGCGCGGGGCGGCACCGGCGCGAATGGCGGCGCGCTCCTCGTCGAGCTCGGCCGTCACGGCAGCATGCACCACCGCGTCGCAGGTCTCCCCCGCCGCCTTCACAACCGGCCACTCTGCGAGCATCTCGTTGACGGAAGGAATAGCGCGAAGGCGGGCGCGCACCTCATCGGACATGTTCTGGCTATCGCTCATGTGCGGCCTTTCAAAACCAAAGGTGAATCAATCGTTCGGACATCAAACTATCAGCCAATTCGATCGGCTGAGTCAATCAATCACTATTATCCTCGCGCGCCGCGACCTTTTCCACGCGAACGGCGTTTTCCTGGGTGAGCGCGGCGCCCGTCAACGGGTCCCAACGCAACGGTGTATGGTCGAGTGGGCCGACGCCCAAGGCTTGAACGCCGCCGGCATCAGCGCCAAACGAACGTCCGCCGGGGGCGGCCGAGGTGAAGATGCACGCCGGATGCAGATACGGCGTCGTCTCCACGCGCACGCGGTCGCGGCCCATATCACTCACGAGTTCGACGATCTCGCCGTCGGCGATGCCCATGTGCGCAGCAGCATCGGCATTCATCTGCACGGCATCCAGGTCCGATCCAGCCTCGGCGGCACCTTGGGCCGCAAGCCTGCGCGAGGTGTGCGACTCAAAGGGACGGTTGCCGCTAATGAGGCGAAACATCCCCAGGCCCGGCTCCACCATGGGGGCGATCCAGTTGGGTACACGACCCAGGCCGGCTCGTTCCCATACGTCGCTTGCCAGCGCAATTTTGCCGCCATCCAAGGGAATCGCCGGCTCGCCCGTACGCGACGGCAACGCAACGCCCGTGTCGGCCCAGCCGCGCTCCTTGAGCTCGTCCAGATTGATCCCAAAAGGCGCCACCTGGGCAGCCGCCAGATCGTCAGACGTAAACTGGAAGTACTCGCCCACGCCACACGCCTGCGCCAGACCGGTAAAAATCTCCCGACCGGGACGCGTGTCGTCATGCTGCACGGGCAACACGGCATTGCGGTAGAACAGGCGCGCGTCGTTGCGGCCCACGACCGTACCCACGCCGCGGTCGGCCTCCAGATACGTCACGTCGGGCAGCACGAAGTCAGAAGCACGCGCCGTCTCGGACCAGCGAATATCAATCGTCACGAGCAGGTCAAGTTGTTCCAGAATCGATAGCCACGCCCCGGCGTTACCATAGCCCGCACCGGGGTTACTGGCATAGACGATGAGCCCGCGCAAATCGCCGGCAAGAATCGACTGACCGATGGTCGTACACAGGCCGCGCACCGAATCGACCAGTGGATAGCGCTCGGACCCCAACTTAGGCTCACGCGGCACCGACGGTATCGCGAAGCGCGCAGGGTCCAAGTCGCCCAGCGCAAGCGGCGTGGGCGGATTGAGCGCGCCGCCCGCATGTCCAATACAGCCCAGCAGCACATCGACCAGACAAATCGCGCGCGCAGTCTGGGTGCTGTTGGCATACGCAATGCCAATGCCGCCATGAAAGCCGGCGTCCACCACGGCAGCGGGCGCGGCGGCAGCTAGATCGCGCGCCGTGGCGGCGATCTCTGCGGCCGGCACGTCGCACATCGACTCGGCCCACTCGGGCGTCCAAGGACGGGCCGCCTGCACCAGCTCGTCAAAACCCGTGGTATAGCGGGTCACGAACTCGTGATCATACAGGTCCTCGGCAATCAACACATGTGCGATACCCAGCAGCAAGGCCAGGTCGCAGCCCGGGCGCACGCGCAGCCAGCGGTCGGCAATAGCAGCTGAACCGCTGCGCCGGGGGTCGACCACGATAATCTTCGCCCCACGGCGACGGGCATCGTTGAGCGCATCAACGGCACTCATCGTCGACGAATCCACCAGCGAACGCCCGAGGTACATGATGCAATCGGTATGCGCCAGGTCGGAGGCGGGGCTATAGCCCAGGCTGTGTTCCCAACCGGTAAGTCGGCTTACCTCGCAGGCACCGTCAGCTCCGTACACGTTGGGCGAACCAAGCGCATGCATAAAGCGATACGCCCAGTAACGGTCGAACGAGGGCACGCCGAGCGTCATGCCCAGCGCACGGGGCCCGCGTTCGTCAACAATCCCCAAAAGACGCTCGGCAATCTGGGCAAACGCCTCGTCCCAGGTAATCGCATCGAACCCCGAGCCATCAGCTCGTCGGCGCATGGGGTGCACAATGCGATCGTGCTCGTCAAACGGCATGTCCAGGCGATGGCGCCCGCGGGCGCACAGGGCACGCGCCGCGCACGGATGCCCCGGCACCGGCAACTCGGCCACCACGCGACCGTCCTCAACGCGTGCCGCAAAGGCGCAATCGGCATAGCATCCCCCGCATGTGGTCACCACGGCGCGACCGTCACGCTTCACAGCAGATGTCATCTCGATTACCCCTTTCATCAGCCAAACACAACAGGCCAAAAGCCCGGCAACGGGCCCCAGGCCCAAAAAGCCTCCCGCACGGCAACGCCCCGCGGGAGGCCAAACGTCAAACAGACGATACCTTACGCCTCGGACTTCTTGGCGTAGATAAACCAGTAGCCGAGCGCGACCAGAACCGCACCACCTACGATGTTGCCCAGCGTGGCGGCGGACAGGTTAAACGCAATGCCCGCGGCGTTGAGTGCATCGGCGCCGGCGACGTCGGCACCGTAGCCGTACGCGTGCATCACGGCCCCCATGGGCAAAAAGTACATGTTGGCGACGCAGTGCTCAAAACCGCAGGCCACAAAGGCGGCGATGGGCAGCAGAATGCCCACAACCTTATCGACCACGGTCTTGCCGGCGGTACCGATCCACACGGCCAGGCACACAAAGATGTTGCACAGGATACCGCGGAAGAAGATCGTCACCCAGTCGATCGTCACCTTGCCGGCGGCGACGCTCACCATGGAATTGGCAACCGCCTCGCCGTTGAGCTTGTAAATGCCGGCCATGTACACCAAAAAGACGATGAACAGAGCGCCGACAAAATTGCCGACCCACACGACGACCCAGGCCTTGAGCATCTGGGCCAAGGTGATCTTTTTGCTATTGAGCGCGCAGACCATGAGCGAGTTACCGGTAAACAGCTCGGCGCCGCACACCAGCACGAGCACCAGACCCAGGCAAAAGCACAGGCCGCCCACGACGCGCTGGGCGCCCCAGCCCAGCGTGCTATCGCTCAAGAACACGGTAAAGAACAGACCGCCGAAGGCAATGAACGCACCGGCGAACATTGCCAACAGAAAGGCCTTAGCGACCGGCAGGTTGGCCTTGGTCACGCCGGCGGCCTCGGTCTTGGCCTCGATCGCGGCGGGCGCCAGGCAATCGGGAGCGGGATACTCCACCTTGGAATCTGCCATGTCAATCACTTCTTTCCTAACAAAATGGAACAAGTGCTCCTACTGCTCTTGCCCCAAGCGGACAAAGTGGGAAAAGTCGTTGGCGGCCACGGCGTCGTACACGGCGTCG
Source organism: uncultured Collinsella sp. (assembly GCA_958351385.1). GTDB lineage: Bacteria > Actinomycetota > Coriobacteriia > Coriobacteriales > Coriobacteriaceae > Collinsella. The sequence continues at coordinate 24,508 of CATWKM010000007.1, read as the reverse complement.
ACGGCGTCAAAGACTTCCGGGGACATGGGGTTGTAGAACTCCGTGTCGCCCGGCTGAATCCCGACGAAGACGATATCATCGCACGATTGCTCAATCTCTTCGATCAGAATCGACAAGGGAAGCGAATGCGTGGTGAACATCGACTTGCGGGCCACATCGCGTTTGTCGAGCAAACGGATGGACCCGACGGGCAGCGCCATGTCGGCAGCATCGACCAAGACCAGACGCGGCGGACGCTCGCGCTTAACCTCGATGATGTCATCCTCGGGCGTTTGGCCTCCATCGATGGTGTACCAACCGGCGATGGGTGCGTCTTCCATCTTTTTGGAGAGCACGGGGCCGGCGGCATCGTCGGCACGCAGCACGCTTCCCGCCGTGAGCACGATACCCGCAAACGGGGCGCCGTTCACACGTCCATCCACAACGCGACCCATTACTGCAACCTTCCCGTCAGATACACGCCCGACACATCGCGCACGCGCTCAACCAGATCGCGGAACTTCATCAAAAACGCGACCTGCTGGGCATGCAGGCCAAAGTCGTCGTCGAACACCGAGATGCCGGCCTTGGCCGACCCGCGAAAACCGCGCTCGTCGAGCAGCGCATCGCAGGCCTCGAGCAGCGACGGCACCGCCGCCTTGTCGAGCTGGCACTCACCAAAGGAGCGGATGGCCTCGAACTTGGTCTTGGCCTCCCCCTCCGGCAGCGCGTCGACGAGCGAATAGAACACATCCACCGGCACCGACAGGCGCGGCTCAAAGCAGTCGAGCACGCCGGTGTGGTGGCCCACGGCGAGCGTGTAGTACAGCACGTCGCAGGCCTCCTGGGGAACGTCTTCCTCGGTCTCCACAAACTTACGCGTGAGCTCGTAAAAGACCACCTGGTCGGGCGCATGGCCCAGGCAAGGGTCGGCGACGCCCTCGGCAGCCTCGTCGCTTGCGCGCGAGGCATCGCCAAAGGAGCCGCCGAGCATGCCGGGACCCGCAAAGTAACCAGAGCGGTCCGTGAGCTCCATCTAGCGACCTCCGGCCAGCACCAGATCCTGCAGCGCCGAGTAGACCTCAACGCGGCGCGGATCGTCCTGCTTGTCGATGAGCAGCGCCATGGCACCGCGGATATCGCCCTTGGGCGCGCCCTCGAGCGTATCCATAAACTCATTGGCCAAATCGCGGCCGTAACGGTAGCCGCTCATGGCGCGAGCCTCGCGCTCGATGGCAACGCGCAGCTTGTACGGCACACCGGGGTGCAGGATATCGGCCTGCTCGCCGGCGGCCTCCACCGTGGTCTCGGCATGGAGCTTTTGGTCCAGCAGACCGAGCGCCATAGCAAAGCCGTAGATGGTCTGCGCAGGGCTGGGCGGGCAGCCGGGGATGTAGACATCGACCGGCAGAATCTTGTCCGTGCCGCCCCAGACGCAGTAGTTGTCGTAGAAGATGCCACCGGTGCAGCCGCACGCGCCATAGGACACCACGATCTTGGGATCGGGTGCGGCCTCAAAGGCGCGCAGGGCCGGCATGCGCATGGCACGCGTCACGGCGCCGGTGTACAGCAGCACATCGGCGTGACGGGGCGAGGGCACGACCTTGATGCCAAAGCGCTCGACGTCGAAGACGGGCGTGATGGAACCAAAGATCTCGATCTCGCAGCCGTTGCAGCCGCCGCAGTCAACACGGTAGACGTACACCGAGCGCTTGATCTTCTTAAGAAGGGTCGCCTTGGCCTTCTCGATGCTCTCGTCGAGCTCGATTTTGGTCGGGCGGTACTGAAGCCGCTCGGGCAAAAGCGTGGGTTCGGCCATGGTTACTCCTCCTTCGTATCAAAATCCATGATGATGCCCTCGACCGGTGCAGGACCGGCGGGAATCTCGGGCGCATCGGGGTTGAGCTCGCGGTCGATATACTCCGGGTTCACGCCGTGGCCGCCCAGATACTCCATGCCGGGGCCCTGGGGCTCACCGGACGCAAGCGTCTCGTTGGCAGCCATGCCGTGCGCGTTGCCGGTCTTTACGGCCGAGGCGGCGCGCAGGGCGTCGAGCTCGCGCTTGCACTCCTGGCACATGCCGACGGTACGGGCGGCCTGCTCGGCCTCCATGCCGCCGGCCTTTTGCAGCAGGCGCTTGGCGTAGTCGATCTCCTTGTGCGGGGCAAACGGCTTGCCGCAACGCGAGCAGTGCTCGAGCGTGTAGACGCTCTTGCTGGTGAGGTCGTCCTTGCTCATGACGGCCAGCTCAAACTCCTCGGTGAGCTTGATGGCCTCCATGGGGCAGGCTTCCTCGCAGCGGCCGCAAAAGATGCAGCGACCGTAGTCGATCGACCAGGTGATGGTATCGGCCGCAAGGTCGGTGTCCATGCGAATGGCATCGGCCGGGCACGCTACGCCGCAGGCACCGCAGGCGATGCAGAGCTCGGCATTGTGCTCGGGCTTGCCGCGCATGTCCTTGTTGGTGGGGAACGGCGCAAACGGGTACTTGACCGTCGCGTCGCCGGCCTTGGCGTTAACCTTCCAAAGCTTCAGCATATTAGAGCGCCTCCTCATCGAGCGGAGCGGCCATGGTGCCCTCGCCCGCAAGCGGCGACTTGTCGCGCCAGACGTTCTCGAACTGCTCCTTGTCGAGCACGTGGTCGCGCTTGGCGGCAACATCGGTCACCGTCACGCGGTCGGTGCAGGAGTAGCACGGGTCGAGCGAGCCGACGATCAGCGCCGCATCGCCCACGGTGTTGCCGCGGAACATGTAGCGCAGGACCGGCCAGTTGCTGTACGTGGCGGCCTTGGCGCGCCAGCGGTAGCACTTCTGGTTATTGCCGAGCATGGCCCAGTGCACGTCCTCGCCGCGCGGCGCCTCGGTGGCACCGATGGCGTACTTGTGCGGGGTGTACTCCCAATCCGTGGTGAGGATGGGGCCCGACGGGCAGTTCTCGAGCATGGTCTCGATCATGTCGATCGAATCGTAGACCTCCTGGATGCGAACGGCGGTACGGCCGAAGGCATCACAGGTGTCGGCCGTGGCGGCGTGCATCTTTTGGACGTCCGGATCGGCGTAGCCGTCGAAAGGATGGTCAAAGCGCACGTCGCGGGCATAGCCCGAGCCACGCATGAGTGGGCCGACCGGCGAGAAGTCGCGTGCGATCTTGCGGTCCAAGACGCCGATGCCGCTCGTACGCTCAATAAAGTTAGGCGTAGAGAGCAGCACGTCGACGAGTTCCTGAACCTCGGAGCGCAGCTGGTGGATGGTCGTGAGCGTAGAAAGCCTCTGCTCGGCCAAAATGTCGCGACGCACGCCGCCGATCACGTTGAGGCCGTAGGTCTTGCGGTGACCGGAGAGCTTCTCGGCCAGGTCCATGGACTTCTCGCGGACGCGGAAGAACTGCTGGAAGCCGGAGTCGAAGCCCGTGTAGTGCGACGCCAGGCCAATGTTGAGCAGATGCGAGTGCAGGCGCTCAACCTCGAGCATGATGGCGCGGATGTACTGGGCGCGCGGCGGGACATGAATGCCCTGGGCGCGCTCGACGGCCTCGGCGTAGGCCACCGAGTGGGCGCAGCCGCAGATGCCGCAGATACGGTCGGCGAGGAACGTCACGGCGTCATAGTTCAGGCGCGTCTCGGCGACCTTCTCCATGCCGCGGTGCACGTAGAACAGACGGTAGTCGGCGTCGACGATCGTCTCGCCCTCGACGAACAGGCGGAAGTGGCCGGGCTCGTCGGAGGTAATGTGCAACGGGCCCATGGGGACAAGCGTCGTCTCCTTGCCCTTGGTGTCGGCCAAGAACTCGTAGTTTTCCATGTCGCTCACGGGAGCGGGACGGAAGCGGTAGTCCATGGAGTCCTTGCGCAGCGGGTACAGGCCGCTGGGCCAATCGTCGGGCAGCACCAGGCGGCGACGGTCGGGCAGACCCTCGGGGATCAGGCCGAACATGTCGCGCAGCTCGCGCTCGCCCCACACGCAGGCGGGGACGAACGGCGTCACGGACGGGAACGTCATCTTGGCGGGATCGACCTCGGTGCGCACGGTCACCCAGCCGGGATCCTCCCCCTCCATGGAGATGACGTAGTACACGGCGTAGCGACCGCACAGACTGCGCTCGTCGTTGCCGATGATCACGGGAATCCAGCCGTAGCGCTCGTAATACAGGTAGTGGACGGCCTCGGGCAGCTTGTCCTGCTTGACGGTAATCGTCAGCTGGTCCTCGCACTGCCACTCGACCTTCTCGATGCAGCCCGGAACGGCGCGGCGCAGGGCCTCGACATGGCTCTCGCAGCGACGGGCATACACCTTGTTCTCAGTTTCAATCATTCGTTACTCCACCTCGCTCTGAGCGGTCTCGGTACCGAACACAGCGCGGTACATCGGCGTCGCGTGAAGTTCCTCGGTGCTCTGCTCGAGCACGATGCCAGTCGCGGTCTCCACACCGTGCACGAGAGGCAGCGGGGTGGCGATGCCAAACCACAAGATCATGACAGCCAGGATGATTTCGGGGATAAGCATGAGCGCCGGGGCCTCATGCTTGCCCATGCCCTGGGGCGCATGGCCGAATACCGACTTGAGTGCGATGCGGGTGAGCGCGGAGATGGCCACGGTAAGACCGAGGGCGACCACGACGACCAGCCACATGGGACCGGCGGTAACACCGGCGGCAAAAGTCAGGAACTCGGAAATAAACATGCCAAAGGTCGGGAAGGCACCAAGACCGAGCAGTGCCAGGATGGCGAGCGCGGCGGTTGCGGGTGCAACCTCGACGACGCCCTGGATCTTGGCCAGGCTACGCGTGCCAAAGGCGTGCTGGATGTTGCCGGACACGCAGAAGGCAAGCGTCTTGGTAAAGCCGTGGAACACGCAGTGCAGCAGGGCCGCGGCGATACCCAGCGGGCCACCGATACCCAGGCACAGGGCGATAACGCCCACGTTCTCCACAGACGAGTACGCAAAGCGGCGCTTGAGGTCGTCCTGGCGAAACATCGAAAGTGCCGCCACCAAAATGGACAGCGTGCCGACGATCAGCAGCAAAATTTGCGGATACTCGGCACCCACGGCCTGGATGGTAAAGCCGTAGAAGCGCATGATCACAAGCATGGCGCACTTAAGCAGCACGCCCGAGAGCAGGGCCGAGACAGGGCTCGGGGCCTGGGAGTGGGCATCGGGCAGCCACGTGTGCATGGGGAACAGGCCGGCCTTGGTGCCAAAGCCGATCACGACAAACGCAAAGGCGAGGCGCATGAGCGTCGGGTCGAACTGGTCGGCATACGGCAGCACGCACGACAGGAATGCGGCCTCGTGGGCGTTGGGAATCACGTCGGCGGCGTTGGCGTAGATCAGCAGCGTACCGAACAGGCCGAAGGCCACGCCGGCGGTGCAGACCATCGCATACTTCCAAGAAGCCTCGAGGGCCGTCTTGTTCTTGTAGATACCCACGAGGAACACGGTGGAAAGCGTGGTTGCCTCCACGGCGGCCCACGTGAGGATCATGTTGTTGGACAGGCACGCGAGCAGCATGGTGAACACAAACAGGCTAAACAGCGCAAAATACTGCTTGGCGCGCTCGGCGGGCATGGAGCCCTCCTCGATATCGGCCTTTACATAGGGCAGCGAGAACAGCCCCGTAAGAAAACCGATAAAGCCGATGAGCAGCACAAAGATGGCGCCCAGCGAATCGAGGTGGAACCACAGGCCAAGAGCGCTCGCGGTTTCGCCGCTCATAAGGACGTCACCGGCCGTCATTATCGACAGCACCAGGACGGCTGCGACGGAGACCAGGTTGAGACCGGCAAACACGTTATAGGACGTGTTCTTGGGCAAAAACGCCATGACCAGCGAGAACACCAAAGGAGTCGCGAGCAGGGCGAGAATCAACGTTTCCATGGACTACCCCCTCAGCTCGGACAGGTCGCGCGCATCGAGCGAGTGGGAGTCGTCCCAAATGCGACGCACGACGATGGACATGATGATGACGGCAAAGATGGCGTCGGTGGCAATACCGATCTCGATGATCTCGGGAGCGGTGGGGGCCAAAAGCGCGAGCGTCACGTGGCTGCCGTTTTCCATAAGGCAGTATCCAAAGATCTGCTTCATGATGTTGCGCTGCGAGATGATGCAGGTGAGGCCCACAAAGAAGTGAGCGAAGCTAATAGCGAGCGCAGGCGTAGCGACCTCGGCCGTGGGCAGGCTGATCTGCGTCACGACGGCAAAGCAAATCGCGACCTCGACGGCGATGATGCAGATGGCCCACGCGGGCTTAAGGCCGGCCTTGAGCGATGCGTCGCTCGGCTCGCCCATCTTCTTGTACGCACGGTTGAGGATATAGGGAACCAGGACGACCTTGGTGATAAAGGCAGATCCAGCCCACATAAGCAGCTCCTGCGCACCGGTAGTGGCACCGAGCGTAGCGAGCAGTCCCACGAGCACCAGCGACTGCACCGCATACCAGCGAATGGCGTGCTTGATGTTCTTTGAGACGACCACCATGGTGGACGTGACGATCAGAAGGCCGCCAAGGATGTTGACGATCGAATAACCCATGTCGTTCTACCTCCTAACCGATCCAGCTGGCCGAAAGCGGGCCGCTGACGATGACCATGATGATGAGCACGATGAACACGAACGCCATCGCGCGGGGAAGCGGGGCTCCCGCAGCGACCTCTTCGCTCGGCTCGCCGGGCAGGCAATAGCCCATCCACTTAAGGAACCAGGCAAAGGTGGCGACGGTCTCGGCAACCATGATGCACACGAGTACCAGAATCGCGACGTTGCCGGCACCCACAGAAAAGCCGCCGGCGATGATCTGGAACTTCGAGAAGAACGTGTTCATGGGCGGCACGCCGGCAATGGCGAGTGCCGCGACACCAAAGCCCACGCCCGAGATCGGGTACTTCTTTACGATGCCGCGAAGCTTGGGCAGCATACGCGTGCCGAGCGTAAAGGAGAACGAACCGGCGATCAGGAAGAACAGCGTCTTGGCGAAAGCGTGGTTAAAGATGTGGCACACAGCGCCATCAAAGGCCAGCTGGCTGCCAAAGACCGAAAGGCCCAGACCAAAGAACACATAGGAGAGCTGGGCAATCGTGGAGAAGGCCAGCAGGCGCTTCATGTCCTTTTGCGGCAGGTACATAAGGAAACCAAAGAGCATGGTGACCATGGCGTCGATAATGGCGACCCAGCCCACGATCTCGGGAATCTCGCCGGCAGAGACGAGTGCACGCGCGAACACGCACACGCCGACCTTAACCATCGAGGCGCCATGCAGGTAGGCCGAAACAGGCGTCGGCGCCTCCATGGCCGAAGGCAGCCACATGTACATGGGAACCTGTGCGGACTTGGCCCAGGCCGCAAACAGCACGAGCAAAAGGACGATAGCCTTGAGCTTGGCGTCGAGGCCGGCAATCGCGGTAATGGCGAAGGTGCCGGTGTGGGCAAACACGATGGCGGCGCCCAGATACAGGCCGAGCGCACCGATATGCGTGATGATCAGGGCCTTCATGCCGGCCTTCTTGGCCGTAGGCGACATGTAGTAGCTAATGAGGCCCCAAGAGCACGCACCCGTGATCTCAAAGAACACGAGCTGACCCAAAAGGGTCGAGCTGTACACGAGGCCGGCCATGGCGCCGATGAAGGTCGCGAGGTATGCGTAGAAGCGACGACGCGGTGCGTCGGGATGCTCACGGTTATTCTCGCTCATATAGGGAATCGAATAGATCACGACAAGCAGGCCGATACCCACAAAGGCGGGCGCGAGCAGCGTGCTCATGCGATCGAAGGTGAATCCCATGACAAGGGTCTGCCCAAACGAGATCAGGGGGACCTGCGTGTCGGGCATGCCGGCGCCGGCGAAATTCGCGGCGAGGGCGATGGTGCAGACCGTCGAGACGGCGGCACCCAAAACGCTGAACCACTTGGCGTACGGACGGGGGAACAGGGCGACGAGCACCGAGGCCACCATCGGGGCCGCGATAGCGACCAAGCCGAGAAGGGACAGACTGACTGCAAATGACATTGTTTCTCCCTTCTCCTACACGCCGACGACCACGAAGACAAACGCCAGAACGGCGATGCCCACGACGGCCCAGGTCTGATTGCCAAGCACCTTAAAACGCGAACGCGAGCAAGAGTTCTCGATCACGCCGCATACGACAAAGTCGATCAGGCACTTCACCAGGAAGATGACCGCGCCCAGAACGGCGGCGGCGCCCACGGTCGCGGGCTCGCCCCAGGGGACGAAGATCGCGCAGAACCAGGCGACGACCAGGACCTGCTTCATGGACATGGCAAGCTTGGCCATCGCAAGCGATGGGCCGGAAAGCTCGGCGAGCGGGCCTTCCTGAAGCTCCTGCTCGGCCTCGGCCTGATCAAACGGCAGCTTACCGAGCTCCATGTAGCAGGCAATCGCAAAGGCGATGCCGGCGAGGATCACGGCGACCGGCGCGTCGATGGCGCCCGTCATGATGTGCTGGCCCATGGTGGCGATGTCGGTGGAGCCGCACACCAGGGCGGCGGCAAACAGCGCCAGCAGCATGGACGGCTCGATGAGCACGCTCATGAGCAGCTCTCGAACGCCGCCGATACCGGCGTAGGCGTTGGACGAATCCACACCGCAGAGGGCGAAGAAGAAGCGGGCGAGCGCCAGGCTGTACATGATGGTGATGGCGTCACCAAAGACCGGGATGGGGCTTTGTGCCGTAAAGAGCGGCAAGCCCATCGCAAGCATAAAGGCGACGGCAAAGAACAGCGGCGGCATAATGCGCAGCGCAAAGCTCGCGTCCTCGCTCTGGGACTCGGGGCGCGCAAAGAGCTTGGCCAGGTCGCGGTAGTCCTGCATGATGCTGGGGCCGCGACGGTTGTGCATCTTGGCGCGAATCACGCGGCCGAGACCGGAGAAGAACGGCGCGACGGCCATGACGACCACGCCCTGCAGAACGGCAAGTACGATGTTGTTCATGCTCTCCCCTCCTTAACCCATTTGCACGGCGAGCACGAGGAACACCACGAGTGCCGCGACGATGTAGCAGATATAGATGCTGTAGTTGCCGCCCTCGAGCTTAGTCGCGAGGTCGGCGAGCTTCTCGACACCCTTATGCGGGGCATCGACGAGAACCTTGTCGGGTACGGGCTCCACAGCCTCGGCCACACCGGTGAGCTTCTGGAAGAAGTGCGCGATGGACCAGCAGACAGCCGTGCAGCGGTCGCGCAGCGTGTAGAGCGGCTGCATAAACCAGGAAACCTCGGAGGCAAAGGTCGTGGCCACGACGGGCATATGCTCGTTGGGAGCATAGCCGCACGCCCACGGCTGGGACTTCTGCACCTTGCCGACGGTCTTGAGTTTGCGATAACCGCAGGCAAGGCCGACGAGCACCACGAGCGCAATGGCGATCGCAGGCGTGGAGGTGGCAGCGCCGGAGTACTGGTTCATGAGCTCCATGCCCTCGGCGGCAAACACGCCGCCGTACGGATGCAGCACGGACGCGGCGACGTCGACCAGAACGGGCGCGATCACGGGAGCGCCAATGCCCAGCACGACGCAGATGGCCGCGAGCAGGCCCTGCGCAAACACCATGGGGGCGGGAACCTCCTTGGCATTGGCCGCGGCCTCGGAGCGGGGAGCGGAGGCAAAGGAGACGCCATAGGCCTTGACGAAGCACGTGACAGCCAGCGCGCCGGTAATGGCGAGCGCGACGGCAGCGAACACGGCCACGATCATGACGGCCTTGTCGCCCTGCATGGCGGCGTTAAACAGCGACTGATAGGTAAACCACTCGGACACAAATCCGTTGAAGGGCGGGATGGCCGAGATGGCAAGCGCGCCAATAAGGAAGCAGATGGCCGTTGCCGGCATACGACGGAACAGGCCGCCCATCTTCTCCATATTGCGCGTACCCGTGGAGTACAGCAGCGCACCGGCGCCCAAGAACAGCTCGCCCTTAAACATCGCGTGGTTAAACGTGTGGTAGAGGGCGGCCATCAGAGCCAGAACGGCGATGCCGACCGAATTGAGCGCCATGGCGGCCATGGAGGCGCCGACGCCGAGCAGAATGATGCCGATGTTCTCGACGGAGTGATAGGCCAGCAGGCGCTTGATGTCATGCTCCTGCAGTGCGAAGGCCACGCCGAGAACCGACGAGATCGCACCGAAGACCATGAACATAAGGCCCCACCAGACCTGAACGCCCGAGGCGGAGAGCAGGTCGAGACCCACCTTGAGGATGCCGAAGATACCAATCTTGATCATGCCGCCGGACATGAGGGCACTCACGTTGGACGGCGCCTCGGGATGTGCCTTGGGCAGCCAGCCGTGCAGCGGGATGATACCGGCCTTGGCGCCAAAGCCAAAGAAGGCGAGCACGAAGCACACGGATGCGACCGCGGGGCTAAACTGCGTAGTGCGGAAATCCGCAAAGGCAAACGAACCACCGGCGAAGTTGGTCATGGTGAGGAAGCTCGCCATGATGAGCACAAAGCCCACGTGCGCGATTACAAAGTAGAGCCAACCGCCATGGATGGAGTTCTCGTTCTCCTCGATCACGACCAGGAAGTACGAGGTCAGCGACATGAGCTCAAAGGCGACCAGGAACCAAAACACGTTGTCAGCAGTGATGACGAGCATCATGGACGCCACGAAGGTGTTAAAGAAGAAGCCAGCGCGGCCCTTTTTGCCCGGGTACTCATCAAAGTAGTTGAGACCGTAGATCGAACCGGCAAACGCGAGCACCGAGATGAGCGCCACGAACAGGCCGGACAGCTGATTGAGCAGCAGCTGGAAATGGGCAAACGGGAAGAACACGATGGTGTCGACCGACGTGACATCGCCCAGCATGGCCTGGATACCGGCCACAAACGAAAGCACCGCAGCGACGGCGCCGATAAGGCAGCCGGCGGTCTTGGCGGCATTATCGGCCTTGATCAGCAGAACCGAGGCGAGCGCACCGATGCACGAGACGGCAAGCGATGCGATAAACAGCGTCATGCTATCCATTGTTTACGCTCCCTTCTGCTTTCTCGGACAGGCCCTGGGCCACGGCGGTAACGTCGACAGTCGGGCCGTTTTCGATCGAGCGCAGGCGCTTGGCCTCGTCGAGCTCGCGATCGGCCGCGCCGCCCATGACGGTCAGCGCCTTGGTGGGGCACGCCGCCACACAATGCGGGCCGTCCGGATCGAAGGCGCACAGGTCGCACTTAACGGCGCAGGTGTACTGGCCGGGCGCCCACGTAAGCAGGCTGCTCAGGGACTTAGGATACGAAGGCGTCGGGTCGCACATGCCTGCGACACCGGCGATAGACGTGCCATCGGGATGGATGGCTCCGAAGGGGCACGCGATGGCGCACAGCCTGCACCCAATGCACTCCTGCTCCTTGACGTGGATGCGGTCGCCATCGTGCTCGATGGCATTCACCGGGCAAACCTCGGCGCAGGGGGCACCCTCGCAATGGTGGCAGGCAAGGGCGGCCGAAATACCGCCGGTCTTCACGAGCGCTAGGCGCGGCGTATCCTGAAGACCCTGCATCCGGTGGGCGTCGGCACAGGCGGACTGGCATGTTCCGCAGCCGATGCACCTCTCCGGGTTGATGTCGATGAAGCGGTTCATCCCCACTTCCTTTCAAAATAACGGGCCGGGCTCCCGAACGTACGGGACGCCCGGCCCAAAAAGCCAACGAGAACGGGACTACACGATTTGATTCACGTGCGTCTCGTCGTCGAACTTGGCGGCGCCGGGCTCAACGTCCTGGGGAGCGGCGGCGTCCACCAGAGCCTGCTTGAGCTCGGTGTACTGACGCTCGACTTCACCCTCGGCCCAAACCTGGTCGGCAATCGCGTCGACCTGGCAGGCGGAGAACTTGTCCTCGGGCGTATGCGAGACCGGGTCGACCTTGTGCATGGTCAGCTCGTTGCACTTGCCGATCCACCACTGGTAGGTCATATAGACCGTGCCCTTGTTGATACGGTCGCTCACGTCGGCGCGGCTGTATACCTGGCCGCGGCGGCTGTGAATCGAGACGATGTCGCCGTTCTTGATACCGCGCGCCTGGGCGTCCGCGGGATTCATGCGGACAAAGCCGGGTTCGTCGGCAAGCAGCGCCAGCGTCTTGCAGTTGCCAGTCATCGAACGGCAACTGTAGTGGCCGACCTCGCGGACGGTGCACAGGATGAGCGGGTACTCATCGTCGGGAAGCTCGGAGGGTGCCTCCCAGTCGTGCGCCATCAGGTTGGCGCGGCCGTCCTTGGTGGTGAACTTGCCACCAGCGAACATGTCGGCCGTGCCGTGGTCGTTCACATCGGTGCTCTTGACCGGCCACTGGGCGTAACCGCCCTCGGGAGCCATCTTCTCGTAGGTTGCGCCCACAAAGTTGGGGCACAGGCTAATGCACTCGTTCCAGATCTGCTCGGTGTTGTCGTAGTGCATGGGGTAGCCCATGCGCGTGGACAGGTCCGCGAAGATCTCCCAGTCGTGACGGCACTCGCCCTTGGGCGGAACGGCCGCGTCAAAGTGCTGGAAGCTACGGTCGGATGCGGTAAAGACACCCTCGTGCTCGCCCCAAGAGGTGGCAGGCAGGATGACGTCGGCGAGCATGGTCGTCTGCGTCATAAAGATGTCCTGGCAAATGAACAGATCCAGCTCGGAGAGCGTCTTGCGCATACCGGCCGAATCGGGCTCGGTCTGTACCGGGTCCTCGCCGTAGTTGTAGAAGCAGTGCACCTTGCCCTCGTCGACCAGGTGGCCCAGGTCGGTGAGCTTATAGCCCTCCTCGAGCGGGAGCTTTTCCTCGGGCACGCCCCAAGCCTTGGCAAACTTGGCACGCACAGCCGGGTCGGTGACCTTCTGGTAGCCAGGGTACAGGTTGGGCAGCATGCCCATATCGCAGGAGCCCTGGACGTTGTTCTGACCGCGCACGGGCGCGAGGCCGGAATTGGGTTTGCCGATCTGGCCGGCAACGCAGGCGATGGAGGCGATGGTGTGCACCGTCTTCAGGTTCTGCTTCTGCTGGCATACGCCCATACCCCAGCCAATGATGGCAGAGGGCTTCGCCGTGGCGTACATCTCGGCAGCTTGGTGGATCAACGCGGGCTCGACACCCGTGATGTCCTGTACGGATTCGGGAGTGTAGTTCTTGATGGTCTCCCACCATTCGTCAAAGCCGTTCGTGTGCTCGGCGACGAATTCCTTGTCGTAGAGGCCATCGTTGACCAAGCAGTTGGCAAAGGCGTTGAGGAACGCAACGTTGCAACCGTTCTTGATCGGAAGGTAGAGATCGGCGATACGCGCGGTTTCGATATGGCGCGGGTCGGCGACGATGATCTTGCAACCCTTTTCTTTGGCTCGCACGATACGCCTTGCGACGATGGGGTGCGAATCGGCAGGGTTATAGCCGAAGAGGAAAATGCAGCCCGCATCCTCCATACCGGGGATGGAGCATGACATGCAACCTGAACCAACCGTGTCCATCAGACCGAGGACAGTAGGGCCGTGTCAAGTACGGGCGCAGTTGTCCACGCTGTGGGTGCCGATGCACGCACGCGTAAACTTCTGCATGACGTAGTTCGCCTCATTGCCGCCGCCTCGCGAAGAGCCGGTGGTCATGACAGCGTTAGGACCATATTCGTCAATTATGGCCTGCATCTTAGATGCGGTGAAATCCAGTGCCTCGTCCCAGCTTACGCGCTCAAGATCCGCGCCCTTAGTGCGGCGGATCATCGGGTGCAGTACGCGAGGAGTCAAGATCTTGGTGTCGTTGATGAAGTCGTAGCCGCTCATGCCCTTAAGGCACAGCTCGCCCTGATTGGTGATGCCGTTGAGCGGTTCGGTACCCACAACCTGGCCGTTTTGGACCAGGAGGTTAAACTGGCAACCGGCGCCGCAGTACGGGCAGATCACTTTATGCTTCTCCATGACACCCTCCTTCCTTTCTCTGCTACCGATTAATCGGTACGTATTTGACAATCGTTGGGCCTATATAGCCGCCCGCCTACGCCTCGTTTTCGATGGTGGCGCGGGCACGCTCGGCGGTCAGTTCCGCCAGGCGCCCCTCGTCTACCAGGGTGAGGCCCTTGGTCGGGCACGCCTCGGCACACGCCGGACCGCCGGGACGGTCCACGCACAGGTCGCACTTGAGCACGAAGCTCTTGGTCTGCGAACCCACGCGCACGTCGCCCATCAAGACGGGGACCTGCGTGGTCGCCACGCTCACGGCGCCAAAGGGACAAGCCATGACGCAGCTCTTGCAGCCGATGCAGTTGTCCTCGTTAACGCCGATGCGATGGTTCTTTGGATCAAAGAACAAGGCACCCGTGGGGCAGGCCTTGGCGCACGGGGCGTCCTCGCAGTGATGGCAAGCCACCGGTGCGGAGATCTCGTACGTACGCGTCACGCGCAGGCGCGGCGCGGCGATGTTACCGGGGATGTCGTGCGCCTCGATGCACGCCGCCATGCAGGTTTGGCACCCAATGCAGCGTGAGGAATCGGCTACGACTCGTTTATTGCCCATGTTGTTCACTCCCTCCTGAATCCCATGCCGGAGAGACCCTGTCGACGTTGTCCCAAGCCGCCCGTGGCCTGGCATCGGCGTATCGAATGCATGCGGCGAAACAGGCACTCGATAGAATTTCTCCAACGGTATACAGGTTGAATATACGCAGTTGCAGGGGGCAAACTTGAGCGTAACCCCTGCAATACGGGTGTATTGCAGGGGTTTTGGCAGGTTAGGATTATTCTAGCTTAGATATAGAGATGAGTGTATTACACGCGTACGCCGCGAGAGATTTCGCGCTCTTCTTTTAAAGATGTACTACGCTTGTAGTAATGTTTACACTCATAAACTTGAGTGCAATAAAGTATTGGATATATGATTGCCAAGTATCGGCACGTGCCGTATTTGACCATCCATATTGCACGCTCATTAAGGGAGGCCAGTGATGTCATCGACTCAAAAACGAGCCATCCTGCAGGTGCGCATTCGCGAGGAAGACAAGCAGCATGCCGAGCGTCTCTACGACGCCATGGGCACATCGCTCGCCGAGGCCGTACGTCTATTTGTCGCGCAGAGCATTTTGATGCGCAAGCTCCCCTTTCAGCCGGTCGCCGTGCGCTCAAAGGACGGCACCGCCGCCTATGGATCGCTCAAAGCATATGGGGACCCCAATCGCCGCTCCGAGGAACGCAATGCCTGGATTGAATACCTTGCTACAGAAAGCGACGATTCGATTTTGGGTCCCGAGGAAGTAGATATCCATGAGTAGCACCATCATCGACGAGACCGTCATCCTACGCTACCTGCTTGACGACGACGAGGTTCTGTCACCGCGCGCCGCCAAGGTCATCGCCACGCGCACCGCTCGTGTCTACCCCGAGATCATCACGCGCGTCGTGGTCACGCTGCGCGACGTCTATAAGGTTCCCCGCGTTGAGATTGCTGTAGCCATGAAAAGGCTACTCGATGACGTCATGGTCGACGAGCCCACCGTTGTCGCTCTTGCCGTCAAACTCTTTGGCAAGACCCATATGGACTTTACCGACTGCCTCCTCGCAGCCCGAACCGCCATCTACAACGATGATGTCGTGAGCTTTGGCAAACCCATCATCCAAGGCATGATCGATTACCGCCGCAAGCGCCAAACCGCAGCCGACGCCCGCGGCCACAGCACCGACGCCACCATCGACAAGCTCCGCCATCGCCCCCGCAGCTAACCCCATCCCCACCTAAGTTGCGGTGCGGGATCGATTTCCGTCACCCGGCACACTTATGAAAATGGCTCTGTTCCCAAAAGGAAGCAGAGCCATTCATCTATCTTGTGGAGCGGGCGACGGGAAGTCCAAGGATTTGCGAAGCAAATCCTTGTTTCGCTGCGGGCCTTCGGCCCTTGCGTGCTGCGCTGGAAAATGCTCACGCATTTTCTCAGCTCCGCACCCTGGCGGGTTCGATTCCCGTCGCCCGGCGCGTAAACGAAAACAGCTCTGATCCCCAGAGGAAACCAAAGCCGTTAAAACAATTCTTATGGAGCGGGCGACGGGAATCGAACCCGCGTCATCAGCTTGGAAGGCTGGGGTTCTACCATTGAACTACGCCCGCAAGATATGGTCGGGACGACAGGATTTGAACCTGCGACATCCTGCTCCCAAAGCAGGCGCGCTACCAAACTGCGCCACGTCCCGAAGGTGTTGAGCAGCTAAGGTCTAAACCTTGCGTGTCCCAAAGCGAAGGAAATTATAGGGGAGACTCCCCGCCCGTGCAAGCGCAGAAACCCTAGCTCCTCGAATGTGCGACAAACTTGCTGTGGAGCAGACCGATCACAAAGGCAACTACGGCGACCGGCGCCCACGCGGCACCGATGTCTGCCAGCGGCAGCACATCAAACGGTAGCCACGCTCCAGCAAAGAACGCATCGCGGACCGAGGTGATCACGCTCTGCACAGCGACTACGCCGCCGACCCAGACCCACACCTGCGGATGAGCGTCACAAAAGCCGTGCACCAGGCCCATAAGCACCAGCACAATGGCAACGGGGTACAAAGCGTTGAGCATGGGCACCGAGAACATAAGGATCACGTCGAGGCCCACGTTGGAGAGCACGCACGAAAACGCTGCGAACACAAAGGCGAGAACCGCAAAGGGACGGCGCATGGCCTCCTCAGAGGCCTCCGCTCCCCCTTCGACCACATACGTCTCGCAGAAGTAACGCGAGCAGCAGCTGATGAGGCCGATGCACACGTTCATGCAGGCGAGGAAAAAGATCGCAAAGACCACGACCGTGCCGGCAAGCCCAAAATGCATGGAGGCCGAACGGGCGAGGATGGCGGCGCCGTTGGTAGCGTCGGGCATCACGGTGCCGAGCTGCATACCGGCAAGGCCCAAGCCGCAGTAGATGATGGCCATGAGCACGCCGGCGATAACACCGGAACGCGAGATCTCGAAGGCCACGCGCTTGTCATCGGTAACACCCAGCTCGTGGATGGTCTCGGCGATGATGATGCCGAAGGCAAGTGACGCGAGCAGGTCCATGGTCTGATAGCCAGTCAGAAAGCCCTGCACAGCGGCGCCTGCATCGTAAGGGGCCTGCGGCGCGGCAGCCGGTCCCAGCGGCGAGATCACGGCAGCGCCCACGACCAGCACGATGAGCGCAATGAGCGCAGGGCCCGTAATGCGGCCGAGCACGCGCGTGATGACGCCTGGACGTAGCGTGAGCGCAAACGCGACGACGAAGAACCCGATGGCAAACACCAGACGTGCCGTGCCGAGCGAAACGCCCTCGGGTAGCAGCGGCACCAGCATTTCGAACGCCGTAGAGCTTGTGCGCGGAATGGCCAGGCACGGACCGATGGCCAGGTAGACCGCCGCAACGAAGAATTCGCCAAACTTAGGATGCACACGCCCGGCCAGCTCTCGGGCCGTGCCAGCGAGCGCGACGGCGATAAATCCCATAACGGGCAGACCGATAGCGGCAATCAAAAAGCCGATCATGGCAACCGGCGTGGCAGAACCTGCCTGCAGCGCCAGCAGCGGCGGAATAATGAGGTTACCGGCGCCAAAGAGCATCGAGAACAGCGCAATGCCGACGGTAACGACATGGTCGGAACGCAGACCGCGCGGGGCGGATGAAGCCATAGGCACACCTTTCGGGTCGAAACAAAAACGGGACGGGCAAAATACCCGTCCCGCAAGTATAAACGGTCCAGCAGCTTTAGCAGGCTAAATTGCGCAGAGCATCGATAGCCGTGTCGACTTCTTCGGTCGTGTTGAAATACCCAAACGAGAAGCGGACGACACCCTGGCGCTCGGTATCTAACGCACGGTGCATGAGCGGAGCGCAATGGGCGCCGGGGCGCGTCGCAATCCCCCACCCTTGCATGAGCGCGTCCGAGATCTCGGCAGAGTCGATATCACCCACGTTGAGCGACACGATCGCAGAGTGCGCCGGCTGGTCAAAGGCGCCGTAGAGCTTAATCCCCGGAATCTCGCACACACCGGCAAGGAAGCGATCGGCGAGCGCACGCTCGTGGGCAGCAATCGCCTCGACCCCACCCTGGGCCTCGATAAAGTCGAGGCCGGCAGAAAGGCCCGCGATGCCGTGGCCGTTGAGCGTGCCCGCCTCAAGGCGCGTGGGCCACTCAAGCGGCTGCAGCGGATCAAAGCTGTGCACGCCCGTGCCGCCCATGGCCCACGGTGCCACGTCAATGCCCTCCGCCACGGCCAGCCCGCCGGTGCCTTGGGGTCCCATGAGCCCCTTGTGGCCGGTAAAGCACACGACGTCGAACCCCATGGCTTGCATATCGATATGCGCCGTACCGGCAGACTGAGAGGCATCGACGATCACCAACGCGCCGACCGCATGGGCGATGGCAGCCACACGCGAAACGTCGACCGCGTTGCCGGTCACATTGGAAGCGTGCGTCACCACCACGGCACGCGTACCGGGCGTGACCAACCGCTCGAGCTCGTCATAGTCGAGCACGCCGTTCGCGTCACAGCCCGCATGCTCAACGGTCACACCCCGCTCCACTGCCAGGCGGTTGAGCGGACGCAGCACGGAGTTGTGCTCGAGCACCGTCGTGACCACGCGGTCGCCGGGGCGCACCACGCCACAGATGGCGGTGTTGAGCGCCGCCGTAGAGTTGGGCGTAAAGCACACATGGTCCGCCCTCGGGCAACCTAAAAGGCGCGCGAGCTTGGCACGGCAACCGTGAATCGTACGAGCGGCATCGAGGGCACCCGACGTGGCGCCGCGCCCGGCATTGCCGAGCGAGCACATCGCCTGCGTCACGGCATCGATGACCGTCTGCGGCTTGTGCATGGTCGTCGCCGCGTTATCCAGGTAGATCATCGCACGACCTCCCACATATCAATCACGGTATAGCCCTCGGTGGGAACGCCCGCCGCGGCGAGTTCGCCGCGCAGCAGCTCCTCATCGGCAGGCAACGCCTTCCACGCCAGACCACAGCCGGCAGCGACCTCCCCGGGCACGGGAATCGTTCGCCCGGGAAGGCCGCGCTCGATGCACAGGGACTCGCAGCCCATGACGGCCGCCGTGGTGGGAAACGTGATGACAAGCGCCGGGCGCTTCTCCCTCATGGCAACTCCAACCAATACGCTACGGGCGCACGACGCGCACGGCCTGCTCCATCTTCTCCACGATCACGTACATGTTGGTGACCTCGCCCACCGCAAGCTGGTCCTTAATGCCAAAGTGATCGAGGCAGGTGCCACAGGTAAGGATCTCAACGCCCTGCTCGGCCAGGCCCTTCAGGTCGTCGAGCACCGGCGAGCCCTCAACGGTGAGCTTGGCGCCGCCGTTATAGAACAGCATGGTCGCGGGCAGCTCCTCCTGCTGCGTCACGGCAAAGATGAAGGCCTTCATGAGCTTGTGGCCCAGCTCGTCGTCGCCGCGGCCCATGCAGTCGGTGTAGACGGAAATGACGAGCTTGCCCTTGCCGGCGCTGGCATCACAGAAGGCAGCGCCATCCTGCTCTGGATCGGCCACGGCAACGGCGCCAGAGGTCGCCACGGTCACGTGCCACTCGGCGTCAGAAACCTTCTCGACCGAGGCCGTGCAACCTTTCTCCTGCGCCATCTTGGAGATGTTCTTGACGGCGGTCTCGTTGTCGACCGAGGTCACCACAGCACCCTCGCCATCAAGCTGCTTCAGAGCTTTGAGCGTCTTGACGACGGGCAGCGGGCAGGCATCGCCCATGGCATTAACTTCAATTTTGGTAAACATAGTTTTTCCTTTCAAAAGGGACCGCCCAGAACAACGAACGGTCGCATAAACGGTTTTCCTTAATGAACAACGCGAACGGCAGGACCGCCCGGCTCCGCCTCGCACACGCGCCCGACGACGGCGGCGATACGTCCCTCGGCATGTAGACGGCGCGCAAGCTCATCCACATCGGCAGCAGGCGCCGCGATGAGCAAACCACCCGAGGTCTGCGGATCGTACAGTGCATCCAACATGCCCGGCTCCAGGTCCTCGTCGGCAGCCACGCGCGGGCCAAAGAAGTCCTGGTTGCGGTAGGCACCGGCAGGAATAATGCCCAGACGCGCCATATCGAGCACCTGGTCAAAGAGCGGCACCGCCCCCGACGCAAGTTCAATCTGCACGCCCGAGCCCTCGGCCATCTCGCACGCATGCCCGATCAGGCCAAAGCCCGTGATGTCGGTGCAGCCGTGAAGCTCGAGTCCCTCGGCCAGGCGAATCGGGGCCTCGTTGAGGGTACGCATCGAGTCAAACATGGCTGCGGCCTCGTCCTGCTCGATGAGCTCGCCCTTAATGGCCGTGGTGATGATGCCCGAGCCGATCGCCTTGGTCAGCAGCAGAACATCGCCCACGCGTGCGCCGCTGTTGGCGAGCATGTGGTCGAGTGGCACAAAACCGCTCACGGACAGACCGTACTTGGGCTCGTCGTCGTTGATGGTGTGGCCGCCCGCGATGGAGCAACCCGCCTCGACGCACTTATCGGCGCCGCCCGCCAGAATCTGACCGGCAACTTCAACGCCCAGGCAACTGGGTATGCAAAGCAGGTTCATGGCATGGCTCGGCCGCCCGCCCATGGCGTAGATGTCCGACAGCGAGTTGGCCGCAGCGATCTGGCCAAACAGGAACGGGTCATCGACCATCGGTGGGAAGAAGTCGATGGACTGCACGAGCCCCAGGTTCTCCCCTACGCGGAAGACGCTCGCATCGTCGGAGGTATCGAACCCCACGAGCAAGTTGTCGTTATGCACATTGGGTAAGTCGCCCAGGACCTGGGCGAGGGCTCCGGGAGCCAACTTAGCGGCTCAACCGCTCGCGGCCGTCATGGACGTGAGCTTAATCTGATCGTCAGCCATCGATACCTCCTCTCATCGGTCAATCATTTCCTCCCAGTATACGCATGAATGCAGGCCCACGGCCGATGCATTAATCGAGCGCCTGTGCGCGAATCGCCGCGCCGATCGCTCCGGCAAAGCGAGCCTGGGGCGAGGTGGTCACCGGCGACCCCAGTAGCTCGCCCAACCGCTCCACCACGAAGGCGTTCTCGCACAGGCCACCGGTCAGGTAGTACGGGGCGCCCGCGGCCTGCCCGGCCATGGTCGCCACGCGCGAGACCACGCTGTCGATCACGCCACGCGCAATGTTCTCGCGCGGCTCACCGCGACCGATCAGGCTGATGACCTCGCTTTCGGCAAACACCGTGCACATGCTGCTGATCTTGGTGGGCTCGCCGGAACGCGCCAGGTCGGCCATCTGCTGCTGGGAAATGCCTAGGCGGTCGGCCATGATCTCCAGAAAGCGCCCCGTGCCGGCGGCACACTTGTCGTTCATGGCGAACTTGGCCACGCGGCCGCCCTTGAGTTGGATGACCTTGGTATCCTGGCCGCCCACGTCGATCACCGTGCCCTGCTCGCCAAACAGGCGGACCGCGCCGGCACCATGGCAGGTGATCTCGGTCACCACCTTGTTGGCATAGGGCACCGCGACACGGCCGTAGCCAGTCGCGATCACGCGAACATCGTCGCCCGTCACGTCATAGCCGGCTGCGGCGAGCTCACCGCGTAGGCGCTCGGCCGCATCGACCGACGAATACCCCGTCGGCATGACGCAGGTCCACGCAATGGCGTTGTCCGTCTCCACCACCGCAGCCTTCGCGGCCGTCGAGCCTATGTCGATACCAATGCCAACCACGGCATCCTCCTTCTATGCGGCAAAGCAGCTATCCCTTTGCCGCATTTGTCCTACAGGGTCTCGATAAAGGCAGCGATGCGCGTCTCGATCTGGCCCATGTCACCGTTGCTGTAGTCGGTCTCGATCTTCATATACGGAATACCCGCGCCCTCGACAGCCTCCTGCATGCGCGCACTCTCCACGTTAAAGGTGTGGCAGGCCTGTAGCACGCTCTCCACTACGCCATCGACGTGATACTTCTCGCACATGGCCAGCGTGTTTTCCATACGACCATCGTTGGGCGTCATGACCGAGCAGTTGATATCCAGGTAGCGGTCGGCGATGACGCGAAGGATGTCGGGAGCCTCCGGGTCGATCATCATGGCCGCCGTGCGCTCGCCCGAGCAGTCGTCCATGCACACGACCACACCGCCGTTGGACTCGATGGTGCGACCGATCTTGTTGATCACGCCGCCCACCGGGCAGCCGGTGATCAGAATGCGCTTGGCATCCGCCGCGACCGGGCGCTTGCCCGCGTCGTAGGCCTCGCGCAGCTTGGCGACCTTTTGCTCCAGCTGCTGCGTATAGGCCTCGATATCAAAGCTAAACGTACCGGCAAACATGGTGCTCATCAGGTCGACGCCGCTCATGGCCGCCGGCTGGTTGGCCTGCAGTGCAAACATCTCGAGCTGGGCCGCACGCAAGCGGTTGCGACGACGGACGGCAGCGCGCAGGTCATCGTCGGTAATCGTGATGCCGTAGAAGCCCTCGAGCTCCTCCTTGAGCAGGCGGCACTCCTCGTACCAGCCTTCACGCTCGTAGGCACGATCGCGACCCTGCGGAAGATGCAGAATGTGCGTGCGCTTGAGCTCGTTGAGCAGTTCGTACATCTTCTTCTTGCCGTCGCAGGTGGTCTCGCCGATGATCATGTCGCTAAAGTACGTAAACGGGCACTTTTGCGAATAGGCAAAACCATACGTAGACTTGATGAGCGGGCACAGGTTTGCCGGCAGCACCTTCTCGGCCTCGGGAATCACCTCGTCGGACGTACCACACAGAGCCACGCTCGAGGCGCCCGCGGCATCGATAATCTCGAGCGGCGTATAGCTGCACAAATACCCGACAAGACGATTGCCCGCCTGCTTGTAATCCTTAACGCGAATAAACGCGGCCTTGCGCTGCTCGTTGAACTCCTCAAACGTGGACGGCAACGGCTGCTCAATATTTTCCGACATATAACTCCTTAACAAACCTTTTAACCAACCAAGGAAACGGCTTTCCCAGGTGCCCGAGGTTGCCGTGAAAGAGGAGCGTCGCGTACTTTGGTACGCAAGCGACGGTTTGAACAGCAAGATCGGGTGCCTGGGGAAGCCGCCGGGACGAATAGTCCTAAATGGTTTCCAAGAAAGCCTCAATCCTGGTTTGCAGTTGGCCTGCATCCTCGCCGGCGTAGTCGGTCGTGATGTGCATAAACGGAATGCCTGCCTCCTCGGCGGCCTTCTCCACGGCAAACGACTCCATCTCGTAGAGCGTGCAGAACTGCAGAGCCACGTCCACGATGCCGTCGGCATGCAGGTCCTTGGCCATCTGGACAATATCCTTCATACGCTGGTCGTTGGGCGTAAAGACGGCGCAGTTGATCTTAAAGTAGCGCTCGGCGATGGCGTCGAGCATCTCGTCAACCGTCTCGCCGGACTCGTCGACCAGGTCCTTGTAGTAGCGCGAGCCCGTGCAGGACTCCTCGCCTACCACAACGCCGCCGGCCTTCTCGATAAGGTTGAACAGCTTCCAGTTGGGCACGGCCATGGGCGTACCGGTGTACAGGATGCGCTTGGTCCCCTTGGGTGCCACGCCCTCGCCGGCCTCGACACGCTGCTCGCACTCAGCCGCCATATCGTTGATGGCTCCGGTCAGACGCGGTGTGTCGTCCATAAAGGCGGCCTGAACGGTCAGCAGGCTGTCGAGACCGCTGATGGGCGCAGGGTCGGCAGCGCGGGTCGCAGCGAGGCGCTGCAGGGCGCGGCGCTTCTCATTGACGGCGTGGATGGCAGCCTTCAGACGCTCGGGCGTAATCTTGACGCCGCACTCTTCCTCGATCTTGGCGGCGAGCTTCTTGACCTCGGCCTTCCAGGTCACGAGCGTCGACTCGTCGTGCACGTTGGGAATATCCATGACGTACATGTTCTTTTGCGTGGCAAAGAACTCGTAGGCTTTCTTCTTGCCGTCGCAGGTGTTCTCGCCTACCACCAAGTCACTCGACTCAATGTAGGGGCAGACCTCGCCCAGCTTAAAGCCGGCAAAGCTCTTGATGAGCGGACAAGTGTTGCGCGGCAAGTGCTCCTCGACCTTGTCGGTCGCCCAATCGGCACCCGAGCACAGACCCACGGGGATACCGTCGCAGGCGAGCACAATCTCCTCGGGCACGTAGACGCAGAAGCTGCCCACGATCTTGGTGGCCTCGCCGGTCTCCTTCTTGTCGAGTATCTCCTTAATACGGCCGCTGTGGATGTTGGTGGCGACAAAATCCAGGTAGGACGTGGACTTGGGGCGATTGTTCTGCGTCAGGAACATATCGCCGTACATCTGGCCCACGGCGCCCAGCAGCATGTCGTGGTCGGCAAGATTCATGCCGAGGCTCTCCCACATCGGATGGAAATCAAATTCTTCAGCCATAACGGTTCCCCTCTCGAACCAAAAACGGATAACAGCGGTATCGATGCACGACGGACGGCGATTGCCCGACCGTGCTCAAACCCGGAATTTTAGGGAACCTGCTTTGCGGTCGATTATTTAGTTGTGCGTCGTCTCTCCCGGAGCCGTGAACATACCTGCTCATATGCGGCTCCGAGCCATATATAGGGCACGCGCGGCAACGCGGCGAATGTATGTCGTCTGCGGCA
>CATWKM010000006.1:0-60697 GCA_958351385.1 uncultured Collinsella sp. | reverse complement strand
GATGCTCAAGGACGTCGTCCCCATGGCGCCCAAGAGGACGCTCGTCACCGGCTGCGACGGCCAGCTGGGCCGCGCGGTGCGCGCGCTCGCCGAGGAGCGCGGCGTCGCCAAGGACTTCGACTTCTGCGACATCGACACCTTCGACATGTCCGGCCCGGACGCCTACGCGCAGTACGACTGGTCGCTCTACGGCACCGTGATCAACTGCGGCGCCTACACCGCCGTGGACAGGGCGGAGACCCCCGAGGGCCGCGTGACCGCCTGGAGGGCCAACGCCATCGGCCCGGCGCTTCTCGCCCGCACCTGCGCCGGGCACGGGATCACCCTGGTCCACGTGTCCTCCGACTACGTCTTCGACGGCACCGCCGAAGTGCATGACGAGGACGAACCCCTCAGCCCCCTGTCCGTCTACGGCCAGACCAAGGCCGCCGGCGACATCGCCGTGGCCGGGTGCCCCCGCCACTACATCATGCGCAGCTCCTGGGTCATCGGCGAGGGCCACAACTTCGTCAAGACCATGAGGGGCCTCTCCGACCGCGTCGCCGACCCCGAGGACAAGCTGAACAAGGTCACCGTCGTGGACGACCAGCTGGGACGCCTGACCTTCACGCGCGACATGGCCGAGGCGATCTTCCACGTGCTGGACGCGAAGGCCCCCTACGGCACCTACGACTGCACCGGCTCCGGCGCCGTGAGGAGCTGGGCCGATATCGCCCGCGCCGTCTTCGAGGCCGCCAACGGCAACGGGGAGAAGGTCGTGCCGGTGTCGACCGCCGACTATTACGCGAACGCCGAGGGCCCCGTCGCACCGCGCCCGGTCCACTCCGCGCTCGACCTGTCCAAGCTCGAGTCGACGGGCTTCCATATGCCCGACTGGGAGGAAGAGCTGGGGGAGTACCTTAAGACGCTCTAGCCGCTAATAACTTTTCGAGAGTAAAAGCCGCCGTTCTTTAACGGCGGCTTTTCTTATGCCTGGTGAATAGCCCCGCTGCAACAAGGGCGGCGGCGGTCGCCAGACTCACTGCAAGCCCCGCAAGGGCGCCCGGAGTCTTGTAGGTCATCACGATCCTATTCGAGCCTTTCTGCATGTTCAGGGATGACAAACCCTTATCGGCGGCGGGCGTTAGTTCTGCGGCGGTTCCGTTTACCGTTACGTTCCAGCCCTCATCGTACGGAACGCTCAGCAGCAGGTTGCCGTCATCCTTGGCGGTATACTCGCCTTCGATCCTTCCGTCCTCAAAAACCGTCGGAACAAATTCGCTCGTCTTAAGCTCGTTCATAATCTGCTCGAAAACGTCCAGATTGAGGGCGTAAAAGACCGGCTCATTGTCTTGGGGCATGTCTGTATAGCCCTCTGCGACTCCGATTGACACCGTATGCTGGCTCGGGGCGTCCGATGCATCCGTAATCTGGCGGATATTATTGTCGAATCTCCAAGCCTCGTTTGCGATCGCTCGCTGGTCGATGGTAAGAGTGACGGGCCAATAACTGCCGGCAGTCGTATCTTTGTTGATGTAGAGATACCCGATGGAGCTTGCCGGTACAGTAACGCTCCATTGCTTTAAGCTATCGCTATTCTCCGTGCTCGTGGCCTCGATCTTGGTATAGAGATTGACCTCGCGGCCTAGGATTTTGCTGTAGAGTTCGTTTTGCTTTTCGAAGGGGTTCTCGCTCTTCAGCGTGCTGTTTTGGATATCGCTTGAGGCTGCGACGCCAATGCTGAGCGCATAGGGGTTCTCGTACACTGCGCTTGTGGAGTCGGCCTGATTCATCTTGGCTAAAACGTATCCCGCAGGTACGTTCTCAGGAATGGCATACTTGACTCCCAGTAGGGCATCGACGGCGAGAATAGGCTCGGCATAACGGGTCGAGAATTCGCCGACGCTGCTGTATCCAAGGGAGTTGAGCAGTGCGATGGCCTGCGGGTTGTTGGCAGACGAATACGAAGACAACTGGTTGTATCCAAGCGCCAGGCCTTCGTTGAGGGCGGCGCTGTCGACGCGTGTGGTCGTGCGGTCAATGCGATAGAACGACGCCGAAGTCTGGTCTTGAATGGCCGTGATCGTGTCGGTCGCGGTGGCGACATAGGTGCTGTTGGCTTCTTCGGAATAGCCTACGTACAGCTGATACCAAATGACATGGGCGTTGGCAAACAACTCAATGGCGGTTAGTGCCAGGAGGGGCATGATGACGACGGGGCGATAGGCTTGACGCAATTTGGGCTGGTATTTGAGCGCCTGCAGCGCGTATCCTGCGGTCCACAGCGTAAAGAAGCTCAGCAAAAAAGCCGTGCGCGAGTAGAAGCCGTTGGGAACGCGCATGCCGCACCAGATGTACTCGAGCGGGCTCAAAACGGAGCTTGCGACCAGGATTATCGTGACGACGAGTGTCGCGATGCGCGTCTTGATTGAAACCGTGCGGTTAACCAGCAGACTCACCGCAAGCAGCATCATGATGATGCCGCAATAGAACTGCGGTGTGCTTTCGTTGCTTACCCACATGCCAGGGAGAAAGCCCCTGATGAGCGATTTGAGGCTGGTTTTAAGCAGCGGCCCGAGGGCTAGGACGGGGCCGCCCTTGGACATGGCAAGGATGGTCGGCAAAAAGGTCCAAGCGGACAGAAGTAGCCCGAGCACAATGGCGCCTGCGAATCGCAGGGCCCGATCGAGCATGAGCTTCCAGCTAAAACCTTCTTCTACAACATAATCGACAAATTCGACCAATACGAAGATGCAGAGGAACAGGATGCTGATGTAGGCCGTATACCAGCAGAACATGACATTGAGCGCCGTTGTGATGATGAGGCGGATCATGCGCTGCTTGCGGATGAGCTCGTGGCATCCGTAGGCGCAGATGGGCAGCAGGATCAGGCAATCAATCCAGAGTGGGTTGCGCAGGTTGCTGATGGTCCAGCTGCAAAACGTGAACGAGAGGGATAGCAAGAATGCGGCGGGCTTGGAAAGGTCAAAGCGCTTTTGCACATACCAAGCGCTGCTGATGTGGATGCAGCCCAGTTTGAGCGCGGAGATAACAAACGCGAAGAGCGTTAGCTTGTCTGCGGGAAACAGCACGCAGAGCAGGTTGAAGGGGCTGGCGAGGTAGTAGCTATAGAGCCCCCATGTGTTCATACCGAGGCCCTGTGAGAAGGAATAGCGAAGGTTTGCCTCGCCTAAAAGGACGCGGCGAAACCACGCGAAGAAGTCGATGTATTGGTATTTGAGATCGTTGGTGAGAAACGAGTTGTCGCCAAAGGGGTAGACATGCCCCGCCTCTGCAAGTGCGACAAAAAATGCGATGGAAAACGTGAAGCAGGCGGCGTAGAACGCCACATTCTTGAGCGTGCTGTTATTGGGCCGTGTCATCAGATTCCTCGTTGGATTCTCGAATGATATAGATGGGGCGGTGCTTGGCCTCCAAGTAGGCTTTTGCTAGGTACTCGCCAATGATTCCCAGGCACAGGAGCTGCATGCCGCCAAACAGCGTAATGAGGCAGGCAAGGGAGGGCCATCCGCCTACGGGATCGCCCCAAACAAGCGTTTTGACCAGGATGACGATAAATCCCATGATGGCGATGAGGCAGAAGACGATACCCGTGAGGGCGGCGAGGGAGAGTGGCGCCGTGGAAAACGCGACGATGCCGTCGATGGAATAGAGGAGCAGCGACCAAAAGCTCCATTTGGTCTCACCGGCCACGCGGTTGACGTTTACGTAGGGGAGCCATTTGGTCTTGAAGCCGACCCAGCCGTAGATGCCCTTGGAGAATCGATTGTATTCGCCCATGGAGATGATGGCGTTGACCATAGGTCGCTTCATGAGCCTAAAATCGCGTGCTCCGTCGACGATGTCGGCCTTGGAAATGCGGTTGATGATCTTGTAGAACATACGGGCGCAGAACGACCTGATGGGAGGCTCGCCTTCGCGGGTGGTCCTGCGTGTGGCGACGTTATCGTAGTCTTCGGTTTGCAAGATCTCGTACATCTGCGGCAGGAGCGAGGGCGGGTCCTGCATGTCGGCATCCATGGTGGCGACATAGTCGCCCTTTGCGTGCTGGAGTCCGGCGAGTAGTGCCGCCTCCTTGCCAAAGTTGCGCGAGAAAGAGTGCCAGCGGATGGCGTATGGATGCGCCGCCGCAGCTTCTGCCTTCATGACGGCGAGCGTTTTGTCTGCCGAGCCATCGTCGATGAGGACGGCTTCAAAGGAGATGCCGGGGTCTTGCCGGGTCATGATGCGAACGACGCCATCGAGCTCTTTGAGAAAGATCGGAAGTGATTCCCGCTCGTTGTAACACGGCACGACGATGGAGATGAGCGGCATGGTGGTTTACCTCTCGCTTGGCTTGGAAGTAGGGTGGCCGGGCTGGTCGTCGTAGGCGTACTTGCTATATACGTTGACCTCCCACTGCTTTTTTTCGACCTTTGCTACAGAATCCAGGATGAATCCGGTTGCAAGGCTCAGGCCGCACAGGAACATAAACGACGCGGCGAGCATGGCGGTGGGGAAGCGCGGAACGAGGCCGGTCTGGAAATACTCGACAACGATGGGCATGCCCAGGGCGAGGCCGATCACCGCAAACAGAAGCGCGACGAGGCTGAAGAACTTCAGCGGGCGGTAGTCCTTGAACAGCGTGCCGATCATCGCGACGACTTTAATGCCGTCGCTCACGGTATTGAGCTTGGATTCGGAGCCTTCCGGACGGTCGCGGTACTCGATGGGCACATCTTTGATGCGCCAGCGGTGGTCGACGGCGTGGATCGAGAGCTCGGTTTCGATCTGGAAGCCCTCGGAAAGCACAGGGAAGGTTTTAACGAACGGGCGGCTCATGGCGCGGTAGCCGGTCATGACATCATCGAAGCTGTAGCCATAGATCCACTTGATCATGGCGCGGACCAGATTGTTGCCAAAGCCGTGGAAAGCACGCTTGTTTTCCTCGGCGTAGGTGCCGTTGGAAAGGCGGTCGCCTACGGTCATATCGGCCGCGCCGTTGAGGATGGGCTCGCAGAGGGCTTTGGCCGCCTCGGCGGGGTAGGTGTCGTCG
This sequence comes from uncultured Collinsella sp., assembly GCA_958351385.1. Classification (GTDB taxonomy): domain Bacteria; phylum Actinomycetota; class Coriobacteriia; order Coriobacteriales; family Coriobacteriaceae; genus Collinsella. Next base: position 55,662 of record CATWKM010000006.1, on the reverse strand, counting down.
CCGTCGACCATCAGGTAGCAATCGGCGTCGATATCGCGAAACATCTGGCGGCACACGTTGCCCTTTCCCTGACGGGGCTCAAAGCGGACCGTGGCGCCGTGCTCGGTGGCGATGCGTGAGGTATCGTCCGACGAGTTGTTGTCATAGACATAGACCGTCGCTTGCGGAAGCTCGCGGTGAAAGTCGTCGATGACTTTGCCGATCGTGAGGGCTTCGTTGTAGCAGGGGATAATGACGGCGATGGATTCAGAATTCACTCAATGCTCCTTATACATTCAATTCTTGAAAGTATAGCCGTTTGGGCTTGGCATCCTAAGATGTGGGTTAGTTCTCCAGTTTTGTTGCGCGAATCGTTTGCATGGCCGTCGGGTCTATACTGTTCGTTTGTCAACGATTACGAGTAAAGGAGTTGCATCCGTGTCGGATCAGACAAAGCAACAAGAAACTCGCAGTCTGCCTGCGACGTTTGCTAAGAACGAATTTGAGAAGGACGCGTTTATCCTTCGTCAGCTGGTTACCAAGGATTTTAAGATCAAGTATCGCCGCAGCGTTCTGGGCGTCGCATGGTCGGTGCTCAACCCGCTGCTGATGATGATTGTCATGGCCATCGTGTTCTCGACGATTTTTGGCCAGGGCCGCAATGGCTCAATGACGCCCGAGATGTACCCGCTGTACTTGATCGTGGGTAACGTTACCTTTGCCGTCATGTCCGAGTCTACGAACCAGGCCCTGACGTCGATCGTGGGTGCTGCCCCTCTGCTCAAGAAGGTTAAGGTGCACCGCTGGGTCTTCCCGGTGCAGAAGGTGCTCTTCTCGCTGGTCAACTTTGCCTTCTCGCTGGTCGCCGTCGCCATCGTTATGCTGTGGTTCCGCGTTATGCCTTCTTGGCATCTGATTCTGCTGCCGGTTTGCCTGCTGCTGCTTATGTGCTTCTGCATGGGCCTGGGCATGATGCTTTCTGCCCTTACGGTCTTTTTCCGCGACGTTATGCATCTGTGGAGCGTCGTCATTACGGCGTGGACTTATATTACGCCCATCTTCTGGACGACTGACTATATTGCGCAAATGCCGCATCTCGTGCGTATCTTGATGTATGCGAACCCCATGTACAACTACCTGCAGTTTATGCGCGATATCTTTCTGTTCCAGACTACGCCCTCGCTTATGACGTTTGGTATGTGCGCTGCTTGGGCGGTTCTTGCGCTTGTTATTGGCTATACCGTGTTCCATAAGTCCGAGCGCAAGTTCATCCTCTACATCTAAGGAGTGCTGTGATGACTGAATCTGTTGTTGATTACAGCGAGCAGCCTCTGGCTGTCGAGGTCGACGACGTCACCATGATCTTTAACATGGCGTCCGAGTCGCTGACCAACCTCAAGGAGTACTTCATTAAGCTTGCCAAGCACGAGCTGTTCTTTGAGGAGTTTAGGGCGCTTAAGCACATCTCGTTCGATATTCATCGCGGTGAGGTCGTGGGTCTGGTCGGCACCAATGGTTCCGGTAAGTCTACGATGCTCAAGATTATCGCTGGCGTGCTTGAGCCTAGCGAGGGCAGCGTTAAGGTGCACGGTAACATCGCGCCGCTGATCGAGCTTGGTGCCGGCTTCGACCCCGAGCTGACCGCCCGCGAGAATATCTATCTGAACGGCGCCCTGCTCGGTTATACCAAGGAGTTCATCGACGCCAACTTTGACGGCATTATCGAGTTCGCTGAGCTTCAGAACTTTGTCGATATGCCGCTCAAGAATTTCTCCTCGGGCATGGTGGCGCGTATCGCCTTTGCAATCGCAACGATTACCGAGCCTGATATTCTGATCGTTGACGAGACGCTGTCCGTCGGTGACGTGTTCTTCCAGCAGAAGTGCGAGGCCCGCATCCAGCACTTTATCCAGAGCGGTGACGTGACGGTTCTGTTCGTTTCGCACTCCATGGAGCAGGTTGAGCGCATCTGCCAGCGTGCCGTTTGGATTGAGAAGGGTGACCTTCGCATGGACGGCCCGGTCGATGAGGTCTGCAAGGCGTACCGCGAGCAGTTCAACTAGGTTATAATTACTTGCGCCTGACAGGCTTGCGCTTGCTTGGGCGTGCGGTTATATGCTCCATTAGCTCAGTTGGATAGAGCAGGGGACTTCTAATCCCAAGGTCGACGGTTCGAATCCGCCATGGAGCACCATCGTTTATTAAGCCCGGACCGCTTGGAGGTCTGGGCTTTTTTCATCTTGTGTGCTGTGGTTTTGAAGGGTTCGCAATGGGAAGCAAAAGGCTCGACTGGATCGATATTGCAAAGGGGATCGCAATTATTCTGGTCATTGTGGGACACACCGTCCCAAATCCCTCTCCCTTGCGGCACGCGATCTTCTCGTTTCACATGCCGGTGTTCTTTATTCTTGCCGGGTATACGTTTAGGCCGAAGCCGTGGCGCGAGCTGCTGAGTGGTTCGGTGTCGCGCCTGCTGGTGCCGTATGTGGTTCTTGCACTGGCGTGGCAGGTGCCGACGTTCTTGATGAGCGGCGCTCCTTTGACGAGCGGTACGCTGGTCGCGGGGCTTAAGACGCTTGTGTTTGCCTCGGGCGTTGATGTGCCTGGGCTTGGCGTTACCGCCGTTGGCATGGCATGGTTTTTGGCGGCGCTGTTTACGTCGCGCCTACTGTTTAATGTACTTGTGCGGCTGTTTGATCGCTGCGGGATTGGGGTAGTTTGGCAGGGTGTTGTCTGTGCCGCGATTGCCTTTTGCGGATTGAGCGTGTCTCGCTTAATGGGTGTTTACCTGCCGCTCGATTTGGATCTGAGCTGCTATATTGTGCTGCTGATGTGGGTTGGCTATACGGCGCGCCAAAGGGGGCTGGAGCCGAGCGTGAGCAAGCCCCTGCTGTTTATTGGAGCCGGTGTCGCTTGGCTTGTCCTTGGCGCGCTGAGTGGGCTTGAGCTTTCGAGCCGCCGCGTGGATGGGTTTGTGGTTGCGACAGTTGCCGCTCTTGCCGGCAGCTACTGCGTGTGCTGGGTTTCCATGGCGCTGGAGAAGTTGAAAGACGTGCCGGTTGTGGGATCCTTTGAGCGATCGCTCGTGTTCTGCGGACAGGCCAGTCTTGCCATCTTTGCAATCCACGCGGTCGATTGGTTTATTCCTTGGCAGACGATGCCGCTGCTTATGACGCTGCCGGCATCGTGGCTCTTTGCGTCAATCGTACGCTGTGCCTGCGATATTGGATTGGCATTCGTGATTAAGAAGGCGTAATTAAAAGCGGGGAGGACCAAGTTGGTCCTCCCCGCTGTCATTTATTCGGTAGTGTTGCAGGCTTACTTTTCGAGATGCTTTTCCAGCAGCTCCAACGCGTGGGCGTAGCCTTGGAGGCCTTCGCCGGTGATGGTGGCGAAGCAGGCCAGGCGTGCATAGCTCACCTGGCGGAAGTCCTCGCGTGTCTCTACGGCGCTGATGTGGACCTCCACAGCCGGGATGGCGACGGCCTTGAGGGCATCGAGGATCGCCACGCTCGTATGCGTATAAGCGGCCGGGTTGATGACGATGCCGTCGACCTTGCCGTAGGCCTCCTGGATCTTGTCGACGATGCTGCCCTCGTGGTTAGACTGGAAGACCTCGATCTCGTCGAAGCCCTGTGCGGCACCTGCCTCCTGGCAGATCTGCACTAAGCGGTCGTAGTTGTCGCTGCCATAGATGCCCGGCTCGCGAATGCCGAGCATGTTGAGGTTGGGGCCGTTGATGACGAGTGCTTTCATGGTTGCTTCCTTTGCGATTGGAAAACCACCACAAAGGCGCCTGTCCCCTTTGTGGTGGTTTTGGTTAGAGAGCGGGTGGGAGGGTGTCGAGGAGGGCTTGGGCGGTGTTGGCGGCGCAGTCGCGTGAGTCGATGATGTAGTCGGCCCAGGAGCGGTAGCGCGGCATGCGCTGCTCGGCGAGCTTGTCGATGCCATCGCGCGCCGTGATGGGGCGGCCCTTGTGGGCGAGCTCGTCGAGCTTGCGGTTGAGCATCACGATCTGGCTGTTCTGGTGCAGCAGCGGGTAGTTCTCGTCGCGCGTGACCACGCCGCCGCCGGTGGAAAGCACCAGGCCGCTGCGCTTGGAGATGTCGGCCAGCGCCGCCGTCTCCTGTTCGCGGAACGCCGCCTCGCCGCGCTCGACGATAAAGTCGGCGCAGGGCATGCCCAGGCGCTCCTCGAGGGCGCGATCCAGATCGATGTGCTCTCGCCCCGTGAGCAGGGCAATCTGCTCGCCCACACGGGTCTTGCCTGAGCCCGGCATGCCGATCAGCGCGATGTTCTGTTCGCGGCGTGACAGGCGCTCCGTTACGTCCAGAATGCGCTCGCGCGGAGTGACCTGGCCGGTGTAGCGCTCAACGGCTTGCGCCGCCTGGGCCACGAGCATGAGCAGACCGCCGATGCAGGGGATGTCGCGGCGCTCGGCCTCGAGCATGAGTCCCGTGCGAGCGGGGTTGTAGACAATGTCGATAACGCCCTCGAGCGCATTGAGCCCCTCGAGTGTGCAGGGGGCGTCGGGACAGTGGGGGAACATGCCGGCGGGCGTGCAGTTGACGAGCAGTGCGGCGTCGGACTGCTGCGCGATGTTGTCGTAGTTGACTTCGCTCGTGCGGCCGACCGGCACGACGATGGCGCCCAGGTCGCCGAGCACCATGCTGGCAGTGGTGCCGGCGCCACCGGTGGCACCGAGCACGAGGGCCTTCTTGCCGGCGACCTCAACGCCCAGCTCCTCGACTAGGCACTGAAAGCCGAAGTAGTCGGTGTTGTCGCCGCGCAGGCGGCCGTCGGGCAGGCGCGTGATGGTGTTGACGTTTCCCATACGCTCGGCGAGTGGACTCAGCTCGTCCAGGTATTCCATGACGGCGCGCTTGTAGGGGATGGTCACGTTGGTGCCCTCCCATTCGTCACCCGTCATAAAAGCCTGGAGGTCCTCGGGCTCGCGCTCAAATCGTACGTACTCGAGCCCCGCGAGCTCCTTGTAGATGGTCGGGGTGTAGCTGTGGCCCAGCACGCGGCCCAGCACGCCGTAGGGGCGGGTTGCGGCGACATCGGTCATCTAGAGCACCTCCGTGTAACTGCCAAAGAAGGTGAAGCTCTCGCACACGTCGTCGATGGAATCGAGCAGGTCATCGAGGGCCTTGCTGCCAAAGGGGCAGTCCAGGTCAAAGTAGAACATAAACTCAAAGTCGTGCCCGGGGATGGGGCGGCTCTCGAGCTTGATGAGGTTGATATTGAGCGCGTAGAAGCGCTCGAGTACGCGATAGAGTGCGCCCGGCTCGTTGGCCGTGGTAATCATGAGCGAGGTGCGGTTGGCGCCGGGGTAGACGCGTGGCTCGCGGCTGATGACGACAAAGCGCGTGTAGTTGCTGTCCGAGTCCTGGATGTTGGGCTCCAGTACCTCCAAGCCGTAGAGTGCGGCGCAGCTGCGCGATGCGATCGCGGCAACATCGGTGCGTTCGGAGCTGGCGACCATCTCGGCCGACATGGCCGTGTTGGGGTACTTGGTGGCGTGCAGGTCGTGCGCCTCGATAAAGCCGGCGCATTGGGCAATGGCCTGGCCGTGGCTGTAGACCTCGTGCACGTCCGCAAGCTTGGCGCCGGGCTTGACGAGCAAGTTGTGGTCGATTTTGAGGCGAAGCGAGCGCACGATGTGGAAGTCGAACTGGGCGAGCAGGTCGTAGACGGCGTTGACTGAGCCGGCGGTGGAGTTCTCGATGGGCAGCACGCCAAACTCGCAGAAGCCGTCGCGCACGGCGCGCATAACGCCCTCGAAGGTCTCGAAGAACGCAATGTCGGGCACGTCGAAGAGCCTGCACGCGGCAATTTGGCTATAGGCGCCCTCGACGCCCTGGCAGGCGACGCTAGCCGTCTGGGGGAAAGGCGTGTCAAAGGCTGCAGCCGTGGCGTGGGCCTTTTGTGAGACGGTGATGCCCTTGAGCTCGTTGATGTAGCGCTGCTGCTCGGCCTTGCTCATGCTCATGAGGAGGCGGAACAGGGTGATGGCTTGGGCCTCGTAGCGCTCGGGCACGCGGCTGGCGAGATTGTTGAGCTTGGAGCGCTCACGGGCGGGGTCGAAGACGGCCTTGCCCATCTCGATTTTAGACTTGGCGACCTCGGTGGCAATGTCCATGCGCTCGACAAAACTGTTGAGGAGCGTGGTGTCGATGCCATCGATGGCCTGGCGGATGTCAGCAAGGTCCATGGAGACCCCTTTCACGTGTCGGGGGATATTGAGGGGTGGGTAGTTAGCGCTGGGCGGCGTCTTCGAGGAGGGCGTCCCAGATGGCAAGGGCGGCGGCTGCCTCGGCTACGGGGACGGCTCGGGGGACGATGCAGGGATCGTGGCGGCCGTGGACCGAGAGCTCGGCATTTTCCATAGCGTCCATGTCCACCGTCTGCTGCTCGCGGCCAATTGAGGGCGTCGGCTTTACGGCCATGCGCCACATGACGGGCGCGCCGGTCGAAATACCGCCCAGGATGCCGCCGGCGTTGTTGGACTCGACCTCGATCTCGCCGGTCTCGGCATCGATGCGATACGGATCGTTGTTCTCGCTGCCGCGCATGGCGGCCACGGCAAAGCCCATGCCGAACTCCACGCCCTTTACGGCGGGAATGCCAAACGCGATTTGCGCGATGCGGTTCTCGATGCCGTCGAACATGGGGTCGCCGATGCCTGCGGGAAGCCCGTAAATGCCGCACTCCACGATGCCGCCGATGCTGTCGAGTTCGTCGCGCGCGGCTAGGATCTCCTCACGCATGCGGCCGGCTGCGGCGGCGTCAATGCACGGCAGATCGTTCGTAAGGATCGCCTTGCGGTCGGCCTCGCGATAGACCATATCGTCCATCGGCAGGTCGGAGATGCCGCCGATCTGCGCCACATGCGCCATCACTTTAATGCCGCAGGCCTCGAGTGCCTGCAGCGCAATGCCGCCGGCGATGCACAGGGGTGCCGTTAGGCGGCCGGAGAAATGCCCGCCGCCGGCGACATCGTGCATGTTGTGATACTTCACGCGCGCAGGGAAGTCCGCATGTCCCGGACGGGGCTTGCGGCGCAGCTCGGAGTAATCCTTGGAGCGCGTGTTGGTGTTCTCGATAATCGCGGCAATGGGCGCGCCGGTGGTGTGCCCATCGACCACGCCGGCGATGATTTGGGCGGCGTCGGCCTCGCGGCGCTTGGTCGCGGTCTCGTCGCGACCGGGGGCGCGACGGTTCAAAAAGGCCTGCAGCGCTTCTTGGTCAACGGCGATGCCCGCCGGAATGCCATCGAGGGAGCAGCCGATGGCGGGGGAGTGCGACTGGCCGAAGATGCTTAAGTGCAAGACGTTGCCAAAGGTCGAGGACATGCTATTCCTCCTCGAGCGTGACCTTGCCGCCCAGCAGGCGGTAGTGGTCGAAGAAATCGGGATAGGACTTGTTGACGGCCTCGGCGCCGTGGATCACGACCTCGCCGGTGGCGCGGCTCGCGGCGATAGCGGCCATCATGGCGATGCGATGGTCGTTGTGCGAATCGACCTCGCCGCCGGTGAAGGCGTCGACGCCCTTGATGATGAGATCGTCGCCGGCAATACGCACCTGCGCACCCAGCGCGGTGAGCTCGCGGGTGGTCGTGACCAGGCGGTCGGATTCCTTGATGCGCAGACGGGCGCAATCGCGAATAAAGGTGCGGCCCTGTGCCAACGAGGCCACGGCCGAGATGACGGGCACCAGGTCCGGAATGTCGTGGGCACTCATCTCAAAGCCGGCGAGCTTGTCGGACTGCACGGTGGCGGCGTTGGTGGAGCGCACGATGCGGGCGCCAAAGCGCGAAAGCGCGGCAAGCACGTTACGGTCGCCCTGTGCGGAGCTTAGCGACACGCCCTCGACGGTGATGGGGTCGGTGCCGATGGCACCGGCGCACAGCCAAAAGGCGGCGTTGGACCAGTCGCCCTCGACAGCAACGCTGCCGGGCGTGCGGTACGAGCCGCTGCTCACGCGGAAGTTCGTGACCTCGGGCTGGCCGTCCTTGGCCGGAATACGCTCGACGTTGACCTCGACGCCAAAGGCCTTCATGGCCTGGATCGTCAGGTTGATGTAGGGACGGCTCTCAATGAGGCCAGTTACCTGCACGCAGGAGGGCTGGGCCAGCAGTGGGGCTGCCAGCAGCAGGCCCGAGATGTACTGCGAGCTCACGTTGCCCGGAAGCACAAAGGTGCCCGGGCGCATGCGGCCGCTCGTCTTGAGCGGAAAACCGCCCAGACCCTGTAGGTCGCAGCCGGCGGCGATGACCTCGTCCGAGAGCGGGGAGAGCGGGCGGGCGCCCAGGCGGCCCTGGCCTACGAAGGTGGCATCCGCACCCAGCGCGCAGGCGACAGGCAGCATAAAGCGCAGCGTGGAGCCACTTTCACCGCAGTCAAGCGTGCCGCCGGCAAGGGCCTTGAGCAGGCCAAACTCAACACTCTTCATGGTGGGGTGGACCTGGAAGCCGTCCTCGACGGTCTCGATGCGAGCACCCAGTGCCGTAAGGCAGCGCACCGTGGCCTCGATGTCGGCGCAGGTGGTGTTGCAGGTGACGTGTGTCTCGCCGTTGGCAAGCGCAGCGCAGATGATGAGGCGATGCGCCATCGACTTGGACGCGATGGCGGGAACGGTGCCCTTGAGCGGGGACGGGGTGATGCGGGCTAGCATGCGGATGCGTCTCCCTTCTGGCCGAGGCCCTCGGCAATGAGTTCGTGGAAAGTGGAAAGCGGCGTGCGGTCGATGCTGCAGCGGCCAATGCCGTGCGGAATCACCAGGTCGATAGTGTCGCCCGCGCGCTTCTTGTCGTGGAGCGCCTCGGCAAAGACGGCATCGGCATCTAGGTCGCAGCGGGTCTTGAGGCCATGGCGGGCGCAGAGTTCCTCAATACGACCGGGCAGTGCAGCATCGCAAACGCCGTGCAGGGCCGCGGCGCGCGTGATGATGCCCATGCCGATCGACACGCAGTTGCCGTGTCCGAGCTCAAAGTGCTCGCAGGCTTCAACGGCATGTCCGGCGCTGTGTCCAAAGTTGAGGAGCTTGCGCTGGTTGGTTTCGCGCTCGTCGGCGACGACCACGGCGCGCTTGATGTCGATGTTGCGGGCGATGATGAGCGCCACGCGGGCCACATCGTGGTTGAGTAGCTCCAGCGTGAGCGGGGTCTTCTCCAGCTCGGCGAAAAGCTCCGGGTCGGCGATCACGGCGTGCTTGACGACCTCGCCGCAGCCGTCGGCGAACTGCTCGGGCGTGAGGGTGGCCAGGCACCCCACGTCGGCGATAACCACGCTCGGCTGCCAAAAGGCGCCGGCCAAGTTCTTGCCGGCAGCCAGGTCGATGGCGGTCTTGCCGCCCACCGACGAATCCACCATGGCGAGCAGGCTCGTCGGGATCTGCACAAACTTGCAGCCGCGCATGTAGGTGGCGGCCACAAAGCCCGCCACGTCGCCCACGACACCGCCGCCGAGTGCCACGATCACGTCGGAGCGTGAAAGCTCGTGCTCGGCCACAAACTCCAAAATGGCAACATAGGTCTCGGCGCGCTTATGGGCCTCGCCGGCCTCGAAGGTGCAGATGCTCACCTCGTAGCCTGATGCCTCCAGACTCTGCTTAACTGGCATTTGGTAGAGCGGGCCCACGTTGGTGTCCGTCACGATGACGGCCTTGGTGCCGCCGGCAGTGGCGCGCACGAGCGGTCCCGCCTGCTCCAGCAAAAACGTGCCAACATGCACCTGGTAGGGGCGTGCGGTGTCGATATCGATGGTAATCGCCATAAGCTTCGGTCCTTTCGACCTGGCGTGATAGGTGGTCTAGTGGGAGGCCTCGTCGTCGAGCGCGCGCTTAATGCGGTCGCCCTCGGCAAGGAGATTCTCCAGATAGCGCTGGTCGCGGTCCTTGAGCGCACGGCTGTAGGCGCCAAGCGACTCGATCAGATGGTCGATCTCGAAGGCGAGTGCGTCGGCGTCGTCGATCATGAGCTCGGACCACATTTGCGGGTTGAGGTGCGCCACGCGGGTGAGATCGCGGTAGCTACCGGCCGAAAAGCCGTGGTGGACCTGGGCAGTGGGGCTTTTGACGTAGGCGTTGGATACCACGTGCGCAAGCTGGCTCGTGAAGGCGATGACACGGTCGTGCTCTGCGGCGCTGGTCACGCTGAACTTGCCAAAGCCCAAGGGGCGCACCATCTCGCGCACCTGGCCCAAAAGCTCCAGCTTGAGCGCATCGTCCACCGCGGGCGGAACGAGCACGAGCGGGGCGCCCTGGAACAGGTCGGCGCGGGAGTGCGCATAGCCCGAGTACTGCGTGCCCGCCATGGGGTGCGCGCCCACAAAGTAAAAGCCGTGCTCGCGGGCAAGCTCAAAGGCGCGCTCGCACACGATGCCCTTGACGCCCACCGTGTCGATCACCACGGGGCCCATGATGGCCTCGGTGTCGGTGGCGTCGGCGAGCGCCTGGGCGTGCGCCTCGAGCCACTCGATGCATGCCTCGGGATAGCAGGCAAGGACGATGATGTCGCATTCGCCGAGCGTCTTGTCGTTGAGCTCGCCGGCAACGGTGCCCATGCTGGCAGCCGTCATGACATCGTCATCGGGATCCCAGGCCAGCACGCGGACGCCCGCCTGCGCATAGCCGCGGGCAAAGCTGCCGCCGATGAGGCCAAGGCCGACGATGCCGGCGCACTTGGGGCCGCCCTGGTTGACGCGCGCGTTTCTCACTGTACCCATGGGCTACTCCATGGTCTCTTGGCAGACGACCTCGCGGATGGCTCGGATGCGGCGCATGGTGTCGTCGAACTGATCGGGGGTGAGGGCCTGGGCGCCGTCGGACCAGGCGCGGCTCGGCTCGTCGTGGACCTCGATCTCCAGGCCGTTGGCGCCGCAGGCGGTCGCGGCAAGCGCCATGGGCTCAACGTAGCGGGTGTAGCCGGTGGCGTGGCTGGGGTCGGCGACGACGGGCAGGTGCGACAGGTGGTGCAGCACCGGCACGGCGTTGAGGTCGAATGTGTTGCGAGTACGGGTCTCGAAGGTGCGGATGCCGCGCTCGCACAGGATGACGTTGTCGTTGCCCTCGCTCATGATGTACTCGGCGGCCATGAGCAGCTCATCGATCGTGCCGGACATGCCGCGCTTAAGCAAGATCGGAGTCTTGGTCTTGCCGACCTCTTTGAGCAGAGGGAAGTTCTGGGCGTTGCGGGCGCCGATCTGCATGACGTCGATTTTCTTGTCCAAGAAGACCTGCACGTCGCGCGGGTCCATGATCTCGGTGACGATCGGCATGTCGAGCTCGGCAGACGCCTCGCACAGCAGGTCCAGACCGGCGGGGCCCATGCCCTGGTAGGCGTACGGGGAAGTGCGGGGCTTGTAGGCACCGCCGCGCAGCATCGTGGCACCGGCGGCCTTCACGCGGCGGGCGATGCGGATGAGGTTCTCGCCCTCGACGGAGCACGGGCCGGCGATGACCTGGAACTGATCGCCGCCGATCTTGACGCCGTGGCCGCAGTCGATGACGGAGTCCTCGGGGTGGAACTTGCGGTTGGCGCGCTTGAACGGCTCGGAGACGCGCTGCACGCGCTCGACGACATCCATGGACTCGAGCAGGAACGGGTCGATCTTGGTCGTATCGCCCACCAGGCCGATGATCGTCTCATTCTCGCCGCGCGAGACATCGGTCTTCAGGCCCTTTTTCTCAATCCAGCTGACGATATGGCTGACGGCCTCGTCGCTGGCGCTCTCTTTTAAAATTGCAATCATGGTGTGCCTCTCACCTCGATGGATAACCCTTGCAAAAACGGCCCGCATCGCGAGCCGTGTACATATGGTGCATGAGAGTTTATACTATCCGACTCGCTTTTGCCTTCTAAAGTGGGCCGTTGAGCCGCGTCTTCCTCGGAATTGCAAAGCTTTTTCTTTTATTTTGATAGCCCGTGGTGCACTTGGGTATAATGCCAAACGTTGGCCCTATTAGCTCAGGGGATTAGAGCGTCTGCCTCCGGAGCAGAAGGCCGTTGGTTCGAATCCAACATGGGGCACCATCGAACGTGAGACCGTCCGAACCTCGCATGGTCCGGGCGGTTTTTCTTATACCGACGCGACGTGATGGGACGTGGTATGGCAGCAACGGATATCGAGCGCGGACTCTCGACCGCCGAGGTCGAGGAGCGCATCGCCGCCGGTAAGATCAACCGCAACATGGAGCTCAAGACCAAGTCGGTCAAAGAGCTCATCATCGAGAACCTCTGCACGCTGTTCAATTTGATCAACGTGATCTTGGCGTTCCTGGTCATTTTGACCGGTTCGTTTAAGAATTTGACGTTCCTGTTCGTGGTGTTCCTCAATACCGCTATTGGCGTCATTCAGGCCATGCGTTCCAAGAAGATGGTCGATAAGCTCACGCTGCTGACCTCCAAGAAGGCCATCGCGGTGCGTGACGGCTCCGAGGTGGAGCTCGACCTGGACCAGATCGTGCTCGACGACATCATCCGCCTGGGGCGCGGCGACCAGATTCCCGCTGACGCCGTGGTGGTTTCGGGCGAGGCGCTCGTGAACGAGAGTCTGCTGACGGGCGAGAGCGACCTTATTAAGAAACAGCCCGGTTCCGAGCTCATGAGCGGCAGCTTTATCGACTCGGGCCTGCTGCGCGCCCGCGTGATCCATGTCGGCGCCGACAACTACGTCGCCAAAATTAATAACGAGGCCAAGTACGTCAAAAAGGTCAATTCCGAGATCATGAACGCGCTTAACGCCATCGTGCGCTTTGCGAGCATCATCATGATCCCGCTCGGTTTGGCGTTGTTTGCCTCGAGTGTGAGCGAGCTGTGGGATGCCGCGGGAACCCCGGGCGATAGCGCGCTTTCGTGGTGCTTCTCCGAGCTGTTGGCTGGTCATGTGCCTTCGTCGGCGCTGCTGTCCACGGTGGGCGCCCTGCTGGGCATGATCCCGCAAGGCCTGGTGCTTCTGACCTCGTCGGTGCTCGCCATCGCCACGGTGCGCCTGGCCCGCCGCAAGGTGCTGGCGCAGCAGCTTTACTGCATCGAGACGCTCGCTCGCGTCGACGTGCTGTGCCTGGACAAGACGGGCACCATCACGTCGGGTCGCATGGAGGTCGAGGGTACGTATCCGCTGCCGGTCGAGGGTATGGGTGCGGGGGAGGGCGACGCCGCCGTTCCCGTCGATACCACGGTGCTCGATTTTGCTCTGGCTAACGTCGCACGTGCGACCTCGGCCGATGCCAACGAGACCTGTCAGGCGCTGCTCAACTATTACGCCGACCGTCCGGTCGAGGTGTCCGAGCCGCTGTCGGTCATTCCGTTCTCGTCTTCCAAAAAGTGGAGCGGCGCGTCGTTTGCACAGGGCTCCTATGTGATGGGTGCGGCGCAGTTTGTGCTCTCTGATCGTGCGTTTGCCCAGGTCGAGAACCGTGTCGCCGAGCTTGCCGATACCTGCCGCGTGCTCGTGGTGGCGCGCGTGGACGGCTTTACGCCCGATGGCGATATGGTGGGCGAGGCCGAGCCCGTGGGCTTTGTGACCATCCGCGACGAGATTCGTACCTCGGCGGCCGAGACCATCGGCTACTTTAACGAGCAGGGCGTGACGCTCAACGTGATCAGTGGCGACGACCCGCGTACGGTGTCGTCGATCGCGCGCGTGGTGGGCGTGCCGGGGGCGGACGCTTATGTGGACGCCACGACGCTCGATACGCCGGCCAAGCTCGATGCCGCAGTGGACCGCTACCATGTCTTTGGTCGTGTGACCCCGCAGCAGAAGCGCGAGCTCGTGCAGGCGCTCAAGCGCCGCGAGCACACCGTGGCCATGACAGGCGACGGCGTCAACGACGTGCTGGCGCTCAAGGAGGCCGACTGCTCCGTGGCCATGGCGGCCGGCTCCGATGCCGCGCGTAACGTGGCCGAGATCGTGCTCGTCGACAACGACTTTGCCTCGATGCCCGCCGTGGTGGCCGAGGGCCGTCGCTCCATCAACAACCTGCAGCGTTCGGCTTCGCTGTTCCTGACTAAGACGCTGTTCTCGATGGGCCTGGCGGCGCTGTGCATCGCGCTGCCGCCGTACCCTTTCGAGCCGATTCAGATGACGCTCATCAACTTCTTCTGCATCGGCGCGCCGGGCTTTGTGTTGGGCCTGGAGCCCAACAATGCTCGCGTGAAGGGGTCGTTCCTGACGAACGTGCTCAAGCGGGCACTGCCGGCGTCGATTGCGGTCATTTTGGTCGCGGCGCTCGATATCTTTGTGGCGCGCGTGTTTGGCTTTAGCCAGCTCACGCTGTCTACGATGTGCCTGCTTTCGTCGTGCGCGGCGAGCGTCAGCCTGATCTGGCGCATCTCGCAGCCTCTCACGCCCTTACGTGTGGTGCTCTTCGTGTTTGTTGTCGCCGGCATCCTGGTGGGCGTTATCGGATTCCCGGAGCTGCTGTCTATTGCCAACCTGTCGATGGGCCAGATGGTAATCTTGGCTGTCATCGTGGTCTTTACCTGCTCGGTGTTCTTTAAGCTCGCCACGATGATGGATTCGCTCAAGCCGCGTCGTCGTCATGCCGCAACTGGTTTTGGCCGCGGTGTGCGCGTCCACCTGGGTCGCGGTGGCGGCAAGGTGAGCTCGACGGGTTCGACGGCCGAGCGTTTTGCCAAGCGCGTCGCCGCCGACATGGCGCAGCGCCGCGAAGATCGCACCGCTCGCGAGGCCGAGGCCCGCGCACTCGAGGGCGTGGCCCAGGCCCAGCCCAAGAAAAAGAAGGGTAGCGGAGCCAAGCGCTCTCGCGTAACCAAGTCCGCCCAAGGCATCAAAGTCTCGATGCCGAGCAAAAAGAAGAAGTAACTACGCGCCCTGGCGATGTTGAATTGGTGCCTTGCTCCTGTAGGGCCGTGGCGATGTTATGCTCTAACCTCAATTATTTGAATTGCTTCGAAAAGAGGATGCCGTGATCTGCCCGCATTGCCTTAAGACTATCGAGGACGGCGCCTCGTTCTGCCCCTACTGCAACGCCTATGTGGGTCCGGGCGATGGTCCCGAGCACACCGAATTCGTGTTCTGTGAGGGCTGCGGTGCCCGTCTTTCTCCGCATGATCGTACGTGCCCCAAATGCGGACGCCCCGCTCCGGGTATCCTCTCCGAGGATGCGGCAGCATCCGACCTGGCAGCGGGCCGCACGGCGGGCTTTCCGCGCCTAACGCAAGAGCAGATCGATACCGAGGTGCCGCATGCGCCGGCCTCTGCCGCTGCGGTGCTTTCGGACGCCGCCGACCCCAATGAGACCTGCGTGCTGCCAGCTTTCGATAAGGATTTCGGTATCCCCAAGGTCGATATTCCCACGCCCGTTTCCCTGCATGACGATGCTCAAAAACCCAAGCGCAAGGTGCACCCCGACGAGGACGCCTATCACAAGCATAAGCGTCATATTCCCAAGCCGCTCATTATCATCGCGGTCCTTGCCGTCGTGTGCGGTGGTGCCTATTGGTTCGTGACGACCGATCCCATGGGTGTTATGCCTGGCTTCTACGACCAGTTTGGCCAAGCTGCACAAACCACCTTCCCCACGCGTCAAAAGGGCGAGGCGACTGAGGACGATACCAAGCAGGGCGATTCTGCCGAGGTGGTTCAGGAAGAAACCGTGCTCACCGATGATCAGCTCTATACCAGGCTCGACGGTCTGTATCAGACCATCGTGTCCTACGCTGACGAGGACCAGATCGGCGAGGTCATCGATTCCTTTAACAACGGTTATCTCCGAACGCCGCTGTCCACCCGTCAGGAGCTGTCGCAGAGTGCCTACGCCCTGCGCGACCAGATCAAAAAGACGCAAGATGAGCTCAACAACCTGAAAGTACAGGACGATACGGTCTATGCGGATGACATCGCCCACTTAAAGCAGCTTGCCGAGTGGATGTATGAGCGCGTCGACGTGATCTGCCAGAGCTGGGATATCTCGCTGGCCATTCCCGATGGCGAGTCGATGAGTTCCCACCAAAGCGAGATCCTGGCGCCCATCGCGCAGGGCGGCAACAGCGCGCTGAACCAGTACGATGCCAATGTGGGTTCCTGGAAGCCGCAGCAGCGTTCCTAAAATTAGTTCGCCATAGTCGGCATAACCTACGTGCGCAATTGATGTAAACCCGTGCTTATTGCTACAATTCGTACAAATATGCTTTAAACGCACGAGGAAGGAACCACATGTTTGGTTTTAAGAAAGAGCTCTACACGCCCGAGTATCAGCTTGTCGGCGACGAGTGCGCCGTAATCGAGACGTCGAAGGGTACCATCAAGGTCAAGTTTGACGGCGAGGGCGCTCCCATTCATGTCGCGAACTTCTGCGAGCTTTCCACGATGGGCTTCTATGATGGCCTTAAGTTCCATCGCTATGTGCCCGGTTTTGTTATCCAGGGCGGCGACCCCAATACCCGCGACATGTCCGGCGCCGACGTCGCTGCCGGTCTTGAGGGCCCCGACGGTATGCCCGGTACCGGTGGCCCCGGCTACTGCATCAAGGGCGAGTTTGCCACCAATCCGCGCAACAGCCATGTCGATGGCGCCCTTGCCATGGCACGCTCCATGGACCCCGATTCCGCGGGTTCGCAGTTCTACTTCTGCCTGGGTGCCCAGCATAACCTCGATTCCGGTTACACCGTCTTTGGTACCACGGTCGAGGGTCTCGATGTGATTTCGCAGCTGCGTGCCGGCGACGAGATCGTCCATGTCGAGATCGTTCACGAGTAAAGGGGACTTCCTTGAATAGCCAGCTGATCCAACAGGGCCGCGCCGCTTACCGCGCGGGTGATTTTTCTGCTGCAGCCCAGATGCTTGGGGCGGCAAAGACTCCCGATGAGATTATGGGCGAGGCCGATCACCTTCGTGGCAACGCCTTGATGCACCTGGGCATGTATGCCGAGGCCGCCGAGGCCTATGCCGCCGCCCTCAACGACGGTACCTACGGCAAGCGCGGCGCGCTGCTCACCAACCGCGGCAAGGCGCTCGCCGCCGTGGGCGACTACACGACGGCCGCTCAGGCTTTCTCTGCCGCTACGCAGGATGCTTCCTATGCCACGCCGTTCAAGGCCTATCTGGGCCTGGGCAATGCGCTGTTCCAGTCGGGCGACTATGCCAACGCGGGAACCGCCTTCCGTCAGGCTGCCATCGACGGCGCCAATCCGGCTCCTGCCGCCGCACTCGGCGAGCTCGGTCGTTGCTTCATTAAGCTCGGCCGTCCGGCGGATGCCGTGGAGACTTACCGCACGGCTATCGACTTTGCCGGCCCCCGCGACGACACGCGTGCGCTCAACGCCGGCATGGGTCAGGCGCTTTCTGCCGCCGGCCGTCCCTCCGACGCACTCGACGCCTTTAATGCCGCTACTGCCGATGGCATCTACCAGCTCACCTCCGAGCAGGCCGATGAGCTTGCCCGCGTGCAGGATTCGCTTGCCGCGCTGTCTGCCCAGACGGCTATGGCCACGGCTCCGGCGCCCGCGATGGACGCTCCTGCCGTCGATCCGCTCGATCCTACGGGCGCGACCGGTCAGTTTATGCCCGATCCCTCGGACACCGGCTTCTTTACGCTGTCCGAGTCTGAGATGGTCCAGCAGGACCGTCAGGATCGTAAGCAGGCCAAGGTCCGTCGTCGCCATCGCCATACGGGTCTCAAAGTCTTCATCGTGCTGCTTCTGCTTATTTTGATCGCCGCGGGCGGTCTGGGCTTTGCCTACACGCGCGGCTTTGGCTTCCCGTCTCAGGAGTCTGTCGTTACCGATCTGTTCCAGGCTGCCGGCGACGGTGACGCCGCAAAGGCCGAGTCTTGCCTGGCCTCGAGCCTGTCCGAGGACGCTAAGTCGATGATCATCTCCTCGATTCCGCAGGGTGCCACCGTGTCCGTCGAGGGCATGGATCAGTCCATGACCGAGACGACCGCCAAGGTGAAGGCATCGCTGTCCAAGGGCGGCGAGCAGGAGTACACCGTCAAATTCGTGCGCTCCGACAACCATATCGGCTGGGCCGTTTCTTCGCTCGATATGGATTTCTCGGCTGCTGACAACCAGTAGTGACCTTATGGGATTTAGCTTTGCCCGGCGCTTCACCGCAAGTGAGGTGCCGGGCTTGCGCTAGTATGATGAGCTAGTAGTTTTCCAGCAATCATCCAACACATCAGGAGTTGCGTTGTTTTCTTTGATGGATATGTTCTTCGGTAGCTATGCGGGCGATCTTGCCATCGACCTCGGCACCGCAAATACGCTTGTCTCCGTGCGCGGTAAGGGCATCGTCATTCGCGAGCCCTCTGTTGTCGCCATCGACAAGAACGACGAGCGCATCCTGGCGGTCGGTATCGAGGCAAAGCGCATGCTCGGCCGTACGCCCGGCAACATCGTGGCCGTTCGTCCCCTGAAGGACGGCGTCATCGCCGACTTCGATGTTACCGAGGCCATGCTTCGCTACTTTATCGACAAGGCGTCCGAGAAGCGCTATCCGTGGACTCCGCGTCCGCGTGTCGTCGTCTGCGTTCCCTCCGGTGTCACGTCGGTCGAGAAGCGCGCTGTCTTTGAGGCCACGATCCAGGCCGGTGCCCGCCAGGCCTATCTGATCGAAGAGCCTATGGCAGCCGCTATCGGCGCCGACCTGCCCGTCGAGGAACCCACCGGCTCCATGGTCATCGACATCGGCGGCGGTACCACCGAGGTTGCCGTTATCGCTATGGGCGGCATCGTCGTCTCGCAGTCCATCCGTATTGCCGGCGACGAGTTCGATCAGGCCATCCTCACGCACGTTCGTGATGCCTACAACCTGGCCATCGGCGAGCGTACGGCAGAGGACATCAAGATCAAGGTCGGCTCCGCCGTGCCGCTTAAGGACGAGCTCGACGTCGAGGTCAACGGCCGCGACGTGATTACCGGTCTGCCCAAGACCGTGCGCATCGAGAGCGAGGAGATTCGTCGCGCGCTCAACAAGCCGCTCGACGAGATGGCCAAGGCCGTCAAGGACGCACTCGACGCTACGCCTCCCGATCTTGCCTCGGACCTTATGTACTACGGCATTTTGCTGACCGGTGGCGGCGCGCTGCTGCGCGGTCTCGACGTGCGCCTGCGCGATGAGACCGGCGTTTCGGTCAACGTCAGCCCCACGGCGCTCGATAACGTTGTTAACGGCTGTGCCCGCGTGCTCGAGGCCAATGCGTTTGATGGCGGCTTCGTCCAGACCAATGCTTAATTTCCAAAAGGTGGATTCCATTTGGCACGATCTTCGGGTTTCTCCACAAATCTGAATACCAAGCGACAATCAACGGGTATGCGCCCGTTGATTGTTTTCAGCCTGATTTCGGTGTTGCTGCTCACGTTTTATATTCGTGAGGGCGAGACGGGGCCGATTCATGCCGTTCGTTCGGGCGTGACGACGATTACCTCGCCGGTGCGTTTTCTGGGCTCGACTGTGGCGGCTCCCTTCAATGCGATCGGTAACGTGTTCTCTAACCTTACGGCGTCACAGGACACGCTTGACGAGCTTAAGAAGCAAAATGAGGAGCTGACCTCCAAGGTTGCCGAGCTCTCCGAGGCTCAAAAGACCGCCGAGCGACTGGAGGGTCTGGTCGGTCTGCAGTCGACCTACAACCTCAAGTCCACTGCAGCTCGTATCGTCGGCGCTTCGGGCGATGCCTGGACCTCGACCGTTACCATCGATAAAGGTTCTGCCGACGGGCTTACCATCAACATGCCTGTGACGAGTTCGGCTGGTGTTATCGGACAGATCATCGAAGTCTCGGCCAAGACGTCCACCGTGCGTCTGATCGGCGATGAGAACTCGGGCGTGTCCGCTATGGTGCAGGACACGCGCGCCCAGGGCATGCTGCAGGGTCAGGCTGACGGCACGCTGCGTCTTGAGTACGTGAGCGTCGACTCCGACGTTAAGGTTGGCGACATCATCGTGACCTCGGGCATTGGCGGTGTGTTCCCCAAGGGCCTTCCGCTCGGCACCGTCTCGTCGGTTGAGAAATCGGCAAACGACGTGTACTACACCATTGTGGTACGCGCCCAGACGACGGCCGAGAACAACGAGGAAGTGCTGGTCATCACCTCGCTGACCGACGAACAGTCGGCCTCGGATGAGGACGTGAGCACCGCTAATAGCACGCCGCAGGGAACGTCGCGCGATGCTGCGACCAAGACGAAGGACGAGAGCTCGGATGACGGTTCCGACACGTCCGAGACGACCGATTCCGGCTCGAGCGAATAGGGGGCATGTCCATGGATCTACACGAGCAGGGGATGAGCTCCCGCACGTTTGTAATCGCCGCCATCGTGTGCGTGCTGCTGCAGGCAGGCCTGGCACCGCAGATCTCCATTGCGGGCGGTCGCGTCAACTTCATGATTATCCTGGTGTGCCTAAGCGTGTTCTCGGGCGACCCGACCCGTGCCGTCGTGTGCGGTTTTTGCAGCGGCTTGTTTTATGACCTGTCCGCTGCCGTGCCGGTGGGAGTTATGTCGCTCCTGCTGACCGTGGGTTCTTTTGCCCTGGTGCACAGCGCTGCCGGTCAAACGAGCGGTACCCCGAGTGCGCGCGGCATCACTGTGGGCGCCTTTGCGCTCGTCATTAATGTGATCTACAGCATCATCTTGCTGTTTATGGGTATGGAGACGAGCTTTGTCGTGGCGATCTTCGGCCATGCGCTGCCGTCTTCGATCCTGACGGGTCTGGTTGCCATTCCGTTTTTGATGTCCGGCGTCGTGCCGCAGTCCGGTTATGGATTCTCGGCACGTGGCGGACGCCAGACGGGCATGCGCTTTAAGCCCAAGACCCGTAAGCTCAAATAGGGGAGGCCCGTAGATGTCTTCCCAGATGACGGTTATTATCGCCGGTATCGTGCTGGTTGTGGCCATCGTGGTCGCGCTGGTCATCATGCGTCGCGGCGATTCCCGTTTTACCTACGATACGCAGCATGGAACGGCCCCGCGCGCCACCGAGGGCGAGGGCAATACCGCGGCGACCGCCTTTAAGGGCCGCTTCTCCATCCTCACCACGGGTGTGGGCGCGATGTTCGCGGCGCTTGCCGTCAAGCTGTGGGGCATGCAGATGGTCTCGTCGGACTATTATGAAAAGCAGGCTAATAGTAATCAGACGCGCACCGTTACCACACCCGCTGTGCGCGGCCGCATCCTCGACCGCAATGGCGTGGCACTTGTCCAGAACCGTCCCTCACTTGCTGTCGTGGCCTACCGCGACCTTGCCGAGGATGAGGTTCTGGTTCGCCATCTTGCCAACGTGCTCGGTATGCCCTACGTGGCGGTTCTGCGCAATATTCAGGACAATTCCGAGGGCGCCCAGAGCCTGCATACCATCGCGACGGACGTCCGTCGCTCCACGGTTGCCTATATCAAGGAGCACGCCGGCGAGTTCCCGGGCGTCAAGATTGCCGAGCGTACCGAGCGCCAGTACCCGTACGGCGAGACGGCCTGTCACATTTTGGGCTATACCGGCACCATTACCTCCGAGCAGCTTGAGGCCCAGAATAAGAAAACCTCTGGCGACGATGATGCTTCTGCTGGCCGGATTACGTACCAGTCGGGCGATATCGTGGGCCAGGCGGGTGTTGAGAGCTACTACGAAAACCTGCTGCAGGGTATTCGTGGCGAGCAGACCGTCAAGGTCGATGCCTCGGGCAATGTGACCGGTCAGGCCGGCGCCGTGCCCGCCAAGGCCGGCTCCGACATTAAGCTCACGCTCGACCTCAAGATCCAACAGGCCTGTGAGACGGCGCTGGCGAGCGCCATCGAGCTTGCCAAGACCACTGGCTACAGCAATGCCGGCAACGGCGCTGTGGTGTGTCTCGATCCCAACAACGGCGAGATCCTGGGCATGGCGAGCGAGCCCAAGTTCGATCCGTCCGTCTTTATCGGCGGCGTCTCAAATGACGTGTGGACCGAGCTCAATGATGACAAGGGTTCGCACCCGCTGCTCAACCGCGCCATTAGCGGACAGTACATGTCGGCCTCGACCATCAAGCCGCTCTCGGCACTGGCCGGTCTTGAGTTTGGAACCTACACTTCAACGCAGACAACCAACTGCACGGGCTATTGGACGGGCTTGGGCAAGGCTTGGGGCAAGCGCTGCTGGCTGACGTCTGGACACGGCACCATGACGCTGCAGTCGGGTATTGCCAACTCGTGCGACCCCGTCTTCTACGATATGGGCAAGGCGTTCTTTTATGACGAGCAACATTCCGAGGGCCTGCAGGAGGTCTTTCGTCGCTGGGGCCTAGGCAAGACCTGCGGTATCGATTTGCCGAGTGAGGGCGCGGGCCGTATTCCCGATGCCGAGTGGAAAGAGTCGTACTTTACCGACGCCTCTGCCGAGGACCGCAAGTGGAATGCCGGCGATATGACCAACATTGCCATCGGCCAGGGCGACATTTTGGTGACGCCTCTGCAGATGGCATGCGCCTACATGGGCCTTGCCAACGGCGGTAAGCAGTACGTGCCTCACGTGTTTTTGTCTGCCGTGTCGCGCGATGGCGACGGCGATGCCTATAAGTACAACGGCAAAGGCAAGAAGAAGCGCTTGGAGGCCAAGATCAACAGCGATTCGGATTTGGCTCTTGTTCGCAACGGCATGCACGACGTGATTTACACGGCATCGACGTCCCTGGCGGCTCACTTTGGCACCCTGACGCCGCAGGTATACGGCAAGTCGGGCACGGGCGAGAAAAGCGGCGAGGACGAATACGCGTGGTTCTGCGCCTATGCGCCGGCCGATGATCCCAAGTATGTCATCGCTACTGTCCTGGAGCAGGGCGGCGGTGGCTCAGATACCGCGATGCATGTCGTGCGCGACGTGCTCGGCGCGATTTATGACGAGCCCGATACCTCTTCGGCCTCGGGCGATTCTTCGGTTCGATAGGAGGTTGCGATGGATTTTTCTCCGGCGGATCTGTTCCTTTCAACCAAGACCGGCTCTCGCAGCAGCCTGGACCGCGTCAACAAGCAACTTTCGGCCTCGCGCGGCACGTTTCGCCAAGAGGTGCATATCGGTGTGCTCGTGGCTACAGTGGCGCTCGTCGCCTACGGTGCCATCATTATCTGGTCGGCTTCGCAGTTTAAGGCCGATGCTTCGTTCTCACGTCATCTTCTGGGAATTGGCATCGGGGTGGTGCTGGCGGTGCTGGTCTGGCGTACCGACCTGCGCGGTATTTCCAATTTCTCGACAGCGTTGCTCGTCATCGACCTGATCGTTATCTTCTCACCCAAGATTCCGGGTCTGTCCTATACAGGCGGTCTGGGCATGACGGGCTGGATCAAGATTCCCGGTATCGGCTTGACATTCCAGCCGGTTGAGCTTGCCAAGCTCATCACCATCTTCTTTATCGCCACGCTTGGCTCGCAGTATAACGGCCGCATCGATACCGTTCGCGACTACGTTAAGCTCTGTGGCATGCTGTCCATCCCGTTTTTGGCCGTCGTCGCCATGGGCGACCTGGGCTCGGGCCTGGTCGTGCTGGTCTCGGGCGCCATCGTCATCTGCATGAGCGGTGCGCGCCGCGAATGGGTGCTGTCGACCCTGGCCCTGCTCGTGGGCCTGGTGGCCCTCGTCCTGGCGCTCGATTCGGTCTTTGATTCGTTGCTCGGCCACGATGTGCTCATCAAGCAGTATCAGATGAACCGCCTGACGGTCTTTATCGACCCCGATAATGCCGATTCGGACGATGCCTACAACCTGCAGCAGTCGCTTATCGCCGTTGGCTCGGGTGGCTTCTTTGGTAAGGGTTTGGGCCATGCGACGCAGTCGGCCGGCGGCTTTCTGCCTGAGTTCCACACCGACTTCGTCTTCGCCTTCCTGTCCGAGACCTTTGGCTTTTGCGGTTCCTTTTTGCTCCTATGCCTCTACGTGCTGCTGATCTTTTCGACGATTCGCGTCGCCTTTAAGTGTGAGTCGCTGTTCTTGCGCCTATCGTGTGTGGGCATCGTTGGCATGTGGGCGTTCCAGACCTTCGAAAACATCGGCATGTGCATTGGCATGATGCCGATTACCGGTATTCCGCTACCGTTTATTAGCTTCGGTTCGTCTTCGATGATGATTCAGCTGCTGACGGTGGGTATCGTACAATCCATATGGCGGCATCGTTCGGGCGCCGCGTAACCGCTGGAGGGGTTTGCTATGAAAATTCCCGTAGATAAGCTGACCCGCGCTTTTAAGATGGGCGCGTCCGTTAAGAAGGATTCCGATACGCCGGTGCGCGTCTCGGTCTATCTGGATTCGTCCGCCTCGCGCTTTCTGGCCGAGACGGTGCGTGACGCCTTTGTGCCGCAGACGACCTCGGGCATTGTGCGCGTCGAGCGTCTGGGGGAGGAGCGAATTGCTCCAAAGACCGATACCGATGTGGTACTGGTGCTCTCGTGCGGTTCCGACCGCTTGGAGAGTGCCGTGCAGGAGCTCGTGATCGCCGGCGCGCCCGTGTGCGTGCTTGCCGAGTCTGCTGTGGAGGTGCCGTTTATCGAGGAGTCCACGCCCATGCTCGGCGTGGTGGCGGCAACCGATAAGACGTATCTGCTCGAGACGCTTGCCCGCTGGATTCTCGATCGCACCGAAAAGGAAACGGCTTTTGCGGCGAACTTTGCCTTCATGCGCATCGCGGCGGCCAATCGTATCATCACCTCGTGCGCGCTCACCAATATGGCGACCGGTGCGCTGGTGTTTTTGCCGGGCGCCGATTATCCCGTTATGGCGCTGGCGCAGGTGGGCATGCTCTTTGAGCTCGCTGCCGTCTTTGGACGCGGCATTAAGCCTGAGCGCGGCTACGAGGTCGCGGGCGTGCTTGCCGGCGGTCTTGTGATCCGCGCGGTCACCCGCGCGCTCGTCAAGCAGACGCCGCATATTGGGTTTGCCGTCAAGGCGCTCACTGCTGCCGCGGGCACCTATGGCATGGGCCGTGCGCTCGTTTCGCTCTACGAGCGCGATGTCGACTACAGCCGTGCCAACGAGGTGGTCACTGCCACGTTCTCCCGCGTTCGCGATCTGGTGACCACGGTCGCGGGTGCTACCCGTCCTATGGCGTCCTACCAAGACGCATCCGATCTCGCTGCTTAGGGGTTTTCCGTTGCGCGTTGCATACCAAGACTGTTTTCATTTAATTGAGCCGCTGCTCGCCAAGGTCGAAAAGCCGAGTCGCTATATCGATCACGAGTGGGGCACGCTTTCCAAGGCCGATGCCGACTACCGTTGCTGCCTGATCTACCCGGATGTGTACGAGGTTGGTCTGCCCAACCAGGGTATCGCCATCCTCTACAACATTCTTAACCAGGCCGAGGGCATCTCCTGCGAGCGCGGCTATGTGCCGTGGCCCGACATGGGTGACGCCATGCGCGAGGCGGGCATTCCGCTGCTGTCGCTCGAAGGTGCTGCCCCCGTCGCTTCGTTTGATATCGTCGGTCTGCATGTGCCGCACGAGATGGCGGTGACGAACTTCCTCGAGGCACTCGATCTCGCTGGCATTCCGCTGTTAGCGGCCGACCGAGGCGAAGACGACCCCATCATCATCGCCGGCGGTCCCTCGGTGTACAACCCTGAGCCGTACGCGGCCTTCTTCGATGCCATCCTCATCGGCGAGGGCGAGGAATCGCTGCTCGAGACCTGCCAGCTGCATCGCCGCCTGCGTGACGAAGGAGTCCCGCGCGCGCAGATTGTTGAGCAGCTTGCATCCATTGCCGGCAACTACGTGCCGTCGCTCTATGAGGTTCGTCACGATGAGCCCTGCTCGCCGCATGGCTACACCGTGCCGCGTGAGGGCAAGGATGCGCCGGTCGTGGTCTACAAGCGCGTCGTCGAGGATTTCGGCGCCACGAATCCGCTGTCGCAGTCGTGTGTACCCTATGCGCAGCTGGTCCACGACCGCCTGTCTATCGAGATCCTGCGTGGCTGCGCTCGCGGCTGTCGTTTTTGCCAGGCCGGCATGACGTATCGCCCGGTGCGCGAGCGCTCGGCCGACCAGATCGTCTCGTCGGTGATTCAGGGTCTGGAAAAGACCGGCTATGACGAGGTGTCGCTGACCTCGCTCTCCACGACCGACCACTCCTGCATTCGCGACGTGCTCGGCAGGCTCAACCGTCGCCTGGAGGATACGGGTATTCGCGTGTCTATTCCGTCGCAGCGCCTGGATTCGTTTGGCGTGGATATGGCCGAGTCGGTCGCCGGCGAAAAGAAGGGCGGCCTGACGTTCGCACCCGAGGCCGGCAGCCAGCGCATGCGCGACATCATTAACAAGAACGTGACCGAGGAGGACCTGGACCGTGCGGCCAAGGCGGCCTTCGAGGCCGGCTGGAACCGCATGAAGCTTTACTTTATGATGGGCCTTCCCGGCGAGCGCGACGAGGACATCGTGGCCATCGCCAATCTGGCCGATCACGTGCTGGAGCTCGGTCGTTCCGTGGTGCCCAAGGCTCGTCGCGGCTCGATCTCGGTGTCCATCTCGGTTTCGGTGTTTATCCCCAAGGCTGCCACGCCGTTCCAGTGGTGCCCGCAGCTCGACTACGACGACGTCAAGCGTCGCCAGAAGCTGCTTATCACGAGCGTTCGCAACCGTGCCGTCCGCGTGCATTACCACGATGCCGAGACCTCGCTCATCGAGGCCGCGCTCTCCCGCGCCGGTCGTGACATGACGCCCGTCATCATCGATGCTTGGCGCTCGGGGTCTCGCTTTGACGCCTGGGTAGAGCATTTCTCGCTCGATAACTGGAAGGAGGCTGCTGCCAAAAACGGCATCGACCTCAATGAGCTTGTGCACCTGCCCTACGAGTTGGACTGGCGTCTGCCGTGGGAGCATGTGAGCCCCGGCTGCACGCGCGGCTTCCTCGAGCGCGAGTACCGTCGCTCGCTCGAGGGTGTCACGACTCCCGACTGCACTCGCACGTCGTGCACCGGCTGCGGAATCTGCCCCACGCTCCACGCCAAGAATGTATTGATGGGTGATCGCGCATGAGTGAGCGCCTGACCGACAACCCCACGCTCTTTAGACTTCGTGTTCGCTATGGCAAGCGCGATCGCCTTAAGTACCTGGGCCATCTCGAAGTAATCCATACCATTGAACGCATCGTGCGCCGTGCGGGACTTCCCTATGCCGTCACGCAGGGCTTCTCTCCGCACATGCGCGTGGGCTTCTCTTCGGCGCTACCGGTGGGTACGTCGTCGACCTGCGAGTGGTATGACCTGTTTATGACCGAGTTCGTGGCGCTCGACGAGGCGTTTGGGCGCCTGGCTGCGGCCTCTCCGGCCGATCTGGCGCCCATCGAGGCGGCGTACATCGACGTGCGCACGCCGGCGCTCACGGCTCAGCTTACGCGTCTGTCGTACCGTATCGACTTGCACCTGGACCCCGAAGCCCCCGTGAGCGCCGACGAGGTGCGCGCTGCGATTGACACGCTGCGCGCGGGTCATGGTATTGACTATGCGCGCGGCAAAAAGAGCAAGCGCTTAGACCTTGACCACACACTGGTGGGCTATGAGATCACGGCGGGGGAGCGTCCGGACCATCTGGTGCTCATGCTCGACACCCATGCCGACAACGAGGGCTCCATGCGTCCGGAGATTTTGCTTTCTGCTGCTGATGTTTTGTTGCAGGGCTTGACCCCGGGCGTCGATGCACCTATTGTTTCCACCGGTATGCAAGACCTCGTGACCATCTGCTCCTACGATGTCGAGCGTCAGAATCAAGCATGCGAGGACGACGAGGGCCGACTCGTCAGCCCCATACCTGTGCGAACTTGTGGATTTGCTCCACATACTCGTTGACGGGGGTATTTTCGCCTGCTACTATATTCGGCTGTTGCACTAACTGATGCATGAAGGGCAAGTAAACATGTACGCAATCGTTAACACGGGCGGCAAGCAGTACAAGGTCGCCACCGACGATGTCATCACCGTCGAGAAGATCGAGGGCAATGAGGGCGACAAGGTCACCCTGCCGGTCATCTTCCTCAACGATGGTAAGAAGATCGTCACCGATCCCGACAAGCTGGCCAAGGCCAAGGTTACCGCTCAGATCGTTGAGCAGTTCAAGGGCGAGAAGCAGCTGGTCTTCAAGTTCCACAAGCGTAAGCGCTATCGTCGTCTGAAGGGTCACCGTCAGCAGCTCACCAAGCTGAAGATCGTGAAGGTCCAGGCTACGTCCCGCGCCAAGAAGGCTGTCAAGGCAGAGGCCGAGGCTGTTGCCGAGGCTCCCGTCGCCGAGTAGATTACACTCGTAACGAAAGAGTAGGTATACACAATGGCACACAAAAAAGGACTCGGTTCCTCCCGTAATGGCCGTGACTCCCGCGGTCAGCGCCTTGGCACGAAGCGCTATGCCGGCCAGACGGTAACCACGGGCACGATTCTCGTCCGTCAGCACGGCACGCACATCCACCCGGGTGAGAACGTTGGCCGTGGCAAGGACGACACGCTGTTCGCGCTGGTCGACGGTACCGTTGAGTTCCACAAGGGTATCAAGCACAGGGTCAGCGTACGCCCGCTCGCGAACGCGTAATTTACCCTTCATAGAGCACATATGTGGGAGGCACTTGAGTTTTAGGATTCAAGGGTCTCCCTCTTTTTGTAGGAGGCGATTCTGTTGTCACAGTTCACCGATATCAGCCGCATTAACGTGTGCGGCGGCGACGGCGGAGCCGGATGCATGTCGTTTAGGCGCGAGGCATTTGTCCCCAAGGGCGGCCCCGATGGCGGCGACGGCGGTCGTGGCGGCAATGTTGTCATCCAGGCCGATGCTCAGCTGTCTTCGCTGATCGATTACCGCTTCAAGCATCACTTCCGCGCCGAGCGCGGCACGCATGGGCAGGGTGCCCGTCGTAACGGTAAGAGCG
Source organism: uncultured Collinsella sp. (assembly GCA_958351385.1). Classification (GTDB taxonomy): domain Bacteria; phylum Actinomycetota; class Coriobacteriia; order Coriobacteriales; family Coriobacteriaceae; genus Collinsella. The sequence goes on along the minus strand of CATWKM010000006.1, from coordinate 26,852 downwards.
GCGAGGACCTGATCCTGAAGGTTCCCATGGGCACCGTGGTGCGCGAGCTCGACCCCGAGACGCAGACCCCGATGTTCGAGATTGCTGACCTGGTGCACGATGGCGAGCGCGTTGTCGTGGCGCCCGGCGGTGCCGGTGGCCTGGGCAACACGCACTTTGTGACGTCGGTGCGTCGCGCGCCCGCGTTCGCTCAGCTGGGCGAACCGGCCGAGGAGCACTGGATTGAGCTTGAGATGAAGCTTATGGCCGATGCCGCGCTCGTGGGTTTCCCCTCGGTGGGCAAGTCCTCGCTTATCGCGCGCATGAGTGCCGCCCGTCCCAAGATCGCCGACTATCCGTTTACAACGCTCGTGCCGAACCTCGGCATGGTGCGTGCCGGTGAGTATTCTTACGTCGTTGCCGACGTTCCTGGTTTGATCGAGGGCGCGAGCGAGGGCAAGGGCCTGGGCCACCAGTTCCTGCGCCACATTGAGCGCACGGCGCTCATCATGCATGTCGTTGACATGACGGGCGGGTTTGAGGATCGCGATCCGGTCGAGGATTACCGTATCATCAACCGTGAGCTCGAGCAGTATGGCGCCGAGCTTTCGGAGCGTCCGCAGATCGTCGTCGCCAACAAGTGCGATGCGCCGGGCACGGCCGACAAGATTGCCGACCTCAAGCGCGCCGCGCTCGACGATGGACATATGTTCTTTGCCGTGTCCGCCGTGACGGGCGCCGGCCTCAACACGCTGATGCTTGCCGTGGGCGAGCAGGTGGCTAAGCTGCGTGCCGAGTTGGTGGTCTCCGCTGAGCCAGTCGATCTGCGCGACGAGGAGTGGGAGCGCCGCCGTCTGCAGCGCGAGAAGCGTTTCCGCATTGTCCAGGAAGAGCCCGGTGCCTTCCGTGTGGTTGGTCGCGCGATTGAGCGCATGGTCATCCAGACCGATTGGGAAAACGAGGAAGCTGTCATTTATCTGCAGCACAAGTTTGCGCGTATGGGTGTTGACGACGCGCTCGAGAAGGCCGGTTGCCGTGCGGGCGACGAGGTCCGCATTTGCCAGCGCGCCTTTGACTTTGAGGGCGCTGAGGACTTCTCGGAGTACGAGGAGCTCGAGGACGCTGGCGAGGACGTTGCCGTTGAGGCCATTGACGTGGCCGACGTTGCGGATGAGGGCGTCGAGGTTGTCGATGCGGCGGATGTCGCGGACGATGCCGAGACCTCGGAGGGCGAGTAAGCCATGTCGCTGCGCGGTGGAATCGGTTTGCCCGAGCTGCCCATAAAAGAGGGCAAAGAGTTTCGGCTTGGCATTATGGGCGGCACATTCGACCCGATTCATTACGGGCACCTGGTGACTGCCGAGCAGGCGCGCGAGTCGCTCGACTTGGACGCTGTGCTCTTTATGCCGGCGGGCTCTCCCGCCTTTAAGCTTGACAAGCCGGTGACGCCTGCCGAGGACCGTTATGCCATGACGGTCCTCGCCACCGCCGCGAACCCGGCCTTTTTGGCGAGCCGGTTCGAGATTGACCGTCCGGGCGTAACCTATACGGCCGATACGCTTCATGCCCTTCGCGACTTTTACCCGCCGCAGGTAAAGCTCTACTTTATTACGGGCGCCGATGCGATTATCGATATTGTGACCTGGCATGATGCCGAACGAATTGCTGAGCTTGCTACCTTTATTGCGGCGACGCGACCGGGCTTTGATATCGATACGGCGCGTGCCCGAATCAAAGAGTCGGGGCTGCCGTTCGACGTGCGCTATATTCAGATTCCGGCGCTGGCGATCAGCTCGACGAACATTCGTAAGCGAGTTGCCCGCGGCATGAGCGTGCGCTATCTTACGAGCGAGTCTGTGCTCGGCTACATTCGCAAGCGCAGTTTGTATGTCGATCTGGGTCAAGAAGATTTTGAGTGATGGGGGCTACGTTGTCGGTAGAGGATCAGTTTGAGGGCGATGAGCGCGCGCTGCTCAAGCGCATTCAAGAGCTGCTCGATGTTCGCATGAAAGATAAGCGCAAGCGCTATGTGCATTCGCTGGGTGTTGCCGAGACCGCACTTCATCTGGCCGAGGTCTACGGCGTTGACCGCTTTGATGCCGCTGCCGCCGGCTTAATTCACGACTGGGACAAGGTGCTTTCCGATGATGAGCTCGTGGCCCGCGCGCTTCACTATGGCATCAAGGTTGTCGGCTCTCCTTCCGCCGCGACGCCGCTTTTGCATGGCCCTGTTGCCGCCTATGAGCTTCCGCAGCTTTTTCCCGAGCTGTCGCCGGCCGTTTTCCAGGCTGTCGACCGTCACACCGTGGGTGCCTGCGACATGACGCCGCTCGATATGGTGGTCTTTGTGGCAGATGCCATCGAGCCCAACCGTCACGGCGACTATGCCCATGCGCTGCGCAAGATGGTGGGGGAGTCGACGCTTGACGAGTTGTTCTTCTCCTGTTTTGCGCAGGGTCTGGTCTATGTGATCCAGTCCGGGCGCTATCTTTATCCCACGGCTATTACGATTTACAACCATTACGCCCAGCTGCGCTAGCTCGGGTGTGTCTAGAAAGAGGTATTCCATGGCCGACGAGACCATGACTGACGAGCAGATTCTTGAAGGTGTGGAGCACAAGAGTTTCGTTGCCACGTCCGACCGCACCGCCGCCTCGCTGTCCGCGAGCGGTGTCGCCGCCGAGGATGTCGCCCGCGCCGCCGCGCAGGCCGCCTACGACAAGAAGGGCGAGGACGTGCAGGTGCTCGACCTGACCGAGCTTTCCGACGTGTGCGACTACTTTGTGCTTGCCACCGGTACCAACAACCGCCAGGTCGATTCGATCGTCGACGAGATCGAGGAGAAGGTCGCCGAGGCTTGCGGCGAGCATCCGTTCTCCATCGAGGGCCGCGAGCAGAAGACCTGGATGCTCATGGACTACGGCTCGGTCGTCGTCCATGTCTTTACCCCCGAGGCCCGCGACTTCTTCCGCCTAGAAAAGCTCTGGGGTGACGCCCCCCAGCTCCCCCTCAATCTCCTCTAGTAGCTCATTTGATACGGGGCTTTTTAGCTAGCTTCGCGCATTTCGCCGGGCAGTTGCGGTTTTCCGCACCTGCCCGGCTTTCTTTTTGCCTAAAGGCGGTTAATCGTTGAAGCGGGATTGGCGGCCGAAAGATAGGGCGGTGTCGCCGAACTTGTCTCGGACGGCGTCGATAGCGACCGAGAGGTCGCGACGGTCGCTTGATTGGGCTCCGCGGTCGTCGACTTCGCAGAACAGGTCGGTCTGGATGCCGCCTTGGTGGTCGAAGTCGCTCATGCCGATGCCCGCTAAGCGAACATGCATGCCTTCCTGCCAGATGTTGTCGAGCAGTTCGAGTGCAACCGCCACGAAGATGTTCTCATCGTCGGTCGGATGAGGCAGCCGGCGCTGTGCCGTACGCCCGCTGCCATACGAATACTTGAGCTTGAGCGTTACCGTGCCGCCCGTCAGTCCCTGACGGCGCAGGCGGCGTCCAACCGACTCACCCAGCAGCGCAATCGCCGCTTCGATGTCCCCGCGCTCAGTCAAATCTTTCGCAAAGGTGCGTTCATTGCTGACCGACTTGATCTTGCGCTCTTCATCGAGACTCGTGACTTCGGAGATTTCAAGTCCCAGCGCACGCTGACGCATACGTTCGCCGTTGACGCCAAAAATAGAGGCCAAGGTGGATTCCGGCGCGCGTGACAGCTCGCCGAGCGTGTAGATGCGCATACGGCGCAGTCGCTCCTCGGCCGAGCGCCCGATGCCGCTCATGGCAGATACCGGCAGCGCGGCCAAAAAGCGCTGCTCGGTTCCGGGGCGCACAATCGTCAATCCAAACGGCTTGTCACGCTCGCTTGCGATCTTTGCGACCGTCTTGTTGCAGCCCACGCCAATGGAGCACGTCACTCCCAGCGCTGCCACACGGTGGCTTATACGCCGTGCAACCAGCAGTGGGTCCTCGGGCGCAAAGCGACCCGGTGTGATATCGATAAAGGCTTCGTCGATGGATACGCGCTCAACGCGCGGCGTCTCCTCGGCAAGAATCGCCATGACCTGCGCGCTCACCTCGCGGTAGCGATCAAAGTGCCCGTGCGTCCAAATGGCTTGCGGGCACAAGCGCCGCGCCTCGGCCGAGGCCATGGCAGAGTGCACGCCAAAGCGGCGCGCCTCATACGAACACGTGGACACGACGCCACGCGAATCGGCGTCTCCGCCCACGATGAGTGGCTTTCCGCGCCATTCGGGATGATCGAGCATCTCCACGCTCGCAAAAAACGCATCGAGGTCCATGAGGCCCACCGCCGGACCCGTCCAGGGAGGCGGCGTGACGCTCATGGCATCCTCATAACCGTATGTATGTTCGCGTCTTTCCATGTCATGAGTATACCGCGCAGCTCATGTGGGGTGCGTGTATGTGCTTGCAAATCCCGAATTCTTGTCTAAGATATGGATTTGCCCTCGACTACACCGAAGAAGTTGGTCTCACGGACTTCACCTGCCCGCGTCGATGGCGTATTATGTTCAACTGTTTGTTTGTAGTTGCAGCCTAAAGCTGCTTGGTTGGAGGAGTTTCCTTTGGCAGTCAAGATTCGCCTTGCTCGTCACGGCGCTAAGAAGCGTCCGTACTACCGTGTCGTCGTTGCCGATTCCCGCGCCCCGCGTGACGGTCGTATCATCGAGGAGGTTGGCCGCTACAACCCGATGACCGCCCCCAAGACCATCAACCTCGACCTCGAGAAGATCGCTGACTGGCAGTCCAAGGGCGCTCAGCTCACCGACGCCGTCGCCGCTCTGGTCAAGGCCGCCAACGAGGGCGAGAAGACCGAGACCGTCGTCAAGAAGTCCAAGAAGCAGCTCGCCAAAGAGGCCGAGGCCGCTAAGGCTGCCGCTGAGGCCGCTGAGGGCGCCGAGGAGTAAATCGTGCCTGAGGTTGACGCTGCACAGCTCGAGGGTGAGGCAATGCTCTCAGATCGCATCGCCGATCTCGTCGAATATCTCGTTGTTCAGATCGTCGACGACCCGGATTCCGTGAGCCTTGAGGTCATCGATGGTGACGACGCCTCTACGATTGAGGTTTCTGTCGCCGAGGATGACGTCGCTAAGGTCATCGGCCGTCGTGGCCGTACCATCAAGGCCATTCGCACGCTCGCCCGTGCACTGGCCGCTCGCCTCGACACTGCTGTCGAGGTAGAGGTTCTGGGCTAGGACCTTGAGGTCCCAGTACAAAAACATCGCCCGTGTGGTCAAGCCGCACGGAAGGAAGGGGGAGGTCCTCGCGCAGCCGCTGCGGGGGCTTCCTTCTGTATTAGAGCCGGGTATGCGCGTCGCCCTGACGCCGCCGGCGCTCAAGCGCGACCGCTTTTGCACGGTCGTGTCCGTCACCGATACGGGCGATGGCGATCTGGTCTCGTTTGAGGGCATTGACGACTTGACGGCCGCTGAGGGCATCACGGGATGCTACGTGCTGGCAAATCGTGACGACTTTGAGCTCGATTCACTCGACGCCGCCTATACCGACCTGATGGGTCGCGAGGTGGTCGACGAGCGCTTCGGTTCGCTCGGCACGATCGTCGAGATCATGTCGACGCCCGCTAACGATGTTTGGGTTGTCGAGGGCGATCGGTACGGCGAGGTACTGATTCCCGTGATCGAGCAGGTTGTGCTCGATCTTCCCGACACAGGAACAATTTCCGTCCACGTTATGGACGGCCTGATCGATATGGACAAGTAGGGAGGACAACATGCTGATCGAGACCCTTTCGGTCTTTCCCGAGATGTTTGAGCCCGTCATGTCCACATCGATTTTGGGCCGCGCCCGCAAGGCCGGCCTTTTTGATTTTAAGGCGTATAACCTGCGCGACTGGACGCACGACCGCCATCGTACCGTCGATGACGAGCCGTACGGCGGCGGGCAGGGCATGCTCATGAAGGTCGAGCCCATTGCCGAGGCAATCGAGGCAATCAGCTCCGAGGGCCCCAAGCCGACGGTGGTGTTCTTCACCCCGTGCGGCGAGCCCTTTACGCAGCATGTGGCCGAGCGCCTGCTCAAAAGCGAGCGCCTGCTGTTTGTGTGCAGCCGTTACGAAGGTGTCGACGAGCGTGCCTATGCGTATGCCGACGAGCGCCTGTCGATCGGCGATTACGTGCTCACGGGCGGCGAGCTTCCCGCTATGGTCGTTGCCGATGCCGTCGTACGCCTGATTCCCGGCGCCCTGGGCGACGAGATGAGCAACGTCGACGAGTCGTTCTCGACCGCCGAGGACGGAGGCCTGCTCGAGTATGCGCAGTACACCCGCCCCGCTGAGTTCAATGGCCAGGGTGTGCCTCCGGTGCTCGTGAGCGGCGACCATGCCAAGGTTGACGCCTGGCGCCGTAAGAATGCCATCGAGCGCACCTGCCGCTGGCGTCCCGACCTGATCGAGACGGCGCGGCTTACGCCCCAGGAGCGCGCATACGCGCAGGAGATTCTGGACGCTTCGTATTCGCAGAGCGAGGAGTGAGAATGGTTCCATCGCAGCATTCCGCGTTGAGGGGCGCCTTTGAGTGGATCGCGGTCATCGCAATCGCGCTCGTGGCCACCTTCCTGATCCGCACCTTTGTGGTCGAGCCCTTTGTGGTGCCCACCGGCTCCATGGAGTCCACGATCGAGATTGGCGACCAGATCTTGGCGCAAAAGGTGAGCCTTGAGCTCGGCCAGCCCGTCAAGCAGGGCGATATCGTGGTGTTTCACAACCCCGATGGCACCTCCGAGCACGATGTTCTTGTCAAGCGCGTTATCGCCACGGCCGGCCAGACGGTCGATTTGCAGGACGGTCGCGTGGTCGTTGACGGCCAGGCGCTCGATGAGGACTATACGACCGGCATGAGCTGGCCGCTTTCGGTCCAAGCGCCTGGCGCCCAGGTGAGTTATCCCTACACCGTTCCCGACGGGTGCGTGTGGGTGATGGGCGACAACCGCGAAAACTCTGCCGACTCGCGCTACTTTGGTCCCGTCGATCGCTCTGATTTGATCGCTGTGGCGCTTGTGCGCTACTGGCCGCTCAACCGCATCGGCGCTATCGACTAAAAACCGCTATAGTACAGTACCTAACCGTGTAATCGTTTCGACGAGGGGATATTAGAGGCATGAACGCTTCATCGCTTTCCTTCCAAGACATCATCCTGCGCCTCCAGCAGTACTGGGGCGAGCAGGGCTGCGTCATTATGCAGCCCTATGACTCCGAGGTCGGTGCCGGTACCTTCCATACCGCGACCACGCTGCGCTCGCTCGGTCCCGCCGAGTGGCGCACCTGCTATGCGCAGCCCTGCCGCCGTCCCGCCGACGGCCGCTACGGCGAGAACCCTAACCGCATGCAGCACTACTATCAGTTCCAGGTGCTCATCAAGCCCTCGCCGGTCAACGCCCAGGAGCTCTACCTGGGTTCGCTGGCCGCCATTGGCCTGGACCCCAACGACCATGACGTCCGCTTTGTCGAGGATGACTGGGAGAGCCCGACCCTGGGCGCCTGGGGCCTTGGCTGGGAGGTTTGGCTCAACGGCATGGAGGTCACGCAGTTTACGTACTTCCAGCAGGTGGGCGGCATCGAGGTCGACCCCGTGCCCGTCGAGATCACCTATGGCCTGGAGCGTATCGCCATGTATGCCCAGGGCGTCAACTCCGTTTACGACCTGGTGTGGAGCTACCTGCCCGACGGTACGCCCATGACCTATGGCGACGTGTTCCTCGAGAACGAGCGCGAGTTCAGTGCCTATAACTTTGAGGTCGCCAACGTCGAGATGATGCGTCAGAAGTTTGACGACTACGAGGCCGAGTGCCATTCCTGCCTGGAGCGCAAGCTGCCGCTGCCAGCGTATGACTGTGTCATGAAGTGCAGCCACGCTTTCAACCTGCTCGATGCCCGCGGCGCCCTGTCCGCGGTCGAGCGTGCCAACTACATCCTGCGCGTCCGCGCCGTCGCCAAGGCGTGCTGCGAGGCCTATATGGCCGAGGTCGCCGGAGTCAACGAGAATGCCGACCAGGAAGGCGAGGTGGCGTAAGCCATGGCAGACGCTAAGGATTTCCTGTTTGAGATCGGTACGGAGGAAATGCCCTCTGCACCGCTGAACAATGCCGTCAAGCAGCTTGGTACCATGATCGCCAAGGGTCTCGACGAGGCCGGTCTGGCCCACGGCGAGGTCTGCGTGATCTCGAGCCCGCGTCGCCTGGCTGCGCTCGTTGCCGACGTTGCCACCGCGACCGATGAGGTTCACGAGGTCAAGCGTGGCCCCGCGGCAAACATCGCCTTCGACGCTGACGGTAACGCCACCAAGGCCGCCCAGGGCTTCGCCCGCAAGTGCGGTGTGGCTGCCGAGGACCTGGTCCGTCGTGAGGATACCGACGGTCGCGAGTATGTCTTTGCCGAGAAGAACATTCCCTCCGCACCGGCAACCCCGATCCTGACGGCCCTGTGCGAGAAGACCATTGCCGGCCTGCAGTGGCCCAACTACCGCTCCCAGCGCTGGGGCCACGAGCACGCGACGTTCGTGCGTCCGGTCCGCTGGATTTGCTGCCTTCTGGGCGAGGATGTTGTGCCTGTGTCGTTTGCCGACGTGACGAGCGGCAATACCACGCGCGGCCATCGCGTGCTCGGCCCCGGTGACCACGTTGTCGCCAGCCCCGCCGCCTACGAGCAGGTACTCGAGGACGCCGGCGTGCTTTCTGCCGAGCGCCGCCGCGAGGCCATCCTTGCCGGTATCTCCGAGGTCGAGGCTGCCCGTCCCGGCTGCCATGTCGATACGCCCAAGAAGGTCTTTGAGGAGGTTATCAACCTCTGCGAGTGGCCGACGGTGCTCGTCGGTACCTTCGATGAGGAGTTCCTCAAGGTCCCGTACGAGATCATCTGCGAGTCCATGCTCACCAACCAGCGCTACTTCCCGATCTATGACGGCGAGGGCAAGCTGACGCGTGAGTTCGTGGTCGTCTCCAACAGCAAGCCCGAGAATGCCGAGCGCGTGATCGACGGCAACGAGCGCGTCGTGCGCGCCCGTCTGGACGACGCCAAGTTCTTCTACGAGGAGGACCTGAAGATCTCCCTCGACGAGTTCCGTGAGCGTCTGGCCAAGGTTGCCTTCCAGGAGAAGCTCGGTAGCGTGCTCGCCAAGTCCGAGCGCATCGAGCAGCTCGCGCTCGCTATCGCCCGCGAGGCTCACCTGGGCGCCCATCTTGCCGCCGACGCTGCTCGCGCCGCACACCTGTGCAAGGCAGACCTGGTGTCCAACGCCGTCGTCGAGTTCACGAGCCAGCAGGGCGTGATGGGCGGTTATTACGCGACCGCGATGGGGGAGAACGACGAGGTCGCCCATGCTGTTCGCGATCACTATCGTCCCCGTTTTGCCGGTGACGAGCTGCCCGAGGGCACCGCTGGCTGCATCGTGGCCTGCGCCGACAAGCTCGATACCATCGCCGGTATCTTTGCCATCGGCGAGCCCCCGACCGGCTCCTCCGACCCCTACGCGCTGCGTCGTGCCGCTATCGGCATTATCAACATCCTGCGCGACCGTCTGCCGATCGACCCCACGTCGCTCATCGACTTTGCCCTCGAACTCTACAGTGAGCAGGGCATTGAGTTCGACGCCGCCGAGGTCGCCCAGCAGGTTCGTGACTTCTTCCATGGCCGCCTGGTGAGCATGGCCCGCGACGAAAAGATTCCGGCCGATACCGTCGCCGCCGTCTCCGCGGTGCACATCATCGCCCCGTCCGTCTTCTTCGCCCGCTGCGCCGCCCTCGACGAGGCCCGCAAGAACGACGCTGAGACGTTCGACAACCTGGCGACCGCCTATGCCCGCGCCGCGCATATCTCCAAGCCCGAGCTGGGTGCGGAGTATGACCGCAGCCTGATGGGCGAGGTCGAGCTTGCGCTCGCCGACGCCTCCGAGGCTGCTCAGACCGCCGTCGATGCCGCCCTTGCTGCCGAGGACTACCCGGCCGCATTTGCCGCCCTCGCCGCCCTGCGCGCGCCCATCGACCGTTTCTTCGATGAGGTCATGGTCATGGACAAGGACGAGCAGCTTCGCGATAATCGCCTTAAGCTGCTCAACCGCTTCGAGGCCGTTTTCTCCGGCATTGCCAACATCGGTGAGCTTGCCCGCAAAAAGTAAGCCAGCCTGCGCATAAGCGCAAAAGGAGCCCCGCATGGATTGCCCGGTCACCGCTCGTCCCACCGTTATCGTTATCTCCGACTCGCTCGGCGATACCGCTTGTGAGGTGGTGCTTGCGGCGTCCGGGCAATTTGATGAAGGGGCTTTTCGCGTTTTGCGCCTGCCCAAGGTGACCTCCGTGGAGCAGGTCAAGTCATTTGTGGGGCCGCGCGTCGATGCCGACCATCGCGATGTCGCCGTGTTCCATACCATTGTCGATCCGGCGCTTCGCGCCCGCGTGCTCGATTACCTGGGTATGCTGCATATCCGTTCGGTCGACCTGATCGGCCCGACGCTTGCCGTGCTGTCGTCGCTCATCGGTGTGCCGCCCAAGTGCGTTGCGGGCGTGATTCACAAGACCGATGACCGCTATTTCCATCGTATCGAGGCCATGGAGTATTTCGTTGAGCACGATGACGGTCGTGGTTGCGACGATCTGTCGGGTGCCGATATCGTGCTGCTGGGTGTGTCGCGTACATCCAAGACGCCGCTGTCGATGTATTTAGCATATCAGGGCTACAAGGTCGCCAATGTCCCACTGGCGCATGGCATGGAGCCGCCGAAGTCGATTTACGAGGTTGACCCGATGCGGTTGTTTGGTCTGATCTCGACCGTTGACGTTATTTCTGAGATTCGCGATAGCCGCTTGGGCGATGACTACGCTCGTGCCGTTGCCGGCTCCTATGCCGAGCCTGAGAGCGTGCGCAGCGAACTTGAGGAAGCTCGCGCTCTCATGAAGCGCTTAGGCTGCTTTGTTGTGCGTACCGACGGCAAGGCCATCGAGGAAAGCGCTGCCGAGATCATTAGCCACTTGGAGGAAATCCAAGATGCCCGTGCCCGCCGCGCCGCCCGCCGAGCCCAGCAAAGCTAGCTTATTGGGGTAGCTAAAAATGCCCGTCTCTAAAAGACTACCTAAAAATAATGCACGATATTGGTAAAGCGATTTAGCAATAAACTAGCATTTGACCTGCAAGCATCTTGCATTGGTATCTTCATAAGGTAACCAACTTTACCTACCGTTTACCGCCATATTTACCACGTTTACCAACCCCCGCGCCCTCTGCGCAAGCCCGCCCAAAACCCGCCGTATAGTACCCTCACGGCTCGCATTCGGCGGGTCGATTCGTTACCACGGTCGTGCGCGTAAGTGCATGGAAGGGGAAGTATCGTGAGCGATTGCAAGAGGGTTTACCGTTTTGGAACCGACGCCCAGGGCACCTGTGTCACTGAGGGCGACAAATCCATGAACTTCGTGCTTGGCGGCAAAGGCGCAAACCTTGCCGAGATGAGTCGCATCGGTCTGCCGGTTCCCGGTGGCTTTACCATTACCTGCCAGACTTGCGTCGAGTACTCCGGTGCCGGCAATGTGTGGCCCGAGGGCGCACTCGATGAGATCGTTGCCGCTGAGGCGGACCTCGAGGCCCGTTGCGGCAAGAAACTCGGCGATGCCTCCGATCCGCTGCTCGTGTCGGTTCGCTCGGGCGCTCCGTTCTCCATGCCCGGCATGATGGACACGGTCCTCAACCTGGGCCTCAACGACGATTCCGTCCAGGGCCTTATCGCCCAGACGCAAAACCCGCGTTTTGCCTGGGACAGCTACCGTCGCTTTATCCAGATGTTCTCCAACGTCGTCATGGGCGTCGACGCCGACCTATTCGAGAACGCCCTGACCCAGGCCCGCCTGGTCGCCGGCGTTCGTGTCGATTCCGAGCTTTCGGCCGAGGACCTGCAGGAGCTCGTCGAGACCTTTAAGGGCATCTTCTCCGAGAACGTCGAGGCGACCCTGTATCCCGAGCTCGAGGTCGCCGACGGTAAGCCCGTTTTCCCGCACGATCCGGAGCTCCAGCTGCGCCTTGCCATCCAGGCCGTCTTTGGCAGCTGGATGAACGAGCGCGCCTGCATCTACCGCAAGCAGCACGGCATTTCCGACGAGCTCGGCACCGCCGTCAACGTCCAGGCCATGGCCTTTGGCAACAAGGGCGAGACCTCTGCGACCGGCGTCGCCTTTACGCGCAACCCGGCCGACGGCACCAAGGAGTTCTATGGCGACTTTTTGGTGAATGCCCAGGGCGAGGACGTCGTCGCCGGCATCCGAAACACCGAGCCCATCGCCGACCTCAAGACCACCTCGGGCCTCGAGTCCGCAGGCGAGGAGCTCGAGCGCGTGTTCCTGACGCTCGAGGATCATTACCGCGATATGTGCGATATCGAGTTTACCATCGAGCAGGGCAAGCTCTGGATGCTCCAGACCCGCGTGGGCAAGCGCACCGCCACTGCCGCCCTGCGCATTGCTATCGAAATGGTCGAGGAGGGCCTCATCACCCGCGAGGAGGCTGTGAGCCGCATCGATCCCGCGCAGCTCGACCAGCTCCTGCACCCGCAGTTCGACGCCTCCAAGAAGTACGAGGCCCTGGCCAGCGGCCTTAACGCCAGCCCTGGTGCCGCCGTGGGCGAGGTCGTGTTCTCGAGTGATGACGCCGTCGCGCGCGCCAACGAGGGCCACAAGGTCATTCTGGTCCGCTGGGAGACCAACCCCGACGACCTGAAGGGCATGGTCGCCGCCGAGGGCATCCTGACCAGCCACGGTGGCAAGACGAGCCATGCCGCCGTTATCGCCCGCGGCATGGGTACGCCCTGCGTTTGCGGCGTTGAGCGCTTCCACATTGACGCGGCAGAGAAGGTCGTGCGCATCGAGGGCAGCGACCGCGTGCTGCGCGAGGGCGATGTCATCTCCATCGACGGCACCCAGGGTATCGTCGTCGACGGCGCGGTTGACCTGGTCTCTGCAGAGCTCACCGGCGACCTGGACACCATCCTGTCTTGGGCCGATGAGATCCGTTTGGACGAGACCGACGGTCACGCCAACCACGTGCGCGTCAACGCCGACAACCCCGAGGATGCCGAGCTCGCGCTCGAGTTTGGCGCCGAGGCCATCGGTCTATGCCGCACCGAGCACATGTTCCTGGGCGATCGCAAGAACATCATCCAGAGCTTTATCCTGTCTGACGATGAGGCCGTGAAGCAGCAGGCCCTGGCCGACTTGCTCAAGGTTCAGACCGAGGACTTCCTGGCGATGTTCAAGACCATGTCCGGTCGCGATGTGGTCGTCCGCCTGCTCGATCCGCCGCTTCATGAGTTCCTGGATAATCCTCGCGAGCTCGAGGTCGCCATCACCAAGAAGGAGGCCGCCGGCGCTCCCGAGGAGGAGCTCACTGCCCTGCGCGCCCGCCTGCGTCGCATCGACGGCATGGTCGAGTCCAACCCCATGCTGGGCTTGCGCGGCGTGCGCCTGTCCGTCGTCTTTGGCGATCTGCCGCTCATGCAGGTTCGCGCCGTCGCCACGGCCGCTGCCCGCCTTATCAAGGAGGGTGTCGACCCGCGCCCCGAGATCATGGTTCCGCTCGTTTCCATCACGGCCGAGCATGTCCAGACCCGCGAGGTCATTGAGCGCGTAATCGCCGAGGTTTCCGCCGAAGAGGGCGTCGGGCTCAATATTCCCGTGGGCACGATGCTCGAGCTGCCGCGTGCCTGCATGGTCGCTGACGAGATCGCCCATCATGCCGACTTCTTCTGCTTTGGCACCAACGACCTCACCCAGACGACCTTTGGCTTCTCGCGCGATGACGCCGAGGCCAAGTTCATCCCGCTGTACATGCATAAAAAGATCCTGAAAGACAACCCCTTCGAGACCATCGACGCGGCGGTGCTGGAGCTCGTGCGCCTGGCCGTCGAGAAGGGCCGCGCCACCAATCCCGACATGCACTTTGGCGTGTGCGGCGAGCACGGCGGCGACCCCAAGTCCATTAAGGGCCTGTTTAACGTGGCCGACGTGGACTACGTGTCCTGCTCGCCCTATCGCGTGCCCCTCGCGCGCCTGGCTGCCGCTCAGGCCAAGCTCGAGGCCAAGCGCAACGCCTAGCCCCCTGCGCATCGACGCCTAGCGTAGCGCCCCTTCATACCGCCCGTCTCATTCGTGAGGCGGGCGGTTATCATGTGCGGGTTTTGTCTTTTTGTCTGCGTAAAAAATTGTTCTTGCAGCAGAAACCCGCGCGTGTATACTCGAATACGTTTGTTCAACTACGTGCCGGCCAAGGTGGTACGGCACCTCTAGAAGAGTAAGGAATTGCACATGGATTACATCCGCGCAATCGAGCGTCAGCAGATCCGCGAGGACATTCCTCAGGTTCGCGTCGCCGACAACGTCAAGGTTCACTACCGCATTAAGGAAGGCGACCGCGAGCGTATTCAGGTCTTCCAGGGCGACGTCATCCGCATGGCCGGCGCCGGTGCCCGCGAGACCTTCACCGTCCGCAAGATGTCCTTCGGTGTCGGTGTTGAGCGTACCTTCCCGCTTCACAGCCCCAAGATCGCCAAGCTCGAGGTCGTTCGTCATGGTCGCGTCCGTCGCGCCAAGCTGTACTACCTCCGCGACAAGGTGGGCAAGGCTGCTCGCATCCCCGAGAAGCGCTAAGAAGATCGCAGCGTCTGTCCACTCGTTTGGACACAAGGGTCACCTTCGGGTGGCCCTTCTTTTTATCTGATTTGCATGCAAGGAGGGCCTGGTATGGCCAACATGACGAGCTCGGTTTCGGCATCGCAGGTTGCCGGTGAGTTGGCGAGCGCTACGTTTGAGGAGATTCCCGCCCTCGTGGAGCATTATCGCGAGGACCCACGCCAGCAGGTGATCAAGGCTTGTGAACGCGCCCTCAAACGCCATGCCAAAGAGCTTGCCGAGCGCGAGCGCGTCAATGACATGTACGAGCTTATGCATGAGCTTGGTGGCGATGGGGTGGTCGTTGGTGTCGACGAGGTGGGTCGCGGATCGGTGGCCGGCCCTTTGACGGTATGCGCCGTCTGTCTTCCTATGGAGCCGCGCGTCTGGGGTATCAACGATTCCAAAAAGCTCACGCCCGCGCGCCGCGAGTTGCTCTCAGTGAAGATTGCCGAGGTGGCGACGGCGATCGGTTTTTGCCATATCGCGCCGAAGGATATCGATGAAATGGGCATGGCCCGTGCTATCCGTACTGCCGTTGCGGGCGCCGTGGCCGATACGGGACTTGAGCCCGACTGCGTCCTCATGGATGGTAACCCCTTGGGCGCCGTTCCTAACGAGCGCGATGTGGTGAAGGGCGATGCCAAAATCGCCTGCATCGCCGCGGCGTCCATCATGGCCAAGGTCACGCGTGACGAGATGATGGTCGAGTACGACGCCGAGTATCCCGAGTACCATCTGGCCGAGTCGAAGGGCTATGCAAGCCCCGAGCATATCGAGGCCATTCGCAAACATGGACTTTGTCCACTGCACCGCGTGAGCTTTTGCGGAAACTTTCTGCAGACTGAGCGCCTTTTCTAGGTCAATTGTGGAGACAGGGACCTCTGGGGTTTTATAAACTTGCTGGTAACGGGCCGTATGCAACACCATTGCTGCGTACGGCCCGTTTTTTGACGGCATTTGGTCAGCTTTTGGTTTGCTTCCGGTACTTACCCGCATGAAAGGTGCCCTCATCATCGGGGCAATGCAGCGTGCGGGAAAGGAGACCCCATGAGTGCCGCATACAAAAAGAGCAAGACGCAGCAGCTCAAGGAGCGTTGGGAAAACGGCGAGCTCGACTGCGGGGCGATGACGCCCGAGTTTATCAAGGGACTCAGTCCCCGCGAGCTGGGCATGCTGGGCGAGCTGATCACCATCGACTACTTTAACGAGCGCGGCTACACCTTGCTGGAGCAGGGTTATCGTTGCTCCGAGGGCGAGGCCGATCTGGTGCTGCTCGATGAGCTCGACGATGTCGTGGTGATGGCCGAGGTCAAGACCAGACGCGTTGCGCTGGATTGCAGCACGCGGGTCTTTCCCGAGGAGGCTGTGGACGCCCGAAAGCAACGCCGCTATCGCCGCATCGCAAGTTGCTATCTCATGGAACATTATCCGCTCAAGGCGATTCGCTTCGATGCCGTGGGTGTCACCATTCGCGGCGGGCATATCGCCGAGATCGAGCATCAGTACAACGCGTTCGATTGGCAGGTGTCGTGATGGCGTTCGAGACGTTTGCCGTTCACGCGGCCTGCATCCGTGGCGTCGAGGCGATTCACGTCACGGTCGAGGTCTCGCTTGCCGGCGGCGTTCCGGGCATTCAGATGCTCGGCATTCCGAGTATGGAGGTGATGGAGTCACGCGGTCGTATTCGCTGCGCGATGCGCTCCGCCGGGTTTGAAATCCCGCGCTCGGGCATTACGGTCAATCTGGCGCCTGGCGATATTCGCAAGACCGGTAGCGGCTTTGATCTGCCCATCGCCATCGCGGTATTGGCGGCCGATGGTCAGATTCCTCGCGACAACCTCGATCGTTGTCTTATCGCAGGTGAGCTTGGCTTGGACGGTACGGTGCTTCCTGTCAAGGGCGAGGTGGCGTTTCAGCTATTGGCGCGTGATATGGGGCTGTCTTTTATCGCCGGCAGGTCAGACCAGCATGTGCCACTCGCGGGCGTGGATTGTGGATTCATCGATCATTTGTCTCAGCTTGCCCATGGCATGGGCGATGCCGCGCGGCACTACTTGGATTCTGAAGTGCTCGAGGCGACCTTTGAGCCCGAACTCGACTATGCCGACGTACTGGGGCAGGAAGTCGCCAAACGCGGGATGGCGCTGGCGGCAGCGGGTGAGCTCGGTTTGCTTATGGTCGGGTCCCCGGGATCGGGCAAGACGATGCTCGCCCGTCGTATGACCGGCATCCTGCCCGAGCTTTCCGTTGAGGACCAGCAGGAGGCGCTGTGCATCCATTCGGTCTTGGGCGAGAACATCGATGGCTTATTGGCGGGTCATCGGCCATTTCGAAGTCCCCATCACAGCATATCAACGGCTGGCCTCATTGGCGGAGGGCGCCCGGTGCATCCGGGTGAGATCAGCCTGGCTCATGGCGGCGTGCTCTTTTTGGACGAGCTTGCCGAGTTTCCCACGAGTGTGCTGCAGACGCTGCGTCAGCCCATCGAGCGCGGCTATGTGAGGATCGTGCGCGTCGACGGGGCCTTTACCTTCCCGTCGCGCTTTCAGCTGCTGGCTGCGAGCAATCCCTGTCCCTGCGGCTTTTTGGGCGACCGTGAGGTGCCATGCCGCTGCTCGGCGGCGATGGTCGAGCGCTATCGGTCAAAGCTGCGCGGTCCTTTGGCCGACCGTATCGACATGATGATCGATGTGACCCGTCCCGACCCCCAAGTGATTATCGAGGGTGCGGAGGGTATGTCGTCTGCCGAGTTACGTGACTACGTTGTGCGCGGTCGCGCTTTTCGCGCTTGGCGCGAATCCCGTATGGACGATGCGGATGCCGAGGTCGAGGATGACGAGACGCGGTCCATTGACGGCGTCGTTTCGACCTTTGAGCTCGATGATGCGGCGGAGAAGTGTGTACTCGGCCTGTCGAAGCGCACACATCTCACGGGTCGCGGTATCGTGCGCCTGGTGCGTATCGCTCGTACAATCGCCGACGTCGCCGAGAGCGAGCATGTGACGCAGGACCACGTGCTCGAGGCGGCGATGTACCAGGGAAGGAGGGACCAATGATGGCCGAGGGAACCTTCGAGCTGCATCCAGGTGATACGTTGTATCCCGAGACCGTTTTGGAGCTTTCTGATGTACCCCAGACGCTCTATGTGCGCGGCAACCCCGAGGTGCTTTCGGCGCGCGCGGTCTCCATCATCGGCGCGCGCAAGGCCTCGCCGTATGGTCTTGCCGTGGCAGAGCTTGCGTCAAAGGTGGCGGTCGAGGCGGGCGTGACGGTAGTCTCGGGCGGCGCGGTCGGTTGTGACCAGGCCTCGGGTTGGGCTGCGGTCAACGCTGGCGGTAAACACGTCGTGGTGCTGGGGACGGGCGCCGACGTGGTCTACCCGCGTTCGAGCGCGGGGCTTATTACGCGCACGCTCGATACGGGTGGCGCGGTCGTGTCGATCTCTCCGTGGGGCATGGGTCCG
This sequence comes from uncultured Collinsella sp., assembly GCA_958351385.1. GTDB lineage: Bacteria > Actinomycetota > Coriobacteriia > Coriobacteriales > Coriobacteriaceae > Collinsella. Next base: position 8,737 of record CATWKM010000006.1, on the reverse strand, counting down.
CGCAAGTTTGCCTTTCCGCGCCGCAATCGCGTAATCGCGGCCTTGTCGCAAGCCCTCTTTGTATCCGAGGCGGGTATGCCTTCCGGGACGTTTTCTACAGCCGAGGCTGCTATGGATTTGGGGCGAGAACTTCTTGCCGTGCCGGGGTCGATCCTATCGCCCGAGTCGCGTGGCACGAATTACCTCATTGCGAACGGTGCCTGCTGCATCATCGACGAGGAATCTATCGAGATGGCTATTTCACGCATCTACGGCACCCTGCGCTACTCGCGCCCCGATGCTCCCGGCATTGCCGACCTGGATCAAACACAGCAGACCGTGATGCATGCACTCATCGCCTCTCCGCTCAAGGTCGACGACATCGCGGCGCTCGTCTCGCTCGATGCTGTCGGCGTACTCAAACTCTTGGGTTCGCTTGAACTCGAGGGCCTTATCGAGCGCATGATGGATGGAAGGTATGCGCCCTCCAAGTTTGCCCTTCACGCCCAGACGCCCTTCGGTCACAATGGAAAACGTGTCAATTAGAAAGGTGTTTGCAGATGCAGTTCGATCAGGTGACGGTTATCGGTGGCGGTCTGGCGGGTTCGGAATGCGCGATCCAGCTGGCAGACCGCGGTTTTGCCGTTAGGCTGTGCGAGATGCGCCCCCAGGTTAGCTCCCCGGCTCACCATACCGATCACTTGGCAGAGCTCGTCTGCTCCAATTCGTTTAAGTCGACCCGTCCGGATTCCGCGGCTGGTTTGCTGAAGGCCGAGCTTGAGCGCATGGGTTCAGTCCTGCTCGATTGCGCCCATCGCGCGGCTGTTCCCGCCGGCGGTGCCCTGGCGGTCGACCGCGTCAAGTTTTCCGAGCTTGTCGAGGCCGAGGTTGCCGCCCGTCCCAATATCGAGGTCGTGCACGGCGAGGTCACGCAGATTCCCGAGGGCCACGTGGTCATTGCCGCGGGCCCGCTGTGTTCACCGGCGCTGAGCGAAGAGGTCATGAAGCTCGTCGGCGGCGACGCCCTTGCGTTCTTCGATGCCGCGGCGCCGATCGTCGATGCCTCCACGCTCGATATGGACGTGCTGTTCTCGCAGTCGCGCTACGAGGAGCAGGGGAGCGGCGACTATCTCAACGCTCCGCTCAACAAGGAGGAGTACGAGGCCTTTATCGAGGCACTTACCACGGCCGACCGCGTGGTGCTCAAAGACTTTGAGGGCGGCGATCTGTTCCAGGCCTGCCAACCTGCCGAGGAAGTTGCGCGCACCGGCAAGGACGCCATTCGCTTTGGCGCCATGAAGCCCGTCGGCCTCACCGACCCGCGTACCGGACGTCGCCCCTGGGCGGCGATTCAGCTGCGTGCCGAGAACAAGGAGAAGACCGCCTATAACCTGGTGGGCTTCCAGACAAACCTGACCTTTGGCGAGCAGAAGCGCGTCTTCCATATGGTGCCGGGCCTGGGGAACGCTGAGTTCTTCCGCTACGGTGTCATGCATCGCAATACCTTTGTCGACGCCCCGCACGTGCTCGATGGCACCTTTGCCGTGCCCGGTACCGGCGTGCGCCTGGCCGGTCAGATCACCGGCACCGAGGGGTACATGGAAGCCGTGGCGACCGGTCTGCTCGCGGCGCTCAACACCTATGCCGAGGCTATCGGTGTCGCGGGCGTCGAGTTGCCGCGCGTGGGCGCCCTGGGTGCGCTCGTGGGCTATGCGACCGATCCTGCCACCGTGGGCTATCAGCCTATGCATGTCAACTTTGGCCTGGTGCCGCCACTCGAGGATGGTAAGCGCCGCAGCAAGCGCGACCGCTACCAGGCCTATGCGGACCGTGCGCTCGAGGCCCTTGATGCCTATCTGGCCACTCGTCCTGATCTGTTTGGAGGCGACCGGTCATAGCCTTTGACCTGTACGACACCGTCGACTCGTTTATCGCCTATATCTCACGTGTCGAGGGACTTTCTCCCAACACGGTGACGGCCTACGGCTCGAGGCTGGAGCGCTTTGCTGCCTGGTGCGAGCGCGAGGATATCGATGCTTTCGCTGCCGACGTGCGCACCATTCGTCGCTATCTTGCCGAGCTTTCGCGTGAGCAGGTGGCTCCCCGAACGCTTGCGGCGCATCTGTCGGCTATCCGATCGCTCTATCGATGGATGGCTGCCGAGGGGGTCGTGGAGGGCGATGTGGTCTCGGCAATTTCCTCGCCCAAGCTCCCGCGCGATCTACCCGGTGTGCTGACGACCCAACAGGTGGAGGCGCTGCTCAAGACGCCTGATACCTCAACACCCGCGGGACTGCGCGATGCGGCGATGCTCGAGCTGCTCTATGCCTCGGGCGCCCGTATCTCTGAGCTCGCAGCACTCAATGTGGAGTCCATTGCGTGGTCCGAACGCACGCTGCGCCTGTGGGGCAAGGGGAGCAAAGAACGTATCGTCCCTCTGTATCGTCGTGCGCTCGAGGCGACGCGTCTCTATATCGAGGAAGGGAGGCTGGAGTTGCTCGCTCAGGCAAAGCGTCGTGACCCCGCTACCGGGCCGCATCCGCTGCTTATATCGGCGCGCGGTAATCGCATGAGTGCCGCCATGCTCAGGCGGCGGTTTCATACTCTGGCGACGCTCGCCGGCATTCCGGCCGACATCGCCCCGCATGCGATGCGCCATACCTTTGCGACCGACTTGCTCGAGGGCGGCGCGGACCTGCGCTCGGTTCAAGAGCTGCTAGGTCATGCGAGCCTGTCCACGACGCAGATCTACACGCATCTCACACCCGATCGGCTTAAGCGGGCTGTGGCTCAAGCCCATCCCCGCGGCGAATAGTGGCTGGGACGTCCCGCGCGGCGCTCAGGTGTGTGGTTTTGATTGCGGGTTGGCAGGAAGATGCATTCCTGCTATCATTCATCGGGTTGCTTCACGGCAACAGGTTTTTATCACGCACGCGCGGCTACTTCATACCGTGGTGCCCGGGCTTTGGTAGCACATGTCCGGGTTGGTTTTGGAGGATGACCCCGCGCGGAGGCAAACCACAGGAGGTTTAACATGGCTACCAAGATTAATATCCGCACCCTGCTCGAGGCCGGCTGCCACTTCGGTCACCAGACCCGTCGCTGGAACCCCAAGATGAAGCCGTTCATCTTCGGTGAGCGCAACGGCATCTACATCCTCGACCTCAAGCAGACCATCCTCGACGCCGACCAGGCCTACACCTTCGTCAAGAACGTCGCCAAGGGCGGCAACGTGCTGTTCGTCGGCACCAAGAAGCAGGCTCAGGAGGCCGTCAAGAACGCTGCTGAGCGCGCCAACATGCCTTACATCAACCAGCGTTGGCTCGGCGGCATGCTGACCAACTTCGTCACCATCCGCTCCCGCATCAACCGCATGGAGGAGCTCGAGGCCATGGTCGAGGACGGCCGTATGGCAGTGCTCCCCAAGAAGGAGCAGGCTGTTCTCGGCAAGGAGCTCACCAAGCTCCAGACCAACCTCGGTGGTGCCCGTGACATGAAGGGTCTGCCCCAGGCTCTCTTCGTCATCGACACCAAGCGCGAGGAGAACGCCATCAAGGAGGCTCAGCGCCTGAACATCCCCGTCGTCGCTCTGATCGACACCAACTCCGATCCCGACGAGGTCGAGTACGGCATCCCCTGCAACGATGACGCTATCTCTGCTGTCACCCTTATGTGCGAGCTCATGGCTGACGCCTGCCTCGCTGGCTCTGGCAAGGAGCAGGTCTCCGAGGCCGAGATGGCCGCTGAGCCCAAGGCCGAGTAAATCAGTCTTAGTTAATTCTTTTTCATCTCTTTGAAAGGAACCACAATGGCCCAGATTACCGCCGCTATGGTCAAGCAGCTCCGCGAGATGACCGACTCCCCGATGATGGAGTGCAAGAAGGCTCTCGTCGAGGCTGACGGCGACATGGACGCCGCTGTCGACGTTCTGCGCAAGAACGGCCTCGCCAAGGCTGCCAAGAAGGCTGGCCGCGAGACCAACGAGGGCGCTGTAGCCGCGTTCGTCTCCGAGGATGGCAAGACCGGCGCTCTGCTCGAGCTCTCCTGCGAGACCGACTTCGTTGGCTCCAACGCCAAGTTCACCGGCTTTGCTTCTAAGGTCGCTGAGGTTGTCGCTACCACCGAGCCTGCTGACGTCGACGCTCTGCTCGAGAAGCCGATGGGCGAGGAGACCGTTTCCTCCGAGCTCACCGAGATGATTCACATCATGGGCGAGAACATGAAGATCTCCCGCTTCGCTGCCCGCAAGGCCGAGAACGGCGCGCTCGCTTCTTACATCCACATGGGTGGTAAGATCGGCGTCCTCGTCGAGTTCGCCTTCGAGAAGGCCGAGACCGCTCAGGCTGAGTCCTTCAAGACCTTCGCTCACGACGTTGCCCTTCAGGTTGCCGCCGTCGCACCGATCTGCGCCACCCGCGATCAGGTTCCGGCCGAGACCGTCGAGCACGAGAAGCAGATCTACATGGCCCAGGCTGCCGAGTCCGGCAAGCCCGAGGCTATCCAGGAGAAGATGGCTGTTGGTCGTCTGGAGAAGTTCTACAAGCAGTCCGTGCTCACCGAGCAGGAGTTCATCAAGGACAGCTCCCTCACCATCAAGAAGTACGCTGAGCAGGTCTCCAAGGAGCTCGGCGACACCATCACCGTCGTTGCCTTCGACCGTCTGGTCCGTGGCGAGTAAATAAGCTCTTGTAGCTGGTAATGAGCAGGCTGTGGGTTTTACTCACAGCCTGCTTTTTCATGGCTCTTATCAGAGCCTTTGATATCATATTGAGAGTCTAATTAAAGGAGGATCGCTTTGTCCGACATCCGATATAAACGCGTGCTTCTTAAGCTTTCCGGCGAAGCACTGATGGGCGACGGCCAATATGGCATCGACCCCAAGGTTACCGACCATCTTGCCAAGCAGGTCAAGGAGCTGCTCGCCGTTGGCCATGAGGTCGGCGTCGTTGTCGGCGGCGGCAATATTTTCCGCGGCATGGCCGGCGCTGCCGGTGGCATGGAGCGTGCTCAGGCCGACTACATGGGCATGCTGGCAACCGTTATGAACGCGCTCGCTCTGCAGGATGCCTTCGAGCATAACGATGTTCCCTGCCGCGTGATGAGCGCTATCCAGATGAACGAGATCTGCGAGCCCTATATTCGCCGTCGCGCCATCAACCACCTTTCCAAGGGCAACGTCGTTATTTTTGCCGCCGGTTCGGGCAATCCGTACTTTACGACCGACACCGCCGCGGCTCTTCGTGCGTGCGAGATCGGCGCCGAGATTCTGATTAAAGCCACCAAGGTTGACGGCATCTACGACAAGGATCCCGTCAAGTGCGCCGATGCCGTCCGTTTTGACAAGATTACCTATCACGAGGTTCTCGTTCGCGGCCTGCAGGTTATGGATTCCACGGCTACGGCTCTGTGCCAGGATAACCGTATGCCGATTTTGGTCCTCAACATCGATGGCGAGGACACCGTCAAGCGCGCGCTTTCGGGTGAGCCCGTCGGCACGCTCGTCTATCAGGAGGATTAAGCATGGCAGAGAACATCACCGCCCATATGGACAAGTCGCTCGAGTCCCTCAAGCATAACTTCTCCAAGGTTCGTACCGGCCGCGCCAATGCCAACATTCTGTCCGACATCACCGTTGATTATTACGGTGTCCCCACGCCGGTCACGCAGGTTGCCGCCGTCAAGACCCCCGAGGCCCACATGCTGCTCATCGAGCCGTGGGACAAGGCGCTCATCAATGCTATCGTCAAGGCCATCGGCGCTTCCGATCTGGGTATTACCCCCAACTCTGATGGCACCGTCGTTCGTCTGCCGTTCCCGGCGCCCACTGAGGAGCGCCGTCGCGAACTCGTCAAGGAGTGCCGCGAGTACGCCGAGCAGGCCAAGGTGTCTATCCGTAACATCCGTCGCGACTTCAACAATAAGCTTGAGCGCGATGAGGAGCTCACCGAGGACGATGTCCGTCGCGAGCAGGCCAAGGTCCAGAAGCACACCGATGAGTATGTCGCCAAGGTCGAGGAGCTTCTGAAGGAAAAAGAAGCCGAGGTCATGGAGATCTAAGGTGCAATACGACGAGCATAAACTGGTCGAGTACTTTGCCGACGCCCCTGCGGGCGTCGGTTTTTCCGACCTTGACCTCAATAACATTCCGCACCATATCTCGTGCATCATGGACGGCAACGGTCGTTGGGCCAGGTCGCGCGGTCTTGCACGCACCGAGGGTCATAAGGCAGGTATCCTCTCGCTGCGCGAGATCATTACCGCCTGCGTGCGCCTGGGCGTCGACGTGCTTTCTGCCTATGCGTTTTCTACCGAAAACTGGAACCGTCCGCAGCATGAGGTCAACGTCTTGATGCATCTGTTTGCCAAGACGTTTATCGACGAGCTGCCGCTTCTTAAGCGCGAAAATGTGCGTGTTGTCTTTTTGGGCGACATTTCCGCGCTGCCCAAGAAGACCCGCGACGTTTTTGAACGCGGTCTTGCCGAGTGCGCCGATCACACCGGTATGACGCTGGCGCTTGCCGTCAACTACGGCGCGCGTGCCGAGATTACCCGCGCTGTCCGTCAGATTGCACTCGACGCTGCCGCCGGTAAGATCGATCCTGCCGCAATTGACGACGACATGGTGGCTTCCCACCTCTATACTGCCGGCCTTCCCGATCCTGAGCTTGTGATTCGCACCTCTGGTGAGCTGCGCCTTTCGAACTATCTGCTGTGGCAGGTGGCTTATTCCGAATTCTACGTCACCGATACCTATTGGCCCGACTTTGATCGTTGGGGCCTTGTCGACGCTATTTTGGCCTATCAGGGCCGTGACCGTAGGTTTGGTGGACTGAGCAAGACCGAGGAGGCTTAATCGTGTCCGATCGTCCCAAGGCATCTGCTCCCAAGACGCCTGCGCGCAAAGCTGCCACTGCGGGAGCGCCTGCAGCGAAGAGCGGCACCGGTTCGTGGCTGGCGGGCTTTATTACCCGTGCCGCCGCCGGTATCGTCTACGCCGTTGTCTTTATCCTGTGCCTGGTTTTGGGTATCGTGCCCACGGCCATCTTTGTTTCCGTCATGAGCGGTCTGTGCTGCTATGAGTTTTTCCGTATGACAAGGCTCGATGGCAAGATGGCTAACGAGCGCATGGGTATCGCTGCCGCCGTACTCTTTCCGCTGTCAGCGTTGGGCGATTCGATGTTGCTGAATGCCCTGCTTTTTGCCTTGATGCTCGCTGTGGGCATTTGGTATGTCTGGTCGCCGCGTACCCGCATCTCTGATGTGGCCGTGACGCTCATGGGTCCCATCTACACTGGCTTTATGCTGTCGGCTATCGTGCTGCTGCGCGATGCCGTGCCCGGTTTTGCCGGCGCCCTGCTTTCAGTGGGCGTTTGCGCGTCCCTTTGGGTCTCCGATTCGTTTGCCTACATCGTGGGCAGCCGTATCGGCAAGCACAAGATGGTTCCCAAGATTTCTCCCAAAAAGAGCTGGGAGGGGTTTGTCGGCGGCATCCTGGGCTCGGTTTTGATTTGGCTCATCCTGTGGGCGACGCACTTCTACAAGCTCAGCCTGCCCTATGCGCTGCTGTGCGGCGTGGTCGTGTCCATTCTGGGCGTTATCGGCGACCTTATCGAGTCGCGCATCAAGCGCGGTGTGGGCGTCAAGGATTCCGGCAACCTTATCCCGGGCCACGGCGGCATGCTCGATCGTAGCGATTCGCTTATCTTCGGTTGCATCACCGCGCAGCTGTTGCTGATGATCGGAGGCGTGCTGTAATGTCCTTCCAGACGACGTATGGCCCTGATGGACGCCTTCGCGTTGCCATCCTGGGTTGTACGGGCTCTATCGGCACCCAGGCGCTCGATGTGTGCCGCCAGCATGCCGATCGCCTGCAGGTGACGGCGCTGTCCGTTAACTCCAGTACCTCCGAGCTCGTTGCCGCTGCCCGCGAGTTCTCGGTTCCGGCGGTTGCCGTGGCCGATGTCGATCATGGCGATGACGCCGTGCTGCAGGAGTTGCCCGAGGGAACGAAGCTCGGCGTTGGCGCGCAGGCGGTTTGCGAGCTCGCGCGTCGCGACGATGTCGACTGCGTGCTTGTCGCTATTGTGGGCGCCGCCGGTCTCGAGGCGAGCCATGCGGCCTTGACCTCGAATAAGCGCCTTGCCCTTGCCAACAAGGAGTCCCTCGTCGTCGGTGGCGACTTGCTTATGCCGTTGGCGCAACCGGGCCAGCTTATTCCAGTCGACTCTGAGCACTCCGCCATTTACCAGTGCTATCTGGGGGAGAACCCGCGCGAGGCTCATTGTATTTGGCTCACCTGCTCGGGCGGTCCGTTCTTTGGCTGCACGCGCGACGAGCTCGATCGCGTGACGCGTGCCGATGCCCTCGCGCATCCCACGTGGGCCATGGGTGCCAAGATCACCATTGACTCCGCCACCCTCATGAACAAGGGCCTGGAGCGCATTGAGGCCATGCATCTGTTTAACTGCGACCTCAATTTCATTAACGTGGTCGTGCAGCGTCAGTCCAAGATTCACTCTATGGTCGAGTTCGCCGACGGCTCCGTGATGGCGCATCTCGGTGCATCCGACATGCGTATTCCCATCCAGTTCGCGTTCTCGTATCCCGAGCGTTGGGATACCCCGGCGCCTCGTATCGATTTCCGCGAGCTGGGGCAGCTCACGTTTGATGCTGCCGACATGGATACCTTCCGCTGTCTGGCGCTGGCCGAACGCGCCGGCAAGACGGGTGGCACCATGCCGTGCGTGCTCAATGCCGC
>CATWKM010000005.1:0-62795 GCA_958351385.1 uncultured Collinsella sp. | reverse complement strand
GATGGAGTCGTCCGCGCCTGCGTCCGTGTGACCTCGCCAACGCCGTGAGTGTGTGCAAAACGCAAGCCGTGCCCTATGGCGTCACGCTCATTATGGCGCCCTGGAACTACCCGTTTTTGCTAACGCTCGAGCCGCTTGCCGGCGCCCTTGCCGCGGGCAATACCGTGGTCATCAAGCCGAGCGCCTATGCTCCGGCATCAAGCGCGGTGCTCAAGCGGATCTGTGAAGAGGCGTTTGATCCGCGTCTGGTGACGGTTGTCGAGGGCGGCCGCGCCGAAAACGAAGCGCTGCTCGACGAGTGCTGGGACAAGATCTTCTTTACCGGTAGCGTTCCGGTCGGCAAGCTCGTCATGGAGCGCGCGAGCAAAAACCTCACGCCCGTGACGCTTGAGCTGGGCGGCAAGAGCCCCTGCATCGTTGATGCGACGGCAAACTTGAAGGTCGCGGCACGGCGTATCGCCTTTGGTAAATGGCTCAACGTAGGGCAGACCTGCGTGGCGCCCGACTACCTGCTGGTCGATGCGCGCGTGCACGACGAGCTGCTGGGCCTTATCAAGGAAGAGGCCCGCCGTATGTTTGGTGAACATCCGCTCGATAACGAGGACTACGGGCATATCGTCAACGCCAAGCATTTTGCGCGCGTGCGCGGGTTGATTGATCCCGATAAGGTCGTGCTTGGGGGTGCCGCACGCGAGGCTTCGCTCAAGATTGAGCCGACGATTTTGGACGGTGTGACCCTCGATGACGCCGTGATGCAGGAGGAGATCTTCGGTCCCATCTTGCCGGTGCTGACGTTTGAGAGCTTAGACGAGGCCGAGACGTTTGTTACGGATCGTCCGACGCCGCTGGCCCTGTATATCTTTAGCCAGGACCGTGCGGCTCAGCAGCGCTTTGTGCGCTGCGTGCCCTTTGGTGGTGGCTGCGTCAACGACACGATCATGCACTTGGCTACGAGCCATATGGGCTTTGGCGGCATGGGTGCGAGCGGTATGGGCCAGTACCATGGCCGCGAGAGCTTCGATACGTTTAGCCACAAGAAGAGCATCGTGAACAAAGCAACATGGCTGGACGTGCCATTCCGCTATGCCCCTTATGCAAGCTGGAAGCACAAGTTCGTGCGCATGTTTGTGCATTAGAATCAGATGGCATAGCGACAAACGGTCGAAAAGGCGCGGGTGGGGCGAATTTGTGTCCGCGCGAGTTCGTAGACTTCTCTGTAAGGTTAAACGCTGGTTTATCCAGCCGTTAGAGGAGTTGCCATGTACGAGCCTTCACGTGTTCTTTTGTCGTTTCATATTGCAGGATTTCAGTATGCCGATGGCGCCTTGGTCTTGGGCGATCTTAAAGTGGGCGATAAGCTGACGCTGTGTGCCGAGCGCGATAATCCCCATGACCCCGAGGCGGTTGCGATCTATTACGGCAACACCAAGCTTGGCTATGTTCCGGGAAACGAGGTCGGCCCGCTGTCCTTGATGATGTATTACGGCCACGAAGACGTATTTGAGGCCCTCGTGCAACAGGTTGCCCCCGAGCGCAGCCCGTGGCATCAGGTGCGCGTTGGGCTCTATGTGGTGGATGCTCGCTAGTCGGCAATGGAGGCGGTCATGTTTGATGACGACGACCTGTTCGATCTGACAGACGATCCGTTTGAGTGGGATATGCTGCTCGATGACGATGAGTTGGAGCAGGACCGTAGAAAACGGCAGGGTAAGAAAACTCAGGGCGACGCTTCGAAAAAGCAAGACAAGCGCCGCCGCGGTCTGTTCGGCGGGCTCTTTGACTAACCGCCGCATCGCTGTGTCTGTATACTTAGCACGAGTTTGACGCGTTGCGAAATGAGGGCATAGACGATGATGTGGTTTACCGCCGACCTGCACCTGGGCGATACGAATATCTTGCACGATATGGATCGGCCGTTTGATTCGGTCGATGAGATGAACCGCAAGGTCATCGGTGCCATCAATGAGTGCGTGGCTGCGGATGACCGTCTCTATATTCTGGGTGACTTTACCTATCGTTTGCCCTTGGCGGAGGCGGTGCGCCTGCGCGAGCGTATCGAATGCCAGAATGTGACGCTCATCCGTGGTAACCATGACAGCGACTGGGAAGATCCCGACGTACCGCAGATTTGGGAAGACGTGCGCGATTACCTGGAGATTGCTCCTGGCTATGCCAAGGGCCATCGCCTGGTTTTGAGCCATTACCCCATGCTCAGCTGGAACGGCAAGGCGCGTGGCGCCATCATGCTGCACGGGCATATCCACAGCAGGGGAGACCGCACCAACGTGCGCAACCGCGATCGCGAACGCCCTATCTTTCGCTACGATGTCGGTCTCGATGCCAACGAGTACAAGCCCGTAAGCCGCGATCAGATTCTTAGCTTCTTTGGGTTATAGGGCGCCAGAGCCACCACAAAGGGGACAGGCACCTTTGTGGTGGCTCTGGCGCCGTTGCCATTATGGCAGCGGCGCCTTTTTTGTCCGTGCGGCGCGGTAGAGTGTAGGCGGTTGAAATTTGCGTCCATCGAGGAGCTGCTATGAACGAGATCAAGTGCCCACATTGCGGCGAAGTGTTTAAGGTCGATGCGTCTGGCTATGCGGATATCGTCAAGCAAGTACGCGATGCCGAGTTCTCGCGCGACCTGGATGAGCGCGTGAAGGCGGTCCAGCGCGAGGGCGAGCAGGCACTGGAGCTTGAGCGCTCGCGCTCGACGGCTGCTTTGCAAAAGGCAGAGTCTCAGCGCGACGCTCAGCTTGTCGAGCAGAAGAACGCTGCAGCTCAGCAGCTGGCACAAGAGGTTGCCAAGCGCGACGCTGAGCTTGCCGAGCTGCGCGCCAAGCTCGAAGGCGCTGCCGCAGAGCGCGAGAGTGCAAGTCAGCGCGCGGCGGTTGAGGCCCGTTCCGATGCTCAAAAGGAGAATGCCGAGCTTCAGCGCGAGATCGACAATTTACGTGCGCAGTTGGAGCGCAAAGATGATGAAGCCAGGCTTGCCGAGGCGGCGGCACGCAATGCTGCTCAAAACGACCTGTCCGCGCGCGACGCTCAGATTGCCGAGCTGCAGGCCAGGATCGCCGCGGCGGACAAGGCCCAGGAGATGGCGCTTGCCGCTGCCGCGGCAGAGTCGCAGCGTGAGCTCGATGCCGCTCGCAGCGAGGCCGAGCGCGCGCTTACTGACTATCGCGCGAAGGTGCAAGAGAAGTTTTCCGCCGCAAAGGCTCAGTCCGAGCAAGAGGCCGAGGGCCTGCGTGCCCAGCTGCGCGAGCAGGAACTGATGGCAAAAATGAACCTGTCAGAGGCGGTCGCCGCGGCGGAGCGAGAGCGCGATGAGGCACGTGCCAAACTGACGAGCGAGCTGGCGGTGCGCGATTCTCGCGAGGAGCAAGCCAAGGCGGCACACGAGCTCGAGCTTGCGCAGGCCAAGCGCGCGAGCGATGACCTGATTCGCTACAAGGATGAAGAGATTGAGCGCCTTAAGGACATGAAGGTTCGCCTGTCCACCAAGATGGTGGGCGAGTCGCTCGAGCAGCACTGCGAGACCGAGTTTAACCGTCTGCGCATGACCGCGTTTCCCAATGCGTACTTCGAGAAAGATAACGATGCATCCGAGGGCACCAAGGGAGACTTCATTTTCCGTGAGTGCGACGCGAGCGGCAACGAGGTCATTTCGATTATGTTCGAGATGAAAAACGAGAACGACGAGACCGCGACCAAGCATAAAAACGAGGACTTCTTTAAGAAACTCGATCACGATCGTCGCCAGAAAGGCTGTGAGTACGCGGTGCTCTGCACGCTGCTCGAGCCCGAGAGCGAGTTCTATAACGCGGGAATCGTGGACGTGAGCTATCGCTACGAGAAGATGTACGTGATTCGCCCGCAGTTTTTCATTCCCATGATTACACTTCTTCGCAACGCTGCCATGGGTTCATTGCGCTATAAACAGGAGCTAGCGGAGTACAAACAGCAGAATATCGACGTCACGAACTTCGAAGCCAAGATGGAGAAGTTCAAGAACGATTTCGGCCGCAACTACGAGATCGCGAGCCGCAAGTTCCAAACGGCAATCGATGAGATCGACAAGACGATTAGCCATCTGCAGAAAACCAAGGAGGCGTTGCTGTCCTCCGAGAACAATCTGCGCCTAGCCAACAAGAAGGCCGACGATCTTACCATTCGCAAGCTCACGTGGGGCAACAAGACCATGAAGGCGGCGTTTGACGAGGCGCGCGAGGCTGCGCCGGAGACAAACGATGCGCCAGCCGAGGCGGATTCGTATGAGGTCGAGGATGCCGAGTAGGGGATAGCGTATCGCGCAAAAAGCGGGGCCGCTGGCGATGTTGCCAGCGGCCCCGCTTTGTTTCGTCCCATTGCGCCCGGCTAGTCCTCGAGCAGGTTCTCGATAAAGCCGACACGGTAGTTCTTGAAGATGACCTCGCCGCCGTCTTGCGTGGCGTCCAGATCGACATCGCCCATGATGCCAAAATCGTGGTCGCCATCCTCGTCAGCAAAGATCTGGTGCACGTGCCATACGTGCGCGGTCTTCTCGTCGGACTCGTCGATGGAAAACATCGCGGCGCTGCGGGCATCTCCGTCGGTGAGGATTTCCTCGTGCTGCTCGTGGTAAGCGTCGAGTGCTTTTTGCCAGCGGATCTCGCTCATGCCCCAGTCGTCGTCGAGCTCGCCCAGGTCGCGAACGTGCTCGCGGGCGGCAAGGGTCACGCGGCGGAAGAGCGCGTTGCGCACCAACAGCGTGCAGCCGCGGCGGTCCGCCACGACCTCGTCGATGCCCTGCGGCGGCGCAGCATCGAGGGCTGCCGGGTTGCCGGCGTTCTCCCACTCGTCCACCAGGCTCGAGTCCACCGAGCGCACCACAAAGCCGAGCCACGAGATAATGTCGCGCAGACGCTCGTCGCGCTTCTCGATGGGCACGGTGCGGTCGAGCGAACGGTAGGCCTCTGCCAGGTAACGCAGCAAAATGCCCTCGGAGCGGGCGATGCCGAGCTTTTGAATGTAACCCTTAAAATCGCTCGCGCTTTCCAGCATATCGCGCAGGACGCTTTTGGGAGAGAGCTGGTAGTCGTTTGCCCAGGGCACTTCCTGGCAGTACTTGTCGAAGGCGGCGTCGAGCAAGTCCTCGAGCGGTTTTTCGTAGGTGACATCCTGGATGCGCTCCAGGCGTTCCTCATATTCGACGCCGTCAGCCTTCATTTCGGCCATCGCGCGGTCGCGCGCTGCGCGCTCCTGAGCGCGCAGCACCTGCTTGGGATCCTCGAGCGTTGCCTCGACCATCGAGATCAGGTCCATGGTATAGGTCTCGCTCTCGGGATCGAGCAGCTCCAGCGCGGCAAGCAAAAACGGCGAGAGCGGCTGGTCGAGCGCAAAGTCCTCGGGCAGGTCGACCGTCAGCGCGTAGTCGATGTCCGGCGCGGCGTCAGCCGGAGCGTCGGGTGCGGGCGGCACTTCGGTGCGAACGACGACGCCGGAATCGATGAGCGTGGCGAAGATCTCGTCGGCACGAACCTCGAGCTTTGCCTTTTCCTCAGGGGTCTGCAGACTCGTCTCGATGAGGTCGTGTACGCGGGTTCGGGCATCGCCGCCCTGCTCGACCACGCTAATCACCATGGAGTGCGTGATGCGCAGGCGCGGCTTGAGTGTCTCGGGCTGCGTCTCGATCAGGCGCTCAAAGGTTTGCTTGTTCCAGGTGACAAAGCCCTCGGGGGCCTTCTTCTTTTTAATCTTGCGGAGTTTTTTGGGGTCGTCGCCCGCCTTGGCCATGAGCTTGGCGTTCTCGATTTCGTGCTCGGGTGCCTCGGCAATCACCATGCCCTCGGTATCGAAGCCCGAGCGGCCGGCGCGACCGGCAATCTGATGGAACTCGCGGGCGCGCAGACGACGCATCTTGTAGCCGTCGAACTTGGTGAGCGCGGTGAGCACCACGGTGTGGATGGGCACGTTGATACCGACGCCGAGCGTATCGGTGCCGCAGATGACGGGCAGCAGGCCCTGCTGCGCCAAGCGCTCGACCAGCAGGCGATAGCGCGGCAACATGCCAGCATGATGCACGCCGACGCCGCATCCAAGCAGGCGCTTGAGAATCTTGCCAAAAGCCGTCGAGAAGCTCGTGCCTTTGGCAGCTTCCTTAATGGCCTCGCGCTGCTCCTTACTAGCGATGCCAAAATTGGCGAGCGACTGTGCCGTCGCAAGGGCGGCATCCTGGCTAAAGTGCACGATATAGAGCGGGGCCTCGCCGCGGCGTATGGCGAGCTCGACCGTGCCCTCGAGGGAGGTCGTCACATAGTCGTAACTCAGCGGAACAGGACGCGGGGCGTCGACGACCAAGTCGCAAGCAGCGCCGGTGTGCTCCTCGAGTGAGGCGGCGATGGCAGTGACATCGCCGAGCGTGGCGCTCATGAGCATGAATTGCGTGTGAGGCAGGGTGAGCAGCGGCACCTGCCAGGCCCAACCGCGATCGGGGTCGGCAAAGTAGTGGAACTCGTCCATGGCGACGCAGCCAACATCGGCATCTTCGCCCTCGCGTAGTGCGTCGTTGGCGAGGATTTCTGCCGTACAGCAGATGACGGGTGCCTTGGTGTTGATATGCGTGTCGCCGGTGATCATACCGACGTTATCGCGGCCGAGCACCTGCACAAGGTCGAAAAACTTCTCGCTGACCAGAGCCTTGATGGGGGCCGTGTAATAGCAGCGTTTGCTCTGTGCCATGCCCATAAAGAGCATGCCCAGCGCGACAAGCGACTTGCCCGATCCGGTCGGCGTGCCCAGAATGACGTGATCGCCAGCGGCTAGATCCATGAGGGCCTCTTCCTGGTGGTCCCACAGCTCAATACCGCGATCGCTCGTCCATTCAAAGAAGCGCTCGAAGGCCTGGTCGGGCGTGAGCCACGGTTCGGGCTCGCTGCCGTCCTCGGGCTCCCACCAGGTGGGGGAGAGCGCACCGAGTGAGCCGAATTCGGCTTCGGTTCCCGTGCCGCCCGAGAATGAGCTGGCGGCTCCGGCACCGGAGACGGTGCTGGCGGCGATATCTGTCGTGGTCTGTGCCATGTGTTTGCTTTCTCTCGCGATTGTCCGCCAACTATTATGGCGTAGCGTCGCATCGATGCGTTCGCAGGCAAGAAAATGCAGGAAATGGGCGTTCTGCCCAGCCGTTTAGTGTAGTCGCTAGCCAAGTGAGTAGACTTTTTGCGATATTGCGAGCACATGACTTTTGCGCAAGGGTTCTACCTGCGGTTTTATGTTTCGCTATGCGGGCTGTGCCTGGCTATTGCAAAAAAGTCTACTCACTTAGGTTTGAGGGCCGTTCGCTGGCGCCAATTTGCGCTTGTTTGCCGACGCCGCGACCATCAGAAGCCCCTAGGACTCTTGCGGCAAGCGCTTCTTGCCTTTGCGGGCGCGGTTTCTAAAGTTCTCGACGGCCTCTTCCATGCCCAGAGGTACATAGGTGAGCTCATCGAGGTTTTCGGGCAGGTAGCAGGCAAGGCTTTGCTCCTGCGCGCGGCCCGCCGCGAGCTGTTCATTGCTGGGCTGCGCGCCGGGTGTGGCGCAAATGCCATAGACGACGGCACCCATCTCGCGCGTGCGGCATTCGTACTCGGTCTCGGGATGCTCGGGATGGTCGCGGCGGACGTCGTCGCTTACCCAAAGCGTGTCGTAGCCGGCCGCGGCAAACTGCCCCAGGGCGTAGTCGCGCAATGGCTTACTGTCGGTTCGCAGTGTGACGGTGGCGCCGGCTGAAAAGAGCGGGCGGTAGAGCATCAGATGGTCGACATGGACGAGTCGTTTTTTGGCGTACTTGGCCTTGGGCTGCGGCGTGGGAAAGTTAATGGTAATGGCATCGAGCTCGCCTGCGGCAAACAGCTGCGGCAGCGATGCGGCGCCTCGGGGCAGGACGAGTGCGTTGGACAGCCCCTGCTCGCAGATTTTCTGTGCGGCATAGGCGATGCAGATGGGCTCCTGGTCCATACCGATAAAGAGCGTGTCGGGCTCACGGCGAGCTTGCTCAACCAGATAGGTGCCTTTGCCACAGCCAAGATCCAGGTGAAGGTGTTCGAAGGGCTTGCTGCCAACTGGCGCGCAAGCCTCGCGCCAATCTCCGGCATAGGCCTCGGGGTTCGTCTCAATCGCATCGGCGTAGCGCTCCAGGCGCTCCTCGAGCACAAAGTTCTTAGGCGTGCGAACGTGGACGGCTCCCATGAGGCTCCTTGATCATGAGTATGGAACGCATGGCAGCGCGTTCCATCAATGGGTTGAAAAGGGTGGGGCATAGCTTGCCCGAAAGTTGCGGTGCGGCTCGGCGGCAAGTCGCCGATGCCTACAGGCGCTTGAGAATCACGTAACGGTTGAGCTCGCCGCTGCGACCATCGGCATGGAAGCGCTCAAGCTCGCGCACGGGGACCTCGCCGCTCTTGTAGAATGTGCGCACGCCGCGCACCAGGTCGGTGATCTGCTGATCGTCAAAGTGATGGCAATAGCGGTAGGCGTGGCGGTCGTTTTGCCAGCCAATGAGGTGGTCGCCGGCTTCAAACTGCGCGGAATCGTAACTTTCAAACGGCGGGGTGAGCTCGGCGCGGGCTTCGGCGCGAACGGCCTTGCGCGCCATGCGCTCGTCGTTCATAAACTCCCAAAAGCTGATGGCGATGATGCCGCCTGGGCGCGTCTGGCGCACCAGGGCGTCGAGCACGCGTACGCGGTACTCGCACGACGGCACGTGGTGCATAAAGCCAAAGCAGACCGAGATGTCGGCGAGCGGGGCGTCGAAAAGCACGTCGGGTGTCTCGGCGGGGTTGAGCTTCATGAGGGCATCGAGTACGTCGAGTTCCTGGAAGTGCAGGTTGGGAATGCGCAGGGCGTGACCGTGCGCATCGATAGCCAAATCCTGACACGAGTCAACACCATAGAACTCAAACGGGCAACTGGCATCTGCCGAGGGGTTTGCGCCGTCGACGCCCTTGGCGGAAAGTGCGCCGCCGGCGGCAAAGTTCTCGAATCGCATGTTGCCGCAGGCAAGATCGAAGACGCGGACGGGATGCTCGATCGTGGCGACGTCGAGCTGCTCGAGCGCTATGTCCATGGTGCGTACCCAGCCGGGCCACGGTGCCTGGCGCGTATCGGAGAAGGAGGCGGAGTGCTCGCGATAGAACGTATTGTTGAGCTGAATGAGCGATGAGGCGAAATCGCGGTTCACGGCGCGGAACTCCCTCCGTTGGCGGTGCGGAATAAACAGTACGACCATACTACCGTTAACGCCGCAACGGGGACAACCGAGCTGCGGGTCATTGCTTTGTTTGGACACATTTCCGCAGCTCATATATGCCCGCAACCGCCGGTTGTCAAAAATCTCACTAGAATAGGTGGCATGCTTTTGGCGGTGGCGGATAGATTTTTAACTGTGCAAGGCGCCTTAAGAACAAAAACGGTCCGGCGGCACGGCTGGCATCGCATAGGAGGAACCATGAATGTAGAAACTGCGCAGCGGCTCGCCGACCTTCGTCGCAGCAAGGGTTTTAGCCAAGAAGGGCTGGCGCGAAAGCTGGGGCTGTCGCGCCAGGCGGTCAGTAAATGGGAGCGTGCGGAGAGCTCGCCCGATACCGAGAACCTGATCTCGCTCGCAAAACTCTATGGCGTGAGTTTGGACGAGCTCCTTAATCCGAGCGATGAGATCGAGGACGATATCGAGTTTGAGAACGAGGACCGCGCCCGTCAGCGCGAGGCCGAGGCAGCGGAGCGCGCCCGTACCCATGAGGCAGCGGCACGTGCTACCGAGGCGGCAACACAGGCGAGTGATGCCGCCGCCAAGGCGGCGCAAGCGGCAAGTTGGAGCGCGCAGGCCGCCAATGCCGCTACGGCGCAGGCGACGAGTGGCGGTGCGGTTGGCTCGACTCCGGTGAAGGGCCCGTTCCAGTCGTTCCCGTATTGGGCTGTGTGTTGGCTGCTGTTCTTTTTGCTGATGTTCCCGTTTGGTGCCGGCCCCTTTGCCGCGCTGATTTTCTTTACGATCCCCATCTATCACTGGGTGGCACGTGCGCTCGATGGCGATTGGGCGCGTGGGGATATCCAGGTTGGTCCGGCGCCGGTGACAGCTAGGGCTCAGAATGTTTCCGCTTCGGTTGATGCTGACGTGGCTACCGCGACTACCGCTGAGCCGATTGCCAAAGAGGGTGATGAATGATGAAGCTTTCACATGAATCCAAGGTACGCTTGGGCGTTGGCATCGGAGCGTTTGTGCTCATCATTGGGCTTGTCTTTGGCATTTCGCGGACATTGATTCATTTTGATGGTCCGTGGAATCTCGACGATGTTGTATCCGGCTTGTCTGGTATGGACGATGCGCTTGACGACGACGATCTTTTGGATGGCGGCAACTATTCCGCTCGGCCTCAGCAGCTTTCGAGCACGACTTTTGATGCCGATGAGTTCCGCTACCTCGATTTCGATATCAATGCGGCTTCGGTGGACGTCAAGGTTGTTGATGGCAACAAGACTCGCGTTATCGAGCGGGGGCGCGTTGCCGAGGGTATGGATGCCTCCAAGGCCGCGACGCAAAACATCGCATCCGTCGAGGACTCGACGCTCAAGGTTTCCCAGTTTGGAAGTGATGACGGTAAGGCAATCGATCGCTCAGTTACGGTCGAGCTGCCGCGCCGTGTTGCCGAACATCTGAAGGGAGTCAACGCGCACGTGGGCTCGGGCGATCTGCAGATTGCCGGTGTCATCTGTGATGGTTTCGATCTTTTCCTGGGTGCGGGAGATGTAGAGTTTACGGGCAGCGTGACTGATGCGCTCAGCGCTGAGGTCGGTTCGGGTGATGTGACGTTCGAGCTTTACCAGGCCCCCGCGAAGTCGATGGACGTGAGTGTGGGCTCGGGCGATGTGGAGATGACGGTTCCGAACTCGACGGGCTTTAAGGCGAGCCTCACCTTGGGCAGCGGCGACTTCGAGAGCGATTTCCTTCCGCTTGGCTATGACGGCGAGACCATTTTGAATCTTGAATTCGATAACGGTGACAAGTCTGCCACGTATCGTTTTGAGGTCGGTTCGGGCGACATGTCGTTTGATCCGGAGTGATGGCTGCGGGCTGGTCCGCAAGCATAGATGCTTAGACGTGCTGTTTGATGAAGGCGCCGAAGCCGAGATCGGCTCCGGCGCCTTTGCCTTTACAATGGGGGCATGGAACAGATTATCTTGAACATACTCGAGGCTCTGCGTCGCGGCGAGACCGTGGATGACAAAGCGCTCGTCAAACTGATACATGCCGAGGCGCGCCGTGAGGGTGCCGACAAACGTGATTTGGCCAAGCGCCGTCTGCTGCCGTTCTACCAGCGGGTTAAACGTGAGGAGCCGGCTCGGTGGGCTGCGTGGAATGTCGATTCCGATCTGGAACGCCAACTGCTGCAGGTGCTGCGCATGAAGCCGCGCCGCACGGCTTCGGGCGTGGCGACCATTACCGTCATCACCAAGCCCTGGCCATGCTCGGGCGATTGCCTATTTTGTCCCAACGATCTGCGCATGCCCAAGAGCTATCTGCACGCTGAGCCGGCGTGTGCCCGTGCGGAGCAAAACTGCTTCGATCCGTATCTGCAGGTGAGCGCTCGTCTGACCGCGCTTTCGCAGATGGGGCATGCGACCGACAAGATAGAGCTCATCGTGCTCGGTGGTACCTGGAGCGACTATCCGCAAGGGTATCAGGCATGGTTTATGTCGGAGCTCTTCCGTGCGCTCAATGACGATGCCGTCGCCGGCGTGGCGGCAAACCCCATGTTGGCGCGTCCGGGCATCAGCCGTGCCGAGGCAGGGCGCCTGCTCGATGATGCTCCCGCCGATGCCCTGCCGCCGGTGGTAACAGAGCGCCGCGAGCGCTATCGGGCTGCCGACATTGCGACAGACGAGGCCAAGCTCGCTGCCGGCGTTGCCGACGAGCAGGGGCGTGTGGATGCTGCCGTGGGCGGCTATAACCGCGCGGTGCGTTGTCTGTACGGCCCCGGCACGCCGTGGGGCGAGGTCGCCGAGTGGCAGGCGGCAACGATGGAGGAGCTTGAGCAGCAGCAACGCATCAACGAGACGGCGAAGCATCGCGTGGTGGGACTCGTTATCGAGACGCGCCCCGATGCTGTAACGCCGCAGGCGCTCACGCTCATCCGTCGTCTGGGCTGTACCAAGATCCAGATGGGCATCCAGAGCCTCGACCAGCATCTGCTCGATATCAACGAGCGTCGCATTTCGGTGGCGCAGATCGAGCGCGCGTTTTCGCTTGCGCGCCTGTTTGGCTTTAAAATCCATGCGCATTTTATGCTCAACTTGCTGGGCGCCACGCCCGAGGGTGACAAGCGCGACTACGAGCGCTTTATGACCGAGGGCGCCTTTATGCCCGACGAGGTCAAGGTCTACCCGTGTGCGCTCATCGAGGGTTCGCGCCTGGTGGGCTGTTACGAGCGTGGCGAGTGGCGCCCCTATACCGAGGATGAGCTGCTCGATGTGCTGGCCGATGACATCGTGGTGACGCCGGCGTTCTGTCGCATTAGTCGCATGATTCGCGACTTTAGCTCCGACGACATCATGGTGGGCAACAAGAAGCCCAACCTGCGTCAGCTCGTTGAGAACCGCCTGGCGGCTCGTGGGGAAGGCGCGACGGTGCGCGAGATCCGCTATCGCGAGATCAGCACGGCGGGTGCCGACCTGGATGAGCTGACCCTTGATGAGGTCGCGTACGAGACTCCGGTGACGCACGAGCGCTTTTTGCAGTGGGTGACGCCGCAGGGCAAGATCGCGGGCTTTTTGCGCCTGTCGCTGCCCGATCGTACTTTTGTTGCCGCGCATGCGGACGAGTTGCCGACGACGCCGAACGAGGCGATGATTCGCGAGGTGCACGTGTATGGCATGGCGGCACGCGTGGGCGACCAAGGCCAGGCGGCCCAGCACCATGGACTGGGTCGGTCGTTGGTGGAGCGTGCGTGCCATATTGCTCGGGACGCGGGCTATACGCACATCAACGTGATAAGCGCGATCGGTACGCGCGAGTACTATCGCCATTTGGGTTTTTATGACCACGGACTCTATCTGCAAAAGGAGCTCTAGATGAACAGGCCGAGTGTTTCTGCTGGCGTCGTTGCCGGTGTTGCTCTGGGAGCCGCGGCGCTTGGTGCGGCCGCCGTCGCTGTTCGTGCTTCCTGTCTGCAGGTTGCGCGAACCCGCAATGGGTTGGCGCGTGTGAAACACGTGCACGATGAGGGCGGCGACGAAGTCCGCGTGTTGGTGCAAGGCGGCGTCTACCAAAGCGCAAGCTACGTTGGTGAGCGTTGGGCGGAGCCCGTCTTTGCGTACTATCGTGCGTTTGACGACGTGTTTGAGTCCGAGGATGCGATGCGCGACGCTTATGGTCACGGCATCGACCGTATGCTTATGCTGGGCGGCGGTGGGTTTGCCTATCCCAAGTTCGCGCTGATGTCGCACGAGAGCTTGCGCATGGACGTCATTGAGTACGATGCCGAGATTACGCGCCTGGCGCGCCGCTGGTTCTACCTAGACGAGCTGGAGCGCGCGGCGGGCGATCGCCTGCGGGTGATAACCGCTGAGGCTCGCTCGTATTTGGGTGTGACGAGCGTGGGCCATCGTCGCTACGACGTGGTCGTGAGCGATTGCTTTGGCGGTGCCGAGCCCGTGCGCGAGCTGGCGACCGTTGAGGCGCTGCGCCTGGTGCGGGGCAGCCTGAACCCCGGGGGTATCTACGTGGCCAATATCGTGAGCGCAAACGAGGGGAGCGATGTGACGTTCCTTCGCGACTGCGCTGCCGCGGCACTCGAGGTATTCGTCCACGCCTGGGTGGTCCCATGTGGCGATGCGAAGTTCAGCGGCGAGGAAAACTACCTGCTCATCGCCAGCGACGGCGACTACGCCTTTGCCGAAGCCGTGCCCTTCGACACCGACTTCCTCGGCACCGTCCTTCACGACAAGTAAGTCTCCCCGTCCCAAAAAAGACTGGTCTTAGGCGTGGTCGCGCCAGCCGAGAACGCGCTGCTTCATACCCTCGATGTCGAGCACGCCTTCGGCAAAGCCCTTGCGCACGAGCTCTTCGGGAACAAACTCGTCGTAGCGGTCAAAGTAAGGCACCTCGCCAGGATAGACGAGCTCGATGGGATCGAAGTCCTTCTCGGCCTCGGCGGCGAGCACCTCAAAGAACGTCTCCTCATCGGCCTTCATCTTAAACTGCATAAAGTACGGGCGTGACGGATCGAGCCCGCGAAGGCCCAGCTCCGCGGCACATTTAATCTTGAGCATGCGCTCGAGCGCCAAAAAGGCGTAGCTGCCCAGCCAGGGGAAGAGCACCCAGGTATCGCCGCCCAGGTTAATGAGCGGCTTGGTTCCCGCGCCCGAAATCTCGGCGGTATGACGAGCCTGCGCCAAGCGAGCCCGTGCGTTACCCATAAGGTACGGATATACTGCGTGCTCAGTGAGCGCTTGGCGCATGCGCTCGAGCACATGCGTGTTAATGTCGCCGGGGCAGTCGCCAAAGTAGGCCGGCACCCGGCCCTTGACCTGCGTGGCAAAGACAGTGTGGCGCTTCCAGTCCACTTCCTCGACAATCCAGCAGTGTCCGGCGATGGCGATGCGCTCACCGGGCGGGGGCGGATTAACGATCGTGCCCAGCTCAGCCGATTCGCTCCGGACGGTAAACTCCTCGTTTTCCTGGAACACGGCGTAGAACTTAAAGTTGTTGATGATGCGCTCGCCCGCGAGACCCACGATGAGCCCGCCACCTTCGGTGACCTGGATATGGTCGATCTTAATGAGGTGACGTAGCAGCACACGGTAATCGTCTGCCGAGACACGGTGGAAATAGCTGAGCGTGAGCACGCGCTGGGCAAGTTCGGCCGGCGTGAGCTCGCCGGTGCTGGCGAGGGTCGACATAGTCTGGTGATAGAGCAGGCTGTAGGGGAGACGATCGAGCTCGGGTGGCTCGACCCACTTTTCCTCGCGATAGAGTTGTACGAGCGCGATACCCTGCAGGAGCTTCCAGGGAATGGTTTCGGGCATCATCGTGCGCGGCTCGGGCTCTTCCTCGCGCATGACAAACCACATCTCGGGCGGAAGATCGCGACGGCCTGTGCGCCCCATTCGCTGCAAAAAGGAGCTGACGGTAAACGGCGCGTCAATCTGGAAGGCGCGCTCCAGGCGGCCGATATCGATACCGAGCTCCAACGTAGAGGTGGTGACGGTTGTCTGCGTCTGCTCCTCGTCGCGCATGAGCTCCTCGGCCGTCTCGCGTAGCGATGCCGAAAGATTGCCGTGATGGATGAGAAAACGGTCGGGCTCGTGCCGGCTCTCGCAGTAGCTGCGCAGCATGGAGCACACGGCCTCTGCCTCCTCGCGCGAGTTGGCAAAGACCAGGCATTTGCGGCCGCGCGTATGCTCAAAGATATAGCCCATGCCGGGGTCGGCGTTGTCGGGCGCCGTGTCGGTGGGGTTGAGAAGCGCCTGCTCGGTCGCTCGTGGGATGTCGACTTCGCCCTCGGGGGCCGAGGAAGTGCGACGGTCTTTGGGAGCGGCCTTGCCCCGCGCCTGCTCACGACGTTGACGGTGTTCTTCCTGTGTAAGCCGTCCGCTGTGGCACATGTCTTGTCCGGATGCGGGCAGCGCCGCGGGCGCCGCCGTCTCAATACGCTCGCAAGCAAGCACCTCGGCTTCTTGTGGACCTGTGCCTACGAATCCTCGTTGCTGAGCCTGGGGGCCCGAGTTGTAGAAGTGCTCCATGGAGATGCGCCACACGCGGCGCGGTTCCTCAAAGCGGGGGATAACGCAGTCGCGCCCCGTTCCCTGCGAGAGAAAGGCGCCCGTGCGCTCGGGGTCGCCGATGGTGGCCGAAAGGCCAATGCGGCGGGGCTGCACGCCTGCCATGCGCGAGAGGCGCTCGATAAGACAGAGCGTCTGCCCGCCGCGGTCGCCGCGCATGAGCGAATGGACTTCGTCGATAACCACATAGCGCAGGTCGCAAAACATGCGCGGGATCGCCATGTGCTTATGGATCAGGAGCGCCTCGAGCGACTCGGGCGTAATCTGTAGGATGCCGCTCGGTTTTTTGATGAGTTTGGCCTTGTGTGATTGCGAGACATCGCCATGCCAGTGCCAGACGGGGATATCGGCTTCTTCGCACAGGTCGTTGAGGCGGACGAATTGGTCGTTGATGAGCGCCTTGAGGGGGCCAATGTAGAGGGCGCCCACGCTTGCGGGCGGGTTCTCCCAAAACTCGGTCAGGATGGGAAAGAAGGCTGCCTCGGTTTTGCCGGAAGCCGTGGATGCCGTCAGGAGCACATTATCTTGCGTGTTAAAGATGGCATCAGCTGCTGCAACCTGGATAGAGCGTAGGCTCTCCCAATCGTGGGAGTAGATGAAGTCTTGGATAAACGGGGCGTAGCGGTCAAAGGCGTTCACGGGGCCTCCTTTCAACAACGAATCTCTCAACGCGGCTGGCAACGGCTTGCTGCATTACTGCTTCAACGTTTGCCCAGATAAAACCTGCCAAAATAAACCTGTCCCTTTTTGGTAGGTTAGATGGTGAACTCGGCGAAGTTGCGGTCGCCGCCTGCGGTGCCGGTGTCGCCTGTTGCGGCTGCCGGCGCCAGCGCGTCGCCGCCGACGCTTTGCAGCAGCTCGGCCACATTTGCATCGGGGTTCTGACACAGGATATCGAGCAGCTCGATAAAGTCACGGATAACCTCACGCGGCGTCAAGTGCGTATCGGTTCCCACGCGGCCGAACTCAATCTTGAGAAAGTCCACCAAGTCGTTTTCGGCAAGCGTGGGCGTCCAGCCAAAGTAGCCGGCGTGAATTTGCATGAGTTTTTCGATGAGCACCAGTAGCTCCTCGTAGGTGAGCGGCTGCAGGCGGATGATGGGCGCGAGCATGTCCTTAAGGTCCTCGCGCGCAAAGCGACCCTGAGCGAGTCGGCTGCGCAGAGCCTCGTAGGAGAACACGCCGCGGCGGCGGTCTTCGATGGAGGTTGGCGTGCCGCCCATGATCATGCCCAGGTACTGTGCCTTGCCCTGAAGTGTGTCGTTGTACATGGTCAGGATCTTCTCGTAGTTGTACTGGCGCGTGATGGCATTGGGAATCTTATACAGATTCACGAGTTCGTCGATGAGCACCAGCATGCCCTTGTAGCCGCTGCAGACCAAAAAGCGCGCAATGAGCTTAACGTAGTCGTACCAGTCGTCATCGCTGATGATGGTCGAGGAGCCCAGCTCGGCGCGTGCCTCGCTCTTGGTGCGGTATTCGCCGCGGATCCATTTGGTCACGCGGCTCATGGCCTCTTCGTCGCCCCCGGATGCGGCCATGCGATAGCGGCGGAGCATGCGGGTGAAGTCGAAGCCGTGGACCATCTCCTCGAGCGGGGCCAGTTGGGCATTGACGACCGACTCGTCGACGTCGGCACACGAGGCGACCCAGCGATCCAGAATAAGGTTGAGCGCACCGCCCTCGGGGCGCGTCTTGGTCGATATATTGCGGATGAGCTCGCGGTAGGTGGCAAGGCCCTGTCCCTGACCGCCCTGCAGGCGGCGCTCGGGCGACAGGTCGGCATCAGCGACGACGAATCCCTCGCCCATGGCGTGCGTGCGGATAGTCTGGAGCAAAAAGCTCTTGCCGGCGCCGTAACGACCGACCAGAAAGCGGAAGCTCGCGCCACCGTCGGCGATGAGACTCAGATCGGTGAGCAGGGCGCGGATCTCGACCTCGCGCCCTACGGTGATGTAAGGAAGGCCGATGCGCGGGACCACGCCGCCCTTGAGCGAGTTGAGAATGACGGCAGCGACGCGCTTGGGCACGCGAGGTGCTGCGGATGCGGTATCACTCATGGTCTAGGTATCCTCTCACGTCTGCTTCGTAGTCCTCGATAATCTGCGGCCCTGCTGCGCTAAATTCAATTACGGTGTCGCCCACCAGGTCAAAGAGCGCCTCGTTGATGGTATCGACGAGCATGTCCTCGCTCTGCTCCGATTGCACTACCGCCGATTCCGCCTGTACTGCGTTGTGCTCGAGCAGCGCGCGGAGATAGGCGTCTGCGGCGGGCGCGAGTTCGTTTGTGGCGTCAGCGGGCGTAGCAGCTGCGAACGCGGGCGTCGGCGCGAGAAGCGGTGCCACGACACCAAACTGTTCGGTGGATATGGTCGGCTCGTCGGACTCGTCCTGCCCTGCAGCCGCCGCGACCGCCTCGACCATCGCGTCGGCTACGGGCTCGGCTTCCGGTTGCCCTGAGTCCGCTGCCTCGGCTTCTGCGGACGCGCCGTCCTCGCGTTCCTCGTCAATCAAAAGCGCCTCGCGCGTTTGTGCGGCGGCGCTCCGAATATGCCCCAGCTGGCTCAAATCGATATCGATCTTGACGGGCTGGTGTGCGGCGTCCCACGAAAGCCATGCCACAATCTCGTCATCGATAATATTGGCCAGATATTTGGGGACCTTTTCTTCCTTAAGGGGATGGGCAGGGTCCAGCGCCAGGCGCAGGCGTTGGTCGCAGGCGCGCATCATCTCGCCAAGTTTGCTGCTCTTTTGTCTGCTGCCGTGAATCCGCATGCATTCCCAAAAACCGTTTTGGCAACGGTAGATATGGATGGGGTCCAGACGGTATTCGCAGTCCTCGTGGCGCTCGGGCGCAAAGAATACGGCCGAGGCAAACATGGTGTAGGGCATTGCCGTCTCCTCCCCAAATAAACTTGCCACGATGCCGGTCTTTCGGTGCGTGTCATAGTAGCGCGCCATGCGGACATACACGGCGCACGCCACGTGGCGCAGATCGCGGTGATGGCTGCGGTCGAGCCGCGAGCTACTTAGGTTGTACGTGGAGAGGGCGTTGATGGCGGCCATGAGTCGCTCCTCGCGCACCTCATCGGGCGGAAGGGGGAGCGTGGGCTCGGAGGTTTTGCGACGCTTAGGGGTCTGGCCGGACGGTGCCGGTACAAGGTCTCGTGCCGCGCGCCGCAGTTCGATAAGGGCGTTATCGAACATGACGGTTTTAGAGTCGCGAAGCAGCTTGGGGTCGAGCCCGTGGAACACGGCGTAATCTTGCAGCCACACGCGCGCAAACCGGTCGATGCCGGGCTCGAAGGCGCGATAGACATCCCAAAAAGCCTTGATCTTGTTAAAACCATCGAGTGGATTATCTACGCCAATGCCGCAGATCAGCTCATAGAGATACAGAAAGGCAAAGGACGTAGACGTTTCCTCGACGGTTCCGCGGCGCACTTGGGCACGCCAGGTAAAGTAGCCGCGCAGTTGCCGGTCGCTCATGGCGTTGTAGGTGGGAAAGTACGACTTAAAGGTGCCGTTGTAGGGACAGTCGTCCTCAAAGTCGGCCATCAGCAGGCCCTGGCGGTAAAAAAGCTCGGCTTCCGAAAGCCAGCGGCCCGCACCGCCCTTGGGGTCATCCTGCCAGCGCGATATCTCGCGCATTTTACGGTACTGGTCGGGGAGGAAATTCTGCATCTGTCGGCCGGTTTTGAGAATCGGCTCGTCTGCGTAGGTTTCGTTTGAGAAGCGGGCGGACTGATGGGTCCGGGCCTCGGCCATAATGCGCTCGATGAGCATCTTGATGTCCTGGTCGGCCACCGCTCCTCCTCTCGAACGCAGCTACGGTGACCTCATATCATAGCACAGCATCAAACAGATGTTCGAGATACCGCTGCGTTGATAGATTTAGAACAGGAGGGCGTATATGACGGCGATGACGACGGAGGGAAGCATATTGGCCGTGCGGAAGGTCTGAGGACGGATGAGGTTGACGCCGACGCAGAAGATGAGCATGGAGCCTACGAGCGAAAGGCTGTTGAGGGCTGCTGTGGTCATGATGGGGGAGAGCGCGCCGGCAAACAACGTGATCGTCCCCTGGAACACGGCAACGGGCAGGGCGGAGAAGATGCAGCCGCGGCCAAGCGAGGCCGTCATGGTGCAGACGATGATGCAGTCCAGTGCGCCCTTGAGGGCAAGCGTTGACCAGTCGCCGAGCAGGCCGTCCTGGATCGATCCCACAATGGCCATGGCGCCGATGCACACGGTGAGTGAAGTCGAGACAAAAGCGTTGGTAAATTCGTTATCGCCCTCACTGCCAGTCTTGCGCTTGAGCCATTCGCCAAGGTTCTCGATGGCGGCCTCCAAGTTGATGGCCTCGCCGATGAGCGAACCGAGCGCAAATGAGACGATGAGCATGGTGGTACCGGTGGTCGCTAGCGCCTTTCCATCGATGATGAGCATCTTTTGCATGGTGCCGCCCAGGCCGATAAACAGGACGCACAGCCCCGATGCTTTCATGAGCGTGTCTTGGATGCGCGGTGTAATGAAGCGGCCGCCCGCTAATCCCAAAAGACCGCCCGCAACTAAAAGCGCAACGTTGATGATTGTTCCCAAGCCCGGCATGAGCCCTCCTGTATTGATGCCAACGTGGCAATCGTAGCAGAACGAAATGCGAGGCACATCGCGACTCATCTAATACGTTATATAAGTGGTATTAGGAATGATGCGCAGCATTTAAGCCTCAGGTGGTTGTCGGGACATAGGGGTAGTAGTCAAAGCGCAGTGTCATAAGCCGCTGCGGGGATTCAATAGCCGCGGCGATAATATTGGCATCGCGGGCACGATCAAACCCTTCGAGTTCGATCTGATACGAGACGTCTTGCATAATGTCCAGACGTCGCCAGGCTAGAAGTGTGTCGCCATCGAATTCCAAGGTCTTGCCTCCGTCTGGGGTAACGGCGTATAGACGCAGTTTAGCGGTGGTTGCAGAGTCGACAACCGTGACCTTTTTAATTTCGTTTCGAGTATTCTTGGCGCCCAACAAGGTGAGCAGCGTTGGGGCCACGACCTCGCCCGATGGCAAATAGACGACTTCGATGGATTCGGGAAATGCGATGATGGCCGACTTGCGGACGGGCTGATTGGCGGCGGCAACTTCGATGTTTGCAGCATCGATGACCTCTGTGTGGTCGAGGGCGGCAAGCACGCAGCAGTTACCTTCATCGATCTCCTGAGGATCAGCAAGCCCCAGACTGTCCGCGAGCTCGGGATCGTTTGGACCGGTAGCGGGCTCATTCGGTGCTTCGAAAGAAGCTGGGACGCTGTTTGTCGGCGACGGCGTGTCGCCCGCACCTGCTTCTTTGTCCGTGCTCTCTTCTTGTATGGTTGCGTTGATGGGTTCGTCGTTTGAGGGGAGCGTCTTGGCGTCAAGCGCGGAGGGGACAATCCCGACGGCTCCGGATCCGTTCCACTCCATCTCGAGAAGCGCCGGGTCGGCAAGAATGCGTTGCCTGCTTTGCGCGTGGGCATCGATTTCAATAGGGCCTGCCTCCGTCCCGTGCGTAAGGCTGAGCGATCCGGCCGGCTTCTCGAAATGAATGTCTGTGTCTTCGGTACTGGCGGCGTAGAACAGCAGGGATGCTTCTCCCGCCGCGATGGCATCGGTGCCCGCCTTGGTCAGCCGCAGCGATGCCGTGAATGAGAGGGTGGGCTGCACATCGTCTGCATTCGCGGCGGCGCAGCCCAGACATATACCGCCTCCTTTCTCGAAAAACGCACCGTCGAAGGCGACCTTCGCTCCGTTCGCCGAGTCATCGACCGAAGCGATATCGATGCGCAACCCCAAATCGCACGGATCGCCATCTGCATCGAGCACAATCGAGCGCCATGTGCAGACGGCGCACCCCGCCTGGGAGCCGTTTGCCTTGTTCGAACGATTGATATCCACGACTATCGAGCCGTCCGTATTACGACGAAGGCATCCCGAGGTTGAGATTGCGGCCTGTGCGAACGAAAAACGCTTGCACGCAATGGCGCTCGACGGATTTGGTGCGGAGCTTAGGGCTGCTGGTAAGGAGTCTGCCATGACGGGAGTCGCCCAAGCGGCGACAGGCGTTCCGGTTGCGAGCGCGCCGCAGAGTGCGACGACGGGCAAAAGGTTCTTCGATGCCATGGGGTCTCCTTAGCTAATTTAGTGCGGCCTGTCCGTGTTTCGTTTCTGGCTGCGTTTGATGTGCAGACCGAGGCCGGCGGTTCCCGCACCTGCTGCCGTGGCGCCTGCTGCCAAGAGCCATCGTCTGTCGTCTGTCTGTGCCAACGGTTCCTTGCAGTTGCCGCGGTCGAGCTCCGAGAGGTCGACCGTCACTTGCGTGGCGGCCTGCGCCTGTTCTTGCTGGGCAAAGGCCATGGCTGGCCCAAACGCTAGGATACTGACGGCGGCCAGGGCGACGGCCTTATGCCGTGTGCGCACCGGGCTCGACCGTCCAGGTGATCGTTGCAACCTGATCGCCTTCGCCGGTTACGCGGAAGATGTCGCGCGTGACGCGGGCGACGTTTCCGCTTGTCTTGAGCTTAATTTTGTCCGTGCCGCCGGCAATGCCCTGGTAGCCCATGTCGAAGGCTGCATTCTTGGAAAGATCGAGGCCCGTCTCCTGCATTGCGGCGCTGGCGTTCTGGAGTGCGCCGTCGGGGCCGACCTTAAAGTCGATGGAATTCTGCGCGGTTCCGGCCTTGGCGTCGGCGGCAATGGTCCAGGTGTTCATGGCGTCGATCTTCATGTTGGTGACATGGATGCCGTAGGCCGAATGATTGTCGATGGTGGTCGCGTCTTCTGAGGGGCCCTGAAGCGTGCCGTCGGCCTTGGCGACGAAGGGAATAACCGTCGGAACTTTGAACTCTACGTTGTCGATCTCGGTCCTGACCATTACTTTCGTGGTTCCAACGCGCCCGGCTGCCAGAGCTGGCGTCGGGGCGGCGCCCATTGCGAGCGCGAGCGCGAGCCCTGCGCCCACGACGAGCGCTCTGGCTCCGTTCATGTTCCTGGTGATGTCCATGGTCGTTCCTTTCTATTCGCCGCGGGCCGTCCCCGCGATGATTGGACGAATGCTGGTGAATTGCGTGCGGTGTCGCGTCGGCCGAAAAAGCTAGTTCTCGGCTTGCTCAACCCGTACCTTGACACGTGTCGGATTGCCGTGGCTGTCGAGGGTCTTGGCATCGAGTGCCTGGATCTCGATGTATGCCTCGCCTTCTTTGATGTCGCCGGCGGGGCACGTCTCGATTGTCTTGCCGGTCTCGACCACACCGGATTCGTACATGGTCTCGTCGTTTTGGATGACGCGGAATCGCTGGGGAAATTTATTGTCTTGGACGTTTTGCACGTTGACGCGCAGCTTGCCGTCCTCCTGTAGCTGAGCGACCGGCGCGACCGAAATCGTCATCATGTTGTCGCGGACGATGGCATCGAGCTCATCTTGGATTTCTTGTCGCGATTTACCCTCTGCCGTCGTGACTGAGGCGCCCGCTTCGGGCACGGGCTGCGACTGCCAGGCGTATAGCCCTACGGCGATGAGGGCGCAGGCGATAGCCAGGCAGACAACGACGAGTTTCTTGCGACGCCCCAGTCCTGCGAGGCGGGGCGGCTTCTTCGCACTCATGCGGCGTCCTTGGTGGTGTAGACACGTGCGAACGTGGACGGGTCCGCTCCAAAGAGCATGTGAAGCATCAGGCGGCGCGAGTAGATGAGCTCGTCAAAGTCGTGAGGGAGCTCGATGTCGTGGATGCGCGCGATGTGGTGGGCGAGCGCCGAGAACGACTCGGGGTCGCAGATAACATCGGTGGTGACGTGGTAGACCGCCGTATCGGGGAACGCCTCTTCGTCGAAAGGCAGGAGATAGGGATCGTCGTCGACCTCGATGGCGACGCCGTACTGGGGCCAGTAATATGCCATGGGAACCTCCCTGCTTCTGGGGCCAAAACTTCTATCGGTTTTGGCTGTCGACGCCGACCGTATCAGCCGCTACTTGACCAATTTCTGACCAAATGCTTGACGGTTTGACATCTCCGCAGGTAAAAGGTGGAAAAATTACTTCAACTTTTTTCGAGCGACAATCGAGCGGTCGGCGACGGCGGGGCGATATGTGTCAAAAGCATCGTCTGCCGAGGAAGCCTTGCCGTTCGCCGAATTGCACAAACGTAAAAATCGCCAATTATGGAGACGGTCTCGAACACGTCGACGAAACGATGCGGTAACATCTCCCTGCAAACACTGTAGTTAGCTAAAGGGGGAGTTCGCGTGTCTGCAACCATTAAACCCTTCACCGATGAGTTCGAAGAGTATGGCCGCGATGAATCTCGTGCATCGGGCGAAGCATCGAGCATCTCGTTTCCGACAACGGAAGACGAGGTCCGTGCCATTTTGGAAACGCTCCATGCCGAGCGTGTCCCGGTAACGGTTCAGGGCGCCCGAACCGGCCTTGCCGCCGGTGCCGTGCCCCACGGTGGGCATATCCTCAATACTTCCCGTATGAATCGCTACTTGGGCCTTCGCCGCGATGAACAAGGCCAATTTCTGCTGCGCGTGGAGCCGGGCGTTGTGCTCTCGGAGCTGCGTAAGCAGCTGAGCAAGAAGGTACTGCCGACCGCTGGTTGGGACCAGGTATCGCTTGAGGCCTACGAGGAGTTCCAAGAGTCCCCCGAGCAGTTCTTTCCCACCGATCCCACCGAGGCATCTGCCTGTCTGGGTGGCATGGCGGCATGCAACGCCTCCGGCGCCCGCAGCTACGCTTACGGCCCCATGCGCCCGCATATCACGGGACTCCACGTCGCGCTGGCTGATGGCGATTTGCTTGAGCTTCAGCGCGGCGAGGCTTTTGCCCAGGGCCGCCACCTGTCGCTCGTGACGGCAGAGGGTCATACATTCGAGCTTGATCTTCCTGACTACACCATGCCCAAGACCAAAAATGCCTCGGGGTATTTTGTTGCGGACGATATGGACGCCATCGATCTTTTTATCGGTGCGTGCGGCACGCTCGGCGTCATTACCGAGCTCGAGATCGCCCTGCAGGCGGCACCTTCGGTCGTATGGGGTGTGAGTTGCTTTTTCGATAGCGAAGACAAGGCCGTGTCCTTTACCGATTCCGTGCGTCCCGTGCTGTCCCATGCCGCCGCTATTGAGTATTTCGATGCTGGCGCCCTGGATATCCTGCGTCGCCAGCGCGAGCAGTCGACAGCGTTTGCCTCGCTGCCGGCGCTCGACGACGAGGCAAAGGTCTGTGTCTACGTGGAGCTCGACTGCGATGACGAGGCGCAGGCGACCGAGGAGCTGTACCACCTTGGATGGGTGCTGGAGTTTGCGGGCGGCCGCGACGATGCGACATGGGTCGCCCGCACCGAAGTCGATCGCGAGTGCCAGCGGTTCTTCCGCCACGCGGTGCCCGAGAGCGTCAACATGCTCATTGACGAGCGTCGCCGCACCGACCCCACCATTACCAAGCTGGGATCGGATATGTCGGTGCCCAATGCACGCCTTGCCGATGTCATGGCCCTCTATCGCCGCACGCTGGCCGAAAGCGGGCTTGAGTCTGCTGCCTGGGGACACATCGGGAACAACCATCTGCATGTGAACATCCTGCCGCGCGATGCGCAAGACTACCGTCGTGGTGGAGAGCTCTTTGCCCAGTGGGCTTCCGAGGTCACGGCCATGGGCGGTGCCGTTTCTGCCGAACACGGCGTCGGCAAGATCAAGGCGGGCTTCTTGGAGACGATGTACGGCCACGAGGCCATGGTCGAGTCGGCGCGCCTCAAACTCCAGCTCGATCCTGCCGGCCAGTTGGGTCGCGGCAACCTGTTTACGGAGAAGCTCTTGGATGAACTCGTCCAGAAAGGGGGCGCGTGAAGATGAGTGATTTCCATATGGTGGTGTGCGTCAAGGCGGTGCCCGGAAGCACCGAGGTCAAGATGGACCCCAAGACCAATACTATCGTGCGTGATGGCAAGCAGGCGGTCATTAATCCCTTCGATGCAAGTGCCCTCGAATGTGCGCTAGCGCTAAAGGACGACTTTATCGGCTTTGGCATGGACGTGCGTGTGACGGTGGTGTCGATGGGCATCCCCGCGACCGAATCGCTGCTGCGCGACTGCATCGCCCGCGGTGCCGACGACGCGCTGCTGCTGACCGATCGCGCCTTTGCGGGCGCCGATACCCTAGCCACCACCTATGCCCTCAAATGCGGCATCGAGGCACTCGATGAGGACTTTGACCTGCTCATCTGCGGCAAGATGGCGGTGGACGGCGATACGGCCCAGATCGGCCCCGAGCTGGCCGGCGCCTTTGGGGTCCCCTGCGTGACCGACGTGAGCTGTGTGCAGAGCGCGGGATTTACGACGTGTGGCTCGCTGGCGCTCGTTCACGGCTGCGATGCCGGCGAGGAGACGGTGTACCTGGAGATGCCGTGTGCGATGACGACTGCCAGGGAGATTGGCCAGCTGCGCATGCCGAGTATTGCCGGTATTCGCGCGGCCGAGGATGCAGACGTGCGTGTGGCCAGCGCTGCCGACGTAAACGCCGATCCCTCGCGTTGCGGCCTTGCCGGATCACCGACGCAGGTCGTGCGCTCGTTTGTGCCCGACCGTGACCAAACGTGCGAGGCCGTCGAGGGAACGGCGTCCGAGCAGGCGGTAAAACTTGCCAAGATTATTGAGGGGATGGCATAGATGAGCGGGCTGATTATCGATAGCGAAGCCTGTATCGGCTGCGGTCGCTGCGTTCGCGCCTGCGCCTCGGGCGGCATTGTGGTGGAGGGTGAGCGCCCCAATCGCTGTGCCCGCGTAACCGACGGCTGTATCCTGTGCGGTGGGTGCGTCGACGCCTGCCCCGTCAACGCCATCTCGATTGAGCGCGACGAGGCCGCCGGCGCGGCAGACCTTGACGCATATCGAGACATCTGGATCTTCGTGCAGACTGACGAGCACGATGCCGTTGCATCCGTGGCCTTCGAGCTCATGGGCAAGGGGCGCGAGCTTGCCGATGCCCGCGGCTGCCGTCTGGTGGCACTGGTCGGCATGAGCCCCGAGGGCTCACTCGGGGACCTGGAGCATCTGATTTGCGCCGGTGCGGACGAAGTTCTGGTCTGTCGTGACGAGCGCCTGCGTCAGAACGACGCGGAGGTCTACGCTCGCTTGATCTGCGATTTGGTAGCCGAGCGCAAGCCCGAGGCCATTCTGTACGGCGCGACCGCCTTTGGTCGCGAGCTGGCGCCCGGTGTGGCCGTGCGCTTGCAGACGGGTCTTACGGCCGATTGCACGGTGCTTTCTATGGATACGGAGACGGGTCTGCTGCAGCAGACGCGCCCGGCGTTTGGCGGCAACCTGATGGCCACCATTATCTGCCCCAACCACCGTCCTCAGATGGCAACGGTGCGCCCCGGCATCTTTAAGGCGCCCGAGTTTGACTATAGCCGCTCCGGCACGATTGCCCAGGTAGTGCTTGCGGATGACGTTAAGGCCCGCGTCGAGATCTCGATTCCCGCCGAGGAGTGGGGACAGCAGGCCTCAATTGCCGATGCCGAGCGTCTGGTCGTGGTGGGCCGCGGCATCGGCTCCAAGAAGAATCTGCCCCTGATGCGAAAGCTCGCCGATGCCCTGGGTGCCGAGCTTGGTTGCACGCGTCCCATTGTGGAGGCAGGCTGGTTGGAGTATCGCCACCAAATTGGCCAGACGGGTGTATCGGTCTCGCCCAAGCTTCTCGTGAGTATCGGTGTTTCGGGCGCCATCCAGCATCTTGCCGGCATCGGTGGGGCGGAGTGCATTATCGCCATCAACGAGGACCCGGATGCCCCCATCTTTGGTGCTGCCCAGTACAAGGTTGTCGGTGATGCCGTCGAGGTCGTCGAGGAGCTGCTGGCCCAGTTTGAGCGCTAGGCACGCGCCAGCCAGTCGCGCATCTCGTCCTTTAGGCGGCTCCAGGTTGCCTGCGTGGCGGGGTCGGTAAAGGGCCGCGTAATGCCAAAGGGCGCGTCGAGCAGGCGGTAGATATCGCCTTGCTCGCGCGCCAGCGCGCGGCTTGCCGGATAGACGAGCTCAAACATAAAGCAGATAAGCCCCACCAAGAAGTCGGCGGGCTCATCGCGCTCATCGCGCGCGACGCAGCGGTGCTCGTCAAAGGCGGTAAGCGCCGGTGTCGAGAAGTGGCTGGCGAGAAACGTGTCCTCATCCACCTTGAGGACGGTGTCGACGGTGCTGTCGGCGATGGTGCGCATAATGTCGATCTTGTCGCCATCGCGCACGATGTCGCAGAAGCTCCGCGTGCGCTCGTCGAGCTGTGCGGGTAGACGGAAATCGCTGTGATAGGCGATGCTCGCTCGGATGAGCTCATCTTCTGCCGGGTCATCGATAAAGTCGCGGATGCTCATTACGGCGGGTGCATCGGCGGGATTCTCGCCAAAGAGGACCTCGATGCCCAGCACTGCATGGCTCATGCTCTCGGCGTCCTTAAAGGTGTCCCAGCGTCGCAGCTGCTCAAAGCGGCCCATATCGTGCAGCAGGCCGCAAAGCCATGCCAGGTCAATATCTTCTGACGACCAGCCCTGCTCGCGCGCTACGGCATCGCATGCCTCGGCCACGTGGTACGTATGCTCGATTTTGAGCGCGATGCGTGGGTTGGTGGCGTCGTAGGCATCGGTGTAGCTTTTGAAGGCCGCGCGCGCCCGGTCTCGATCGATAGCTGTCATAATGACTTCCTAAAAAGTTGTGTCTTTCGATCCGGTGGCAATTGTAGGTGAACTTTATTGCCACCGGTTGATATTTCTGCTGCGTTGCAAGGCGCGCTGCAGACGACTTACCAGAATGGGAGTGGCATGGTCCTTAGGATCTTTAAAATCGTCTGGCCAGTGATGCTTACCTATGTTGCAATAGGCGCGCCGTGCGGAATGATCATGGGGCAGACGGGAATGGAGCCCTGGATGGTCTTTGCTCTGAGCAGCACGTTTGTGACGGGCAGCGGCCAGTTTATGATCTGCAATCTTTGGCTGGCGGGCGTACCGGCACCTTCGATTATCGCGAGCGTCGCCGCCATCTCCTCGCGCTTCGCTCTTTACTCGGCATCGATCGCACCCCATCTGGCGGGCGCCTCGAAGCGTCAGACGCTGGCTGTTGCCGCGACACTTACCGAGGAGGCATATGGCATCTCGCTTGCCAAGTTGGTTGAAGGGGAGGATTGGGGCCCGCGCGAGTCCTTCGTGCTCAACGTGATTCTCATCGCAACATGGGGCGCTTCGTGCACGATGGGTGCCATCGTCGGTGCCGTTGTCGATGTTCCCACCGCTATTGCGAGTTTCGTCTGCACGTCGCTCTTTATCTGTCTACTCTTTTCGCAGCGGCTGTCGCGCGGCAACGTTGTCGCGGCGGTTTCGGGCGCGGTGTCCGTCGCCGTATGCAAGTTCTTGGGCCTCACGAATATTGCCGTGCCGGCAAGCGTCGTGGTCGGCATTGCCATTGCGCTGGCGTGCGATGCTGTATTAGACGGAAGAGGTGCCCGCGATGCCCGTTAACGAGTTCTTGGTTCTGTGGCTGTCGTCGTGGGCTGCTATCGCGTTCTTTCGCATCGCGCCGGCGTTTGCCTTGCGCGGGAGAACGCTGTCGCCCCGCATTACCGAGGCCCTGGGTTATATCCCGCCCGCTGCCTTTGCCGCGCTGGTCGCCAACGACTTGGTGAGCCCCGGGGCGTTCGACGCGGGACTCTGGCCTGCCTTGGTTCCCTGGATTGCGGCTGCCGGCGTCGTGGTGGTGGCAATCAGGACAAAGTCGATGTTGTGGTGCTGTGTTTCGGGCATCGTGCTCTATATCGTTTTGAGCCTCGTATAAGAGCGGGACACGTTTAGCATCCCGGCCAACGAATCCAATTTTTCACCGAGCTGGTCTATTTCTTCTGGTACCATGGTCAAACTTTACTGTAGCAAAGCGTGACGTGGGCTTTTGTACCCCGTCAGCGGAAATGGGGGTTTCATGGCACAGGAAGCGACCGCCAACGAGCAAAAGAAATTCAAGGTCCCGCGCATCCCGGGCGACATCATGATCTATCCGATGATCGTCGGTCTTTTGCTCAACACCTTCTGCCCGCAGGTTTTTGAGATCGGCGGCTTCTTTACGGCTGCCTGCCGCGGTGGCTCCAATACCATCGTCGCCGCGATCCTGCTGTTTGTGGGCGCCGGCATCAGCTTTAAGTCCACGCCGGGTGCCATCAAGACCGGTATCGTCGTGCTGATCCCCAAGCTGGTCGTCGCAGTGGCTCTCGGCCTGGGCGTGGCATATTTCTTTAACGACAACTTCCTGGGTCTGAGCTCCGTGTCTATCATCGGCGGCATCACGTTTTGCAACATGGCGCTCTATACGGGCATCATGGGCGAGTTCGGCGATGAGTCCGAGCAGGGCGCCGTCGGTATCCTGTTCTTTACGGCTGGCCCCGCCGTCACGATGATCATCCTCGGTGTTTCCGGCCTCGCCAACATTCCCATTGGCACCATTATCGGCTCCATCTTGCCACTCGTTATTGGCATGGTTCTGGGCAACCTGTTCCCGTTTATCAAGAACCTGCTGGTTCCCGGTGCCAATCCCGCGATTGCCGTCATCGGATTTCAGCTCGGTGCGTCCATGAGCCTGTCGAGCTTTATCACCGGCGGTATTTCCGGCATCTTGCTGGGCCTTGTCACGCTGTTTGTCGTCGGTCCCATCACCTTTGCGTTCGAGCGTCTGTGCGGCGGCAATGGCAAGGCCGCTGTGGCTTGCTCCACCATTGCCGGCACGGCTATGACCACACCGGTTGCCCTCGCCGAGGTCGCACCGCGTTACGCCGAGCTTGCGCCCACCGCGTACGCTCAGATCGCCACCGCCGTTATCATCACGGCGATCATGGCTCCGATTCTGACTGGCTGGGTCGACAAGAAGTTCTGCCAAGGCAAGGAGGATCTGTCGCCTGTCGGTGTCGAGGCCATCGAGGAGGCCGTCGCGACTGACATCGATGGCGAGTAGCAATCGATACCCATCAATGATGCCGGCGTGTGCAATTCGCGCCGTATGGGCGCCCGAACAGAAACTGTTTTGCAGTGATGTTCGGGCGCTCTGCTATTATCCCCTTTACCCCTGCGGAGTAAAGGGGTGTTTATTGCCCTGATTCGAATTGGGCGATTCTGACCACTTGGGTATTGAAGGGATGGCGCTAGTGGTTAAGGCACTCAAGATTGAGATATTCGTGCTATGCATGATTGTTCTTATCGGGCTTGCCGTGCGAAGTCGTCGCTCCTTGTTCTCGAGCACCCAGCAGCTATTGTTTAGCATGCTTGGCTACACCTCTGCCGCGTACATATTATTCGATATGATCTGGACGCTTTCGGACGGTGTGGACGGCACGTTGGGCATTGCTGCCAACTGGATTTCCAACGCGGTTTCGTTTTCGCTCTTTGCTATCGCGTGTCTCATTTGGTTTATCTATTCCGAGACGGTGCAGGGTTCTCGTCTTTTGACCTCGCGCTATAGGGTGGTGCTTGTAGCGTTGCCTACGGCTCTGGTGGTCGTGCTGGCGTTTACCAGTTACTGGACGCACGCCCTGTTCTATATCGATTCGCAGGGCGTGTATCGTCGCGGCTTTGCCTATATGATCCAGCCCATCGTCAGCTACTGTTACGTTATACATACGTCCCTGCATGCGTTTGTGCAATCTCGCAGGGTCGAGAGCCTGCAGACGAAGGCCATCTATCGAACCTTGGCATTTTTCGCCATTCCGGCCCTGGTGGGCGGTACCTTTCAGGTCGTATACTCGGTGCCCGGCCTTTGTGTCGGCATAATGATTAGCATGTTGCTGCTTTACATCATCTACCAGGAGCAGCTCATCTCGACCGACCCGTTGACTGGACTTAACAATCGCAACCGTTTTGAGACCTATATGCTGTCGCTCTTCTCAAATGTGGATCAGGCCGAAGATGTATATCTGCTTATGATGGACGCCGACGGCTTTAAGCAGATTAACGATCGCTATGGGCATGTGGAGGGCGACCACGCTCTTCAGGTCATATCCGCTGCGCTCAAAGAAGTCTGCTCGGCGTCTGGCGGCTTTATCGCACGTTATGGCGGCGATGAGTTCGTGGTGCTCCAAAAGGCGACGGCGGAGCAGGACATCATAAGCCTGTGTGCGGCAATCAACGATGAGCTCGCACGTGCCGACGTGCCGTATCTGTTGCGGATGTCCATCGGCTACGCACGGGTCGGTGACGGTGTCGATACCTGGCAAGACTTGCTTCGCGCTGCCGATGCGGAGCTCTACCGCGTCAAGGCCGAGAAAAAGAAAGCCGGCGTCCAGATACGCTAGAAAAAGGGGCGCACGCTTGCGTGCGTGGTGGCCTTCAGCTCACCGATGTACTCCATTAAACTAAAGTATGTGAATCTCTCTGCTAAATAAGGGCAGTTCACTAGGCTTTTTTGGGTTTGTTGACGATGATGATGCCGCTGCAGACCAAGAGCAGGGCAACGATGACGGTAACGGGGCTCGTGCCGGCGCCCTCGCCAAGCAGCAGTGCGCTCAGCAGTACGCCAAAGACCGGGTTCATAAACCCAAAGACCGAGACGCGGCTGACGGGGTTGACGGCAAGCAGGCGCGACCACAGCGAGTAGGCGACCGCGGAGATAAGCGCCATGTAGATGATGAGCACGATGGCGGGGACAATCGCCGTGGGGGAGAGCGCGCCACCCATCAAAAAGCCGATGGCGGTGAGGACCAGGCCGCCGACCAAGAACTGCCACCCGGCAAGCAAGACGCCGTCGTGCTTGCGCGAGAAGATGCCGATCAGGCAGGTCGAAAGAGCACCCGCGACAGTGGAGGCTAGGATAAAGCCCTCGCCATCGAGCCTGAAGCCAAAGGTGCCATCTGCGCCCGAGAGGTTGACGAGCGCGACGCCGGCAAAGCCCAGCGCACAGCCAAGCACCTTGGCCGTATTGAGCTTCTCGGTGTGAAATGCCAGGGCGGCAAAGAGGATTGCGAGGAAGTTGGCGCTGGCCTCGATGATGGAGCTCGACATGGCGCTGGCGCGCGAGAGGCCCAGATAGAAAAAGAAGTACTGCCCGATAGTCTGGAAGAGCGACAAGACAAAGATGGGCTTGATGTCGCGAGCCTGCGGAATGAGGGGGCGGCGTTGGGCCGCACTCATCCCAACGATAACCAGGGCGCCGGCAAGCGTGAAGCGCAAGCCCGCAAAGAGCAGCTGCGAGGCGCTATCGTGCGCCGGGATACCAAAGAGTGCGTAGCCGATCTTGATGCAGGGAAAGGCCGACCCCCAGAGCGCGCAACAAACAAGGCAGCCCAGGATGAGTCCGGGCAGGGTGGCGAGATACGGCTTGCGGCTTTCCATGGTGTCCTTCCTGTATGCGCGAAGCAAAAAAGAACCCGCCACCGGGTGTGCCGGTGGCGGGTGTTGTTACCCGAGGGGATTGTACCCGATGGGAAAGCTTTAAGCGAAGTAGGCTACGCCGCTCTCAAAGATCGGCATGAACTTGTCGCCGGGGACATGCTCGGGCACGTTGCGGTACAGGTTGTCGCCGCGACGCTCGGCATGGCCCATCTTGCCCAGGACGCGGCCGTCGGGGCTCGTGATGCCCTCGATGGCAAGTGCGGAGCCGTTGGGGTTGATGGAAAGGTCCATGCTCGGCTTGCCGTCCTCGCCCACGTACTGCGTGGCGACCTGGCCGTTGGCGATCAGCTGGGCGAGCACCTCGTCGTTGGCGACAAAGCGGCCCTCGCCGTGGCTGATGGCGACGGTGTAGGGGTCGTCGAGGCTGCACTGCGACAGCCACGGGGACAGGTTGGACGAGATGCGGGTGCGCACCAGGCGGCTCTGATGGCGACCGATGGTGTTGAACGTCAGCGTGGGCGCATCGGGCGTGGCGTCGACGATGTCGCCGTAGGGCACCAGGCCGAGCTTGACCAGAGCCTGGAAGCCGTTGCAGATGCCCAGCATCAGGCCGTCGCGGGCCTTGAGCAGGTCGCGGACTGCCTCGGTGACCTCGGGAGCGCGGAAGAACGCCGTGATGAACTTGGCGGAGCCATCGGGCTCGTCACCGCCCGAGAAGCCACCGGGGATCATGACGATCTGGCTTGCACGGATGCGGCGGGCGAGCTCGTGGGTGCTCTCGGCGACGGCCTCGGGCGTGAGGTTGTTGATCACGAAGGTGTCGGCCTCGGCACCGGCGGCACGGAAGGCGCGGGCGCTGTCGTACTCGCAGTTGTTGCCGGGGAACACGGGGATGATTACGCGCGGGCGGGCGATCTTGGCGCCGCCGTACACGTGGATATCCTTGGCGCGGAAGTCGATGGTCTCGACCTCGGCGGTCTCGCCGGTGCTGCGGTAGGCGAAGACGCCCTCGATGCCGCTCTCCCAGGCCTCCTGGAGCTCAGCGAGCTCGATGACTTCGGAGCCGGTGTCGATGACATAGCCCTCGACGGTGGTACCCAGGGGCTCGACGACAACGCCGTCGGCGACCTCGGGCAGCTCGGCGTCCTCGGCGAGCTCGACGATAAAGCTGCCGTAGAGCGGGGTGAAGAGGCTCTCCACGTCCACGTCCTCGGCAAGCTCGATGCCGATCTGGTTGCCGACGCACATCTTAAAGAGGCTCTCGGCGCCGCAGCCGTAGCCGGGCGTGGAGACGGCCAGGGCGTCGCCGTTGGCGGTGAGCGCCTCGACGGCGTCAAACGCGGCGAGCAGCTGCTGAGCGTCGGGGCGGTAGTCCTCACCATAGGTGGCGGGGGCGATGCGCACGACGCGATGCGTCAGACCCTTGAACTCGGGCGAGACGGCACGGGCGGCCTTGCCCACGGCCACAGCGAAGCTGATCAGGGTCGGCGGAACGTTGAGCTCACCGGCCTCGTCCTCAAACGAGCCGCTCAT
Organism: uncultured Collinsella sp.; assembly: GCA_958351385.1. Classification (GTDB taxonomy): domain Bacteria; phylum Actinomycetota; class Coriobacteriia; order Coriobacteriales; family Coriobacteriaceae; genus Collinsella. The sequence continues at coordinate 28,089 of CATWKM010000005.1, read as the reverse complement.
AGAGTCCTTGCCGCCGATGGCACCGGCACCCAGATCGACTTGGGCCATAAGGGCGCCCAGGACGGCTGCCATGGGCTTGCCCCAGCGCTCGGCCTCGGTGCGCAGACGCTCGAAGTACTCCTGGAAGGAGAGATAGGCACGCTTGTGCTCAAAGCCGGCAGCCACGAGCTTGGCGATGGACTCAACCACGGACAGGTAGGCGCCCGCAAACTGGTCGGCCTCCATCAGGTAGGGGTTGAAGCCCCATGCCATAGCGCTCGCCGTGGTGGTCTCGCCGTCCACGGGGAACTTGGCAACCATGGCCGAGCTCGGGGTGAGCTGCGTCTTGCCGCCAAAGGGCATGAGCACGGTCGCGGCGCCGATGGTGGAGTCGAAGCGCTCGGAAAGGCCCTTGTTGGAAGCGACGTTGAGGTCGGTGACGAGCGAGGTCATGCGCTCGGCGAGCGTGGTACCGGCCCAGCTGGGCTGCCACACACTGCGGGCGCAGACGTGGGCGACCTGGTGCTTGGGCGCACCGTTGGAGTTGAGGAACTCGCGGGACAGATCGACGATGGCGACGCCGTTCCAGGCCATGCGCATGCGCGGCTCGGCGGTAACCTCGGCGATAACGGTCGCCTCCAGGTTCTCCTCGGCGGCGTAGCCCATGAACTCCTCGACGTCACCGTCGGCGACGGCGCAGGCCATGCGCTCCTGGGATTCAGAGATGGCGAGCTCGGTGCCGTCAAGACCGTCGTACTTCTTGGTCACGGTATCAAGGTCGACATACAGGCCGTCGGCAAGCTCGCCTACGGCGACCGAGACACCGCCGGCGCCAAAGTCGTTGCATCGCTTGATCAGACGGCAGGCATCGCCGCGGCGGAACAGGCGCTGCAGCTTGCGCTCGACCGGGGCGTTGCCCTTCTGGACCTCGGCGCCCGATGTCTCGATGGACTCGGTGTTCTGGGTCTTGGAGGAGCCGGTGGCACCGCCGATGCCGTCACGGCCGGTGCGGCCGCCCAACAGGATGATCTTGTCGGTGGGGGCGGGGCACTCGCGACGCACGTGGTTTGCCGGGGTGGCGCCCACGACGGCGCCGACCTCCATGCGCTTGGCGACGTAGCCGGGGTGATAGAGTTCGTTGACCTGACCGGTGGCAAGGCCGATCTGGTTGCCGTAGCTGGAGTAGCCGGCGGCAGCAGTGGTCACGAGCTTACGCTGCGGCAGCTTGCCCTCGAGCGTCTCGGACACGGGGACGGTGGGGTCGCCGGCGCCGGTGACACGCATGGCCTGGTACACGTAGCTGCGGCCCGACAGCGGGTCGCGGATGGCACCGCCCACGCAGGTGGCGGCACCACCGAAGGGCTCGATCTCGGTCGGGTGGTTGTGGGTCTCGTTCTTACAGAGCAACAGCCAGTCCTGGTCCTCGCCGTCGACATCGACCTTCACCTTGACGGTGCAGGCGTTGATCTCCTCGGACTCGTCGACATCGGTCATGACGCCGGTCTTCTTGAGGTACTTGGCGCCGATGGTGCCCATGTCCATGAGGCAGACGGGCTTGGTGTCGCGACCGAGTTCGTGGCGCATCTCCATGTAGCGGTCGAAGGCCTGCTGCACCACGGCGTCGTCGATCGTCACGTCGTCCAGGACGGTGCCGAAGGTGGTGTGGCGGCAGTGATCGGACCAGTAGGTGTCGATCACGCGGATCTCGGTGATGGTGGGGTCGCGATCCTCATCGCGGAAGTACTGCTGGCAGAAGGCGATGTCCGCCTCGTCCATGGCAAGGCCGCGCTCGGAAATAAAGGCGGCAAGGCCGGCTTCGTCGAGCTCGCGGAAACCGTCGAGCACCTCGACGGGCTGGGGCTCGGGGGTCTCCATGTACAGCGTCTCGGGCAGGTCGAGCGAGGCGATACGCGCCTCGACGGGGTTCACCACGTAGTGCTTGATGGCATCAATGGCGGCCTCGTCCAGAGCGCCCGAGATCATATAGACCTTGGCGGAGCGCACGGCGGGGCGCTCGCCCTGGCTGATGAGCTGCACGCACTCGCTGGCGGAGTCGGCGCGCTGGTCAAACTGGCCAGGCAGGAATTCGACGGCAAAGACGGCGTCATCGCTTGCGGGGAGCTCGTCGTAGGTCACATCGACCTGGGGCTCGCTAAAGACGGTCGGCACGCAGGACCGGAAAAGCTCCTTGTCGATGCCCTCGACGTCGTAGCGGTTGATAATCCTCAGGGCCTCGATGCCCTTGATGCCGAGGATTTCGGTCAGCTCGCCCTTGAGCTGCTGAGCCTCGACGTCGAACCCGGGTTTCTTCTCCACGTAGATACGAGAGACCATTGGTTCCTGCCTTCCTGATCGGTTGGGCGTACTGTACGGTATGCGGCAGCGGTCGGTTTGCGGGGTCTGCCCTGCGGTCGCCTTGAGCCACATGTTTGTAAACCTCACTATGATACGACAGCTCGCGGCGCGTTGAGGACGGCGAGGGTGCTACAGTGAAGCGCAAACAAGAGAAAGGCATCACATGGCATTCATTTCGCTCGCCATCATCGCACTCGTGGCCTTTGCGAGTCCTTTTATCGCCTCGGCGATTCCCGGAAAACCCGTTCCCGAGACGGTCTTTTTGCTCGTGCTCGGCGCGGTACTGGGACCCCATATGCTCGGCGTCATCCATGTAGATGCTGAGGTCTCGCTTGTGTCCGAGCTGGGCCTGGCCTTTTTGTTCCTGCTTGCCGGCTTTGAGATCGACCCCAAGAGCATCACGGGCGTCGAGGGGCGCTACGGCTTGGCGACGTGGGTCGTCACGTTTGGTATCGCCTGGCTTGCCGTGCGCTTTACCCCGTGGTTCTCAGTCAGTCATTTCGACGGTATCGCCGTGACGCTTGCCCTCACTTCGACGGCGCTCGGTACGCTTGTGCCCATCATGCGTGAGCGCTCGCTCACCGGCACGCGCGTGGGCGACTCGATTCTCGCGTATGGCACTTGGGGCGAGCTCGGTCCCGTGCTCGCCATGTCGGTGCTGTTGTCTGCCCGCACTGGCATCCAAACGCTCGTTATCCTTGGCTTGTTTGCGGTGGTTTGCGTGTTGCTGGCCGTGGTCCCGAGCCGCTCCAAGCGCGTCGGCAGCCGCTTCTTTGCATTTGTTGAGGAGCGCGCCGATACCACGTCGCAGACCTTCGTGCGCCTGACGGTGCTCATCCTGGTCACGCTCGTGGCATTCTCGGCTGTCTTTGATCTCGACATCGTGTTGGGTTCTTTTGCCGCTGGCTTTGTCCTGCGCTATATCATCCCCGAGGGCAACCATACGCTCGAGACCAAGCTCGACGGTCTGGCCTACGGTTTTTTGATTCCGGTGTTCTTTACCGTGTCGGGCGCAAAGATCGACCTGACGGCCGTGGCGTCGCGCCCGGGCTTGCTCGCGGGCTTTATCGTGGCGTTGTTGATTATTCGTGCCGTGCCCATTCTTATTTCCATGAGCATTTGTCCTGCGACGCGCGATGTGTCGGCGTATGGTCGCATTACCGTGGCCCTGTACTGCACCACGGCGCTGCCGATCATCGTTGCCGTTACGAGCGTTGCCGTCAACGCGGGCGCGCTGTCGCAAGATATTGCGTCGGTCATGGTTGCCGCCGGTGCCATCACGGTGTTCTTGATGCCATTGCTCGCGCAGCTCTTCTACCGCGTGGTGGATGCCGCACCGGTCGCCGCCGTGGCAGAGGTTGCCGAGCATCCATCCGATGCGCTCGACATCTTGCGCGCCCACCACGACCTAGCGAGCTTGCTCGCGCGCGAGCACGAGCTGCTGACCTCGCATGGCCATGGTCGCGTATTCGAGGGCCTGCCTACGCTCGATACGATTGCCGAGCGTCTTTCCGCCGAGGCAGCGAGCGGCCACATCGATGCCCGCATCGTGGACGCGGCGCACCTGCTTGCCGATAAGACCTATGGAGACGAGGTCGACCCGTCCGAGCTGACTCCGCGCGAGCGCCGTCGCCTGGAGCGCGCCAAGCTTGCCGTGCGCGAATACCGCCGCCGCATGCTGGAGCTCTATGCGCGCGAAGAAGCCGAAGACGACGACGGTAAGTAGTCGATACTTTCTCGGGGAAGCCGCGTCCCGCTTTGAAGGCTCGGAACGGGATGTGGTTTCCGAAACGGGGGCCGTTGGGAAGCTGTGTCCCGGAATGGGCGCTCAGAGTGGGATGCAGCTTCCGCAAGGAGGTCCTGGGGGAAACCGTGCCCCGTTCTGATCCGAAATACTGGGACATAGTTTCCCTTTCATAACAGGAGAAGGCGCGCTGTCTGCAGTTGATTCAGACGGCGCGCCTTTTTGGTTGAGCTATGTTGAAGCTTGAAGCCAAAGCTTGTGGCTCCTTAGGAGCGGGCGGCTCCGTCGACGGGGAGCACGGCGCCCGTGACATAGGAGGACATGTCGCTCGCCAGGAAAACAAAGGCGTTGGCGACATCCTCGGGCTCGCCCATGCGACCCAGCGGAATGGTGGCGATGATGGGCTTGATGACCTCTTCGGGCAGGTTGGCGACCATGTCGGTCTTAGTCACGCCGGGGGCGACGGCGTTGACGCGGATGCCCATGGGAGCGAGCTCGCGCGAGAGCGACTGGACCATACCGTTGACGGCAAACTTGGACGTGGGGTAACCGACGCCGGAGGGCTGGCCGTACTTGGCGACCATCGAGCTTGTGGTAGTGATGGTGCCGCCGTGGCCGGCCTCGGTCATGATCTTGGCGGCAGCCTGGTGGCCATTAAAGACGGCGACGACGTTAAGGTCCATGACCTTTGCGAACTCCTCGGCCGTGTAGTCCAAGAGGGGTGAACGCTGGGAGATACCGGCATTGTTGATGACCGTGTCCAGGCCGCCCATGTCGGCTGCAGTCTGCGTAAAGGCCTCAGTCACGGCCTCGAGCGAGGTGAGATCGCAGGAGCGACCCCAGACCTTGGCGTCGGGATAGGCGGCTGTCAGCTTCTCAACGGCCGTGTCGGCAGTCTCCTGGCGCGAGCCAAAGACGGTGACGGCAGCGCCTTCCTCGATAAAACGGCAGGCGATGGCATAGCCGATACCGCGTGTGCCTCCGGTGATGATTGCTTTCTTGCCCTCGAGCAACATGGTGCTTCCTCTCATCGCGGGCGGACATTCGCAGCACAGCGTAGCGGTAGTCGGAATCGGCCGCGTTTGCATATCGGTGAACGGTAGCCCGCGTTACCGATGAGCGGCTCGCGCAAATATGCTTTGCCGTTGTGCTTAGGGCAGGTGACAAAAGGGCTCCCGTCCCACATCGGACGGGAGCCCTCAAGGCGCGTATTGCTAGGCGAGCGTTGGACTAGTTCGCCATGACGCCTTCGGTCCAAGCCTCAACGTCCTCGATGCGCAGGACGTTGGCGACCTCGGCCACGCAGTTGACGCCGGCAAGCTCGGCGGCGGCAGCTTGGACGTCCTTCTCGAGCGCGCGGTGCGTCAGGAAGATGACCGAGCAGGCATCGCTGACGCCCGATTTGCCGTCCTCGACCTGGTTGATGAGCGAGATCGAGATGTTGTGCTTGGCAAAGATGTCGACCGTCTCGGACAGGGCGCCCACGCGGTCGGCGACTTTCAGGCGCACATAGTACTTGGTCTGGAGCTCGTCCATGGGCTTAAAGGTGAGGTTGTGGCCATAGGGCTCAATCTCGGGCAGCGGAGCCACGCCGCGGCTGATCTGCTCGGAGAGCGACAGGATATCGCCCACGACGGCGCTCGCGGTGGGGAAGGAGCCTGCGCCCGCGCCGTAGAACATGGTCTCGCCCACGGCGTCGCCTACCACGTAGACGGCGTTCATGGCGCCGTTGACCTTGGCGAGCATATGGTCTGCGGGGATCAGCGTGGGATGCACGCGAACGTCGACGCCAGCGTCGGTGTTGCGGGCGATGCCGAGCAGTTTGATGGTGTAGCCGAGCTCGCGGGCCTGGGCGATGTCCTCGGCGCCGATGGTGCGGATACCCTGCTGGTACACATCATCGGTGGTAACGCGGGTGCCAAAGCCGATGGAGGCGAGGATGGCCGTCTTGCTGGCGGCATCGAAGCCGTCGACGTCGGCGGACGGGTCGGCCTCGGCATAGCCCTTAGCCTGTGCGTCGGCGAGCACGTCAGCGTAATCGGCGCCCTCGGCGTCCATGCGCGACAGGATGTAGTTGGTGGTGCCGTTGAGGATGCCGGCGATGGTCAGGATCTTGTTACCCACCAGGTCGTGCTCGAGTGTGCTGACAATGGGGATGCCGCCACCGCAGCTGGCCTCGCACTTAATCTGCACGCCGCACGCGCGCGCCTTCTCGGCGAGCGTCTCGACATGACGGCCCAGCAGGGCCTTGTTGGCAGAGACGACGTGCTTGCCGTTCTCGAAGGCGGCAGTGAAGATTTCGGTCGCGGGGTGCTCGCCGCCGATGAGCTCGACGACGATATCGACGGCGGGGTCGGTGACGACGTCGTGCCAGTCGCTCGTAAAGGCCTCGCGCTCAATACCGGCGGCTTCGGCCTGCTCCCAGGCAAGCGCGCAGGCGCGGGTCAGCTTAAGGTCGATGCCGTAGGCGGCCAGGTACTCATCGTGGTGGCTCTTGATCAGACGGGCCACGCCGCCGCCGACGGTTCCCAGACCGATGAGGCCGACGTTCACGGTGCGCAGGGGTTCGCTCATAGATAGCTCCTTCGTGCATCTTATGGATGGATTAACCGCTTAAAGGTTGAGTGCATTCTAGCGTGAACCGAGGGCGCGTGCTCGCCAGGCAACAGGAGTCGCACAAAACGGCACCCCCGAAACGCTGCGGAAACATTGGAAACATGCTCGCTACAAATGAACTTCCGTAACAAACTGTCAACGTTTGCACCATAAGGTTTGCCCTGTACCGCAAGACGGCCGCATCGCGGCTAGCGAAAAGGGGGACACCATGTTTATTAAGAGCGGGAACGCTTGTAACAGAATGGAAACATTACTTTTACACAATAAAGTGGCATTACTGCATAAAAAAATAGAAATACGCAGAAATATGGATAAATGAACAAATCCAAAGAAAAGTTGAAATATTCGCCACTTTTCCTAACTAAAGCGTCTACTATTTTGCGAACGCCGAACACGGCGAAGGATGGCCTGTCGGGTAACCGAAACCCGACGAGATTTGAGAGGAGAGCCGCATGTCGAGCCTCACCGGTAAGTCATTGAACCCTGTTATGAATCGCAGGAGCGTTATCGCGAGCGCAGCAGGTCTGGGGGCGATGTCCATTCTAGCTGGCTGCTCCTCCAACGGCGGCGACAGCGGTTCCGCGTCGGGCGACGCTTCGTTTAAGATCGGCACCATCGGCCCGCTGACCGGCGCCAACGCGTCCTACGGCAAGTCCGTTACACAGGCTGTCGAGCTTGGCTGCAAGGATTTCTCGACTAAGGAGCTGCCGCTTGTCAGCAAGGCCGAGGACGACCAGGCTGACGGTGAGAAGGCCGTCAACGCCTTCAACACCCTGCTCGACTGGGGCATGCAGGCCCTCGTCGGTCCGACCACCACGGGTGCGTCGGTCGCCGTTGCCGCCGAGTGCGGCAACGACCCCGAGACGTTCATGATCACCCCGTCTGCGTCCTCCGAGGACGTTACCAAGGGCAAGGATTGCGTCTTCCAGGTTTGCTTTACCGACCCCAACCAAGGTGTCAACGCTGCCAAGTTCCTGGCAGAGAAGTATGCGAACGAGAAGTTCGTGCTGTTCTATAACTCCGGCGACGCCTATTCTTCGGGCATCGCAGATTCCTTTAAGGCCCAGGCCGCTAAGTCTAAGCTTGAGATTGTCGACGAGGAGACCTTTAAGGACGACTCCGCCACGAGCTTTACCAACCAGCTGACCAAGGCCAAGCAGGCAGGCGCCACCATGATCTTTGCGCCGATCTACTACACGCCGGCGTCCGTCCTGCTCAAGAACGCCAAGGACATGGGCTACGACGTCAAGATGATGGGCTGCGACGGCATGGACGGCATCCTGGGCGTTGAGGGCTTCGACACTTCTCTTGCCGAGGGTCTGCTGCTCATGACCCCGTTCTCCGCCGACGACGAGAAGAACGCCGACTTCGTCAACGCTTACAAGGATAAGTACGGCGATACCCCCGACCAGTTTGCCGCCGACGCCTACGATGGCGTGCACGCGGTGGCCGAGGCCCTCAAGGAGGCCGGTCTTGGTGTCGACGCCGACCCGACCGAGGTCGCCGAGAAGCTGCCCAAGGCTATGCTCAAGATTACCGTTGACGGTCTGACCGGCAAGCTCACCTGGAACGATAAGGGTCAGGTCCAGAAGGACCCCACGGCGTACGTTATCACCGATGGCAAGTACGTACAGGCCTAATAGACCGCCTTACATAGAGCGGTTTTGATCCCAAGCAGGGGAGGTTTTGGCCTTCCCTGCTTGCTTGGTATCTAGGGACAGTGTAACGTCCCTGTTTCATACATCAACTGGAAACCTATTCGAAAGGGGGATGTGGAACATGACGGTCTTTATCCAATACCTGGTCAACGGCCTGTCCATGGGCAGCGTCTACGCCATCATCGCGTTGGGCTACACCATGGTCTACGGTATCGCCAAGATGCTGAACTTCGCTCACGGCGACGTCATCATGGTCGGTGCCTATGTCTCGTTCTGCGCCACGTCGTATCTCGGCCTCCCGGGCTGGGCATCTGTAATTCTCTCTTGCGTGGCCTGCACGGTTCTCGGTGTTCTCATTGAGGGTCTGGCCTATAAGCCGCTGCGCCAAGCAGGCCCGCTGGCCGTTTTGATCACGGCCATCGGCGTGTCCTACTTCCTGCAGAATGCCGCGCAGCTTCTGTGGGGCGCCACGCCCAAGAACTTCACTTCGCTCGTCACCTTCCCGGTGCCGGAGTTCTTGGCCAAGTTCAACGTGAGCGCCGTATCGCTCGTCACCATCGTCGCCTGTCTGGTTATCATGGCCGGCCTGATGTTCTTTACAGGTAAGACCAAGATGGGCAAAGCCATGCGCGCCGTGTCCGAGGACAAGGCCGCCGCTCAGCTCATGGGCATCAACGTCAACCGCACCATCTCGATGACGTTTGCCATCGGCTCTGCCCTTGCCGCCATCGCCGGTGTGCTGCTGTGCTCCTACTCGCCGGTGCTGCAGCCCACGACGGGTGCCATGCCTGGCATCAAGGCCTTCGACGCCGCCGTCTTCGGCGGTATCGGCTCCATCCCCGGCGCCTTTGTCGGTGGCATTCTCATCGGCATCATCGAGGCGATGGCGCAGGCCTACATTTCCACGAGCCTTGCCAACTCCATCGTCTTTGGTGTTCTGATCATCGTCCTGCTTGTCAAGCCTGCCGGCCTCTTGGGCAAGTACGTCCCCGAGAAGGTGTAGGTGAGCGTTATGAAGTTTCTTAAAGACAAGCAGACGCGTCACGACTTTGTTACGTACGCCATGTGCCTTGTGGCGTTCGCCATCGTGTTCTTTATGCAGTCCAACCACATGATTCCGCGCATGATCGCCGGTCAGCTGGTTCCCATCACGGCCTATATCGTCATGGCCATCTCCCTTAACCTCGTCGTCGGCATCGCGGGCGACTTGTCGCTGGGCCACGCGGGCTTTATGAGTGTCGGTGCCTATACGGGAATCGTTACCGCGGTCGCGCTGGAGAGCGCCGTTCCCTCCGACCCAATACGTCTTGTCATCAGCATTGTGGTCGGCGCTATCGCCGCTGCCATCTTGGGCTTCTTGATCGGTATCCCGGTCCTGCGCCTGAGCGGCGACTATCTGGCCATCGTGACCCTGGCTTTTGGCGAGATCATCAAAGAGATCGTCACCTGCCTTATCGTGGGCGTCGACTCCCGCGGCCTGCATGTGATCTTTAACATCACGGGTAACTCCACGATCGACGACCTGCACCTGCTCGAGGACGGCACCGCTATCATCAAGGGCGCGCAGGGCGCATCGGGAGTGTCGACGTACTCGACCTTCCTTGCCGGTGCCATCCTGGTTATGGTCGCGCTCGTGATCGTGCTCAACCTGGTTCGCAGCCGTACCGGCCGTGCCATTATGGCTGTGCGCGATAACAAGATCGCTGCCGAGTCCGTGGGTATCTCCGTCACCGAGTACCGCATGATCGCCTTCGTGGTTTCCGCCGCTCTCGCCGGCGCTGCCGGAGCGCTGTTCGGCGGCAACTTCTCGCAGCTCTCCGCCACTAAGTTCGACTTCAACACGTCGATTCTGATTCTGGTGTTCGTGGTCTTGGGCGGTCTGGGCAATATGCGCGGCTCCGTCATCGCGGCCGCACTGCTTACGGTGCTCCCCGAGCTGCTCCGTCAGTTCTCGGACTACCGCATGCTCATCTACGCCATCGTGCTGATCCTGGTCATGGTCTTTACTAACAACCCGCAGCTTAAGGCGTTCTTCGGTCGCGTCAAGGACCGTTTTGCTTCCAAGAAGGAGGTGGCAGCCGATGCCCAGTAAATTTGAGTTCAACAAGGGCAAGATGGTCCCGTATCCTTCTGGCGCCATCGTTCCCGATCGCGATCTGGGCCAGCGCCCGGCGCTCGAGTGCATCCACCTGGGCATTGAATTCGGCGGCCTTAAGGCAGTCGACGACTTTAGCCTGACCATCGGCAAGACTGAGATCGCCGGCCTGATCGGCCCCAACGGTGCCGGTAAGACCACGGTCTTCAACCTGCTCACCAAGGTGTACCAGCCCACGCACGGCACCATCCTGCTCGACGGTGAGGACACCTCGGGCAAGTCGGTCTATCAGGTCAACCGCATGGGCATCGCCCGTACTTTCCAGAACATTCGCCTGTTCAATACCATGACGGTGGAGGACAACGTTAAGGTCGGCCTGCACAACCAGGAGCGCTACTCCGGCTTTGAGGGCGTGCTGCGCCTGCCGACGTATTGGAAGCACGAGAAGGCCGCCCACGAGCGCGCCATGGAGCTACTGTCCATTTTTGACATGGAGCACCTGGCAAATGAACAGGCCGGATCGCTGCCTTACGGCGCTCAGCGTCGTCTGGAAATCGTCCGCGCGCTTGCCACCAACCCCAAGTTGCTGCTGCTCGACGAGCCTGCCGCCGGCATGAACCCGTCCGAGACCGCGGAGCTCATGGAGAACATCGTCAAGATTCGCGACACCTTTGGCATTGCCATCATGCTCATTGAGCACGACATGTCGCTCGTCATGAACATCTGCGAGGGCATCTGCGTGCTCAACTTTGGTAAGGTCATCGCCAAGGGCACGGCCGAGGAGATCCAGAACAACGACGCTGTTATTGAGGCGTATCTGGGCAAGCAGGATAAGGGGGAGAACTAAATGGCAGAGCCGATGCTTTCCGTCTACAACATCAACGTCTGGTACGGCGCCATCCACGCCATCAAGGACATCTCCTTTAACGTCAACGAGGGCGAGATCGTGGCCCTGATTGGTGCCAACGGTGCTGGCAAGTCCACGACGCTTAAGACCGTCTCGGGCCTGCTGCGCTCTAAGACCGGCTCCATCAAGTTTATGGGCGAGGACATTACCCATACGCCTGCCGACAAGCTGGTTGGCAAGGGCCTGGCCCAGGTGCCCGAGGGTCGTCGCGCCTTTTTGCAGATGACGGTCGAGGAGAACCTGGAGATGGGCGCCTACACGCAGCCCAAGTCCACGGTTGCTCCGGGCCTTGAGCGCGTCTACGAGCAGTTCCCTCGCCTGAAGGAGCGCCGTCGCCAAGTCGCCGGCACCCTTTCGGGTGGCGAGCAGCAGATGCTCGTTATGGGCCGCGCCCTTATGAGTAACCCCAAACTGCTCATGCTTGACGAGCCTTCCATGGGCCTGGCGCCGATTCTGATTGAGCAGATCTTCCAGATTGTCGAGGACCTGCACAAGGCCGGCACCACGGTGCTTCTGGTCGAGCAGAACGCGCAGATGGCGCTCTCGATCGCCACGCGTGGCTACGTGCTCGAGACCGGCAAGATCACCATGACCGGTACCGGCCAAGAGCTCCTGCACGACGACAACGTCCGCAAGGCTTACCTGGGCGGCTAGGGGCTTCCGCCGTTCTGCCGAACGGCGGACCGGCCGACGCTGCGCGGGCGCCCTGATCGACGTGCCGAAGCTCCTCACCCTTGGGGCTATGCCGCGGTATGAGGCCAGGTGGTCATGGTCCGGGAACCTCGCGATGTCGAATGACACCGCGAGGTTCGCCGCCGTCCTCGGCGACCTCGACCCCCGAGTGGGCGATCCCCACGCGCTAACGCCTGCAAACAAGGGGATCGCCAAGACGCCGCCGGGCACCTCCGTCATAGACGTGGAAGTGCGGCCGCGCTGAAGCTCTGCGCGGTGTCTGCTCGCTTATGTGCGCATCACGAAGGAAGACCAGATCGGTGAGCGGGATTGGCCCGAAGTCGAGAGATTCCCATCAGCCTCTCGTCGGTCGATGACCGGTTCACCACGCAGGAAGAGCGTGACGGAAGGTCTCGCAAAAAGGCTCCGAGCGCGGCGTGCTCATGCCCGTCGTGGTGCGCCCGAAGGGGGGGACGGCTGCTACGAGCTCGATCATTTGCGAGGAGAAGACGAACCAGTCGTTGCAGATCCAATATGGATCTCGCCGACCTCGGCAAGCTGCTCGATGAGTGGAAGCCCTGTCGGGTCGTCTATTTCAACACCACCCAGAATGATGGTGTCATCGCGCAGGTCGATCTGCGTGTTGAGCACAGCGAGGTTAAAGCCGGAGGCCACAAATCCGATAGCAGCCAGGACGAGCCCCGTGGCAACAAGCCCACCCGCTACGGCAAGGTAAATCCTTTTTACGCTGGACATGTTTGCACTCCTTCCTATGCCGTGAGCGGCGCCGCTTCAGCGCCCATGCGGCTCTTATTGCCTCGATCTTTCCAGAAGGGCGAAACGGCTTTCTTCGCCCAAAGGGCAGAGAGGCGCGCGATCTGCTTGGACGCCGTCCAGGCGCCGGCTCCCGTGAGGAGCGCCACACCGATGGAAGCGAATCCCATTCCCATCGAGGCCAAAACGTACGGAACATGCCCGATAATGATGCCGTCCACGGCGAACAGGAGCCCTACCAGGCCCGCGCCCCCGAATGCCGCGGCCACGATCCACACGCAGAGCGCAAGAACCCAAATACAGATGTAGACTGCAGCGGCAACGGCGACGAACGCGAGCAGCAGCGGAATCCATACCGGAGAGCCCACGATGGCGAGCGCCCATAGAAGTGCCGTGCTCTTGCGCTTGGTCCTCGCGATCGCGCGCGGGACGGCGGGCAGTTCGTCGAGCGTTGCCTCGGCGACCTCACCGGGCGTGCCCATGGCGGCCACAGCCTCGGCCTCCGTCATGCCGTCCTCCATACGGTCGGCGATGGCCTCCGCGTAGAACCCCTGCGTTTCCTTTACCTGATCTGCCGGCAGGCAGGCCAGAAGCTCGCCCAGCCGGTTCAAGAACTCATCGCGCGTCATGGTGCGCCCCCTCCACGTAACGGTAGATCTCCTGCACGGATGGCCATTCGGCGAGGAACTCGGCGATACGCTCGCGCCCGGCGTCCGTGATGCGGTAGTACCTCCGCAGCCGCCCGTTGTGCTCGGCGGAGCGCGCGGTGATGCAGCCCGCCTTCTCCAGGCGCTTGAGCAACGGATAGAGCGTGGATTCCGTGAGCCCCATACTCGCGGGCACGTCCTTCACGATCTGATAGCCGTAGGATTCCTCGCCCGAGACGGCCGCGAGCACGCAGGCCTCGAGGAAGCCGCGCTTCATCTGTGCCTCCATCCGCACACCTCCTTTCGTAGTATACTGTGTAACACCTACTATATGACACATAGTATATGATGTCAACAGTTGTCGTATAGGGAGTCCGGTCTGTCTGTCCCCTGCGGGTACTCATTGGGGACGTACTTAAATGAGAACCCATCGCTCAAGGTGGCACCTGGGGACGTTCCTTATGTGCCGGCACTTTGGGACACTCCTTGTCAAGGTTTTGTTCCATCATGCGGGTTGCTATTTAACGTGCGACAATGCCGTGTGGAAATCGAAATGTCTCCTGGGGGCTATCTATGCTGTACGAGTTTTGTGCCGAGAACTTTGAGCGTGTGCCGGCGGCTATCGATGCCGGTGCTAAGCGCATCGAGTTGTGCGACAACCTTGCCGTCGGTGGTACCACGCCCTCGGCCGGCGTTATCAGCACTACGGTCAGCTATGCTCACGAGCATGACGCGCGAGTGATGTGCATGATTCGCCCGCGTGGCGGTGACTTTCACTACAACCAGGACGAGCTGCGCATGATGGAGATGGACTTGGGTCTTGCCGTGAGCGCCGGCGTTGACGGCCTGGTCTTTGGCTGCTGCAAGCCCTGTGCCGGCGGCTGGGCGCTCGACGAGCTCACCCTCGGCGCCCTCGTGATGGCTACGGGCTGCGCGACCGAGGAGTGCAAGCGCGGGGCCATCGATATCACCTTCCACATGGCCTTTGACCAGCTCTCGCTCGAGGCTCAGCTCGATGCCATTGACACACTCGCCGACTGCGGCATCACGCGCATCCTGACGCATGGTGGTGCTGCCGGAACGCCGATCGAGGACAACCTGGAGCACCTGTCGCGTCTTGTCGAGTATGCGGGCGACCGCCTGACCATTCTTCCCGGTGGCGGCATTTCCACGGCCAATCGCGATACCGTGGCGGCGGCACTGGGCGTCTCCGAACTCCATGGCACCAAGATCGTGCCGCTGGAGGTATAACCCGTGGCGCTGGTATTTGACGTTCAGCAGGCGAACGGTAAGCCCGACGACAACCGTCGTCCCGGCACCGCGTGCCCCTTTTGCGATACCGAGGAACTCGCCAATATCATCCGGCGCGACGGTGGCTGCATCTGGCTCGAGAATAAGTTTAAGACCTTGCGGGCCACTCGCCAGACCGTATTGATTGAGTCGTCCGACCACGACGCCGACTTGGTGACCTATGCGCCGGACGAGCTGCATCATGTTATGCGGTTTGCCCTGGATTGCTGGCAGCGGATGATTGACTCCCGACAGTATCGCAGCGTTCTCATGTACAAGAACAAGGGCCCACTTTCGGGCGGCAGTCTGGTCCATCCGCACATGCAGATTGTGGGTTTGGAGCAGGAAGACGGCTATGCTTCGCTGGCTTCCGCCAATTTCGAAGGCATCAATGTCTGGCAACAGGGGAGAATCTCGGTCAATATCTCAGCCGAACCGATCATGGGGTTCTTTGAGATCAACGTTTCAGCCCCGCAGGGAATCGCCGCCAGCGATGACGCACGAGACCAAGCCGAGGCGGATCTCTTTGCCGATGCGATCCAGGTAGCTCTGCGCTATATCCTAAACGAGCACCACGGTGGTCGCGCAGAGTCGTACAACTTGTTCTTCTATCACCTGGGCGGTCGGACCATTGCCAAGGCGCTGCCGCGTTGGGTGGTTTCGCCCTACTTTGTCGGCTATCGTTTGGCCCAAGTCAATGCCGAGACGACGCTCGATATCGATGCTGAGCGTCTGCGTGCGCATCTGGAAACGCTCGTATAGCAAGACTAATACCCGCGTAATGCGCACAGCCTAGCGCGCCATGGCGTCGCGGCCGGCTTCGACCCGCTTGCGCTGTTTGGTGCGCTCCTCGCAGGTTAGGCACTCAAAGAGATGCCCGATAATCGAGGCCAGCACCTGCTGAAACAGCGTGCCGCACATGACGGGGAACACGACCTCGCCCGGAAAGTACTGCGTGGCGATGACGGCACCCGAAGAGATGTTGCGCATGCCGCAGGTAAAGCACATGGTAGTCGTCTCGCTATATGGCAGATGCAGCGCACGTGCGACCAGAAAACCGACGACAAAGCCGCTGATGGCGAAGACCAAAATAAAGAGGGCGACTTCCAGGCGCACCGCGTTTATGTGCAGCACGTACTCGCTCATAGCGGTGGAGTTGGACGCGATGACGCCCATCATCATGAACTTGCAGGCGGGCGAGAGCACGGGAGAGAGTTTCTCGTGGCCCCAGCCGCGCGTGAGTTCATTGATGGCAATACCGAGCACAGCGGGGATGGCGATCATAAAGGTCATGTTCTGCATCATGCTCGGCACGTCGATCGAGACGGTGGCGCCCAGCAGGAGCTTGAGCGTAAGCGGAATCGTCACAGGTGAGATGACCGAGGACGTCAGGATGATGGTGAGCGCGAGCGGGCCGTTGCCGCCGAACATGCTGATCCACATAAAAGCGGTGACGGCCACGGGCACGCTGTATTCGAGCACAATGCCGCAGACAAGGTTGGGGTTGGAGCCAAAGAAGAGTGACCCCATGGCAAACGCCGCGATGGGAATAAGCACCGCCGAGACGAGCAGCGCCAAGACTAGGTGCAACGGACGGCGGAACACCTCGGTTACCTGGTGAAAGGTGTTGCTGAGCGCACCCTGAAACGTCATAAAGGCAAACAAGGTGGGAACGATGGGCTTGAGTACGCCAATCTGTTGGGGAAAGAGCACGCCGAGTGCCACGCAAATCGGAACGATGACCTGCATGTGCCCCGCGAGAAACTTGCCCAGTCCAACCCATTGCTTCATATGCGCTTGTGACTCCCTTTGCCCGTGAACCCGTTTTGAATGGATATGCTAGACGCTCGCATGCGTCCGTGCGTCAGAAACGCTCGAATATTTCGAGGCTATTACCGGCATCGTTTACCGAAACCGCGGCGTGCTGCGGCGATTTGCGTCTGCTCTGCACGGTATAATAAATCCGTTCAACAGATCTGCCTGCCGAAGCGGGCATACACAGAGGACTCATCGCTATGAACCGTGAGAGGTATCGCGGCGACCTGCCCCTATCGGGGGTGGGCGCCTATGTCATCGCTTAAGACGACGCATCGCTGGGCGGTCGCTCAGCAAAACCCCGAGCTCGAAAAGGAGCTTTCGGCTGGCCTGGGCATTCCCGGGCTGGTGACGCGTATTATGGTCGCGCACGGCATTACATCCATCGAAGAAGGTCAGCTGTTTTTGACGCCTTCGCTCGATCGCGACTGGGCCGACCCACTCATTATCCCGGGCATGTCGGTCGTTGCCGACCGCGTCGAGCGTGCTATTTGCAACCACGAGCACATTGCGGTCTTTGGCGATTTTGACGTTGACGGTATTACGTCGACCTGCCTGTTGACCGAGGCACTGCGCACGTTTGGCGCCAACGTCACGCCGTTTATTCCGCATCGCTTTGACGAGGGCTACGGTCTTTCGCGCGCGGCGCTCGACCGCGTTAACGAGCTCGCTCGCCCTCAGCTGATCGTGACCGTCGATAACGGTATTGCCGCCAAGGAAGAAGTCTCCTATCTGGAGAGCCTGGGGATCGATTTGGTGGTCACGGACCATCACGAGCCCTCCGACCAGGTGCCGCAGGGCGTGCCCCTGACCGACCCCAAGCTCGAGGACGAGGGCCCCTCGCGCGAGCTTGCCGGTGCCGGCGTGGCACTCAAGCTGGTGCAGGTCCTGGGCGAGCGTTTGGGCAAGCCGTCGTATTGGCGTTCGCTGATCGAGGTCGCGGCGCTGGGCACCGTGTCCGACATGATGCCGCTCACGCCCGAGAATCGCGCACTGGTCGCCGAGGGCATCCAGCAGATGCGCGTGACGGCCCGTCCCGGCTATATCGCGCTTGCCGCACTTGCCAAGGCCGACCTTTCTACCATTACGGCCGACGGCCTGTCGTTTTCGCTCATCCCTCGCCTGAATGCTGCCGGCCGCATGGCTGATCCCAAGCTGGCGCTCGACCTGCTGCTTGCCCGTGATCCTATCGAAGCAAGTGCACTGGCAGCCGAGCTCGAGGAAATCAATCGCCAACGCCGTGAGATCGAGGCGGAGCTCACGCGCGATGCCATGGCGAAGGTCGAGGAGACTTATGACGGCGGGCGCGCAATCGTCGTGGGCGGCGAGGGCTGGCACGAGGGCGTCAAAGGCATCGTGGCGAGCCGCTTGACCAATCGCTATCACGTGCCGGCGCTGCTGTTCTCGATCGAGGACGGTATCGCGCGCGGCTCTGGTCGCTCGGTGGGCAAAGTTAACCTGTTTGACGCCGTCGAGCGTTGTTCCGACCTGCTGATTCGTCGCGGCGGACATGCCGGTGCGGTGGGTGTGACCATCGAGGCATCCAAGCTCGATGAGTTCCGCCGCCGCCTTTCCGCCGTGCTATCGGAGCTTTCCGCCGAGGACTTTGAAGACACCGACGAGGTCGCCGCCACCGTCGACCTTTCCGAGCTGAATATCGAGACCATCGAGCAGATCTCCCGTCTTGAGCCGTTTGGCCAGGGCAACAAGGTGCCGCTGCTGGCTGCCGAGGGCGTGACGATGTGCGACCGCGCCGTGGTGGGCAAAACCGGCGAGCACATGCGCTTTGTGGCGACCGATGGCGCCGCGAGTGTGCCGGCCATTATGTTCCGCGTGCCGCAAATCGATAAGCTCATCAACTGCGATAGCGCTGTCGACTTGGTGTTCGAGGCCGTTGCCGAGCATTGGCAGGGGCGTGTGAAGCCCAAGCTCATGATCAAGGATGTTCTGGTTCGCGATACCACGCTGCCCAGCGTCGATGATCCGGCATGCGAGCTTCGTCGTGGCGTGCAGCCGGCGGATTCCGGCCTGCGCCTGGAGTCGCGTAAGCGCGAGACGCTCGCCCAGCTTTCCTATACCGAGCTCACGCGCTCGCTTATCCATAGCTTTATCGGATCGAACCAGCCGCACCGCGCGCAGGTTGAGGCGCTCGATGCCTTGGCCGACCACCAGAGCGTCTTGGCCGTTATGGGAACGGGCCGCGGCAAGTCTCTCATCTTCCATGTACATGCTGCGCGCGAGGCTGTCCTTCGCGGACGTGCGAGCATCTTTGTCTATCCGCTGCGCGCGCTTGTTGCCGACCAGGCCTATCACCTCTCGTCGACGATGGCAGCGCTTGGCATTGGCGTTGGCGTGCTGACCGGCGAGACCGTGGAGGCCGCACGCGATGATGTGTTCGCCGGCCTAGCTTCGGGCCGCACCGGTATCGTGCTCACGACGCCCGAGTTCCTATCTATCCACCGTGACCGCTTCGCGCGTTCGGGCCGCATCGGCTTTGTCGTTATCGATGAGGCGCACCACGCCGGCCTTGCCAAGGGCGGCGACCGCAGCGCCTATCTCGACATGCCCGATATCCTCAAAGCCCTGGGCGACCCGGTTGTTATGGCTGCGACGGCCACCGCGACGGCTCCGGTCGTGGCCGAGCTTGCCCGCATGCTGCCGATTACTCGCACGGTGGTCGACGAGACGGTGCGCGAGAACCTGCAGCTCGAGGACGACCGCGACCTTGCGAGCCGCGAGAACCGTTTGGTGTCGATCGTGGCGACGGGGGAGAAGACCGTCATTTACGTCAATTCGCGCGACCAGTCCGTGGCGCTCGCCAAGACGTTGCGCAAGCGTGTGCCCGATTGCGCAACCCATATCGCGTTCTATAACGCGGGGCTTGCGCGCTCCGATCGCCGCCGCGTGGAGGAAGCATTCCGAGACGGAAGCCTCAGCTGCATCGTCTCGACCTCTGCCTTTGGCGAGGGTGTCAATCTGCCCGATATCCGCCATGTCGTGCTGTACCACATGCCGTTTGGCGCCATTGAGTTCAACCAGATGAGCGGGCGTGCCGGTCGTGACGGACAGCCCGCCGTGATCCACCTGCTCTATTCGTCGCGCGACGCCCGCATCAACGAGCGCCTGCTCGACTGCTACGCACCCGAGCGCGACGAACTCGTCACACTCTATCGTGCGTTGCAGACCATGTGGCGCTCCAACCGCGGTAAGACCGGGGATGATTCATTCTGCGCAAGCGATATCGACATCGCGCAGATGTGCCTTGCCATCGATGCTCGCACGCCGGTCGACGAGCGCTCGGTGGAAAGTGGCCTGGGAATCTTCGAAGAGCTTGGTTTCTGTCGCGTTTCGGGGTTTGACGACACCCGTCGCATCGCGATGGCCGAAAACCCCGGCCGTGTGCAATTGAGCAGGTCAATTCGCTATTTGGAGGGCTTGCGCTCGCGCATGGAGTTCTCGGCTTTCCGGAGTTGGGCGCTCGATTCGTGCGCTTCTGATATGCTAGCCAAAGTTAACCGCCCGATCGTACCGCGGGCCTAGGGGAAGGGGACCTCGATGGATGCCGCAGCCCGTACCGCCCATGATTCCACCCTCCAGCCGTTCTCGGAGATGGAGCACTATAAGCATGCCGATGAGCTGCCGCCCGAGATTATGGCGGACAGCTACGACAAACTGGAGCGCCTGTGCCTCAAATATATGAATGAGGACGACTTTTCTAAGGTGGAGCAGGCCTATTGCTTTGCTGCCGAGAAGCACTGCAACCAAAAGCGCCGCTCGGGTGAGATGTACATCAACCATCCCGTCGAGGTGGCCATCATTTTGGCCGATCTCAAGATGGACTGCGATGTAGTGTGCGCCGCGCTGCTGCACGATACCGTCGAGGATACCGAGACCTCGCTTGCCGATGTTTCCGGCCTGTTTGGCGATACGGTGGCCGAGCTCGTCGATGGCGTGACCAAGCTCACCAACATCGAAGTCGACAGTATGGACGAGAAACAGGCGCTCACGCTGCGAAAGATGTTCCTCGCCATGTCCAAGGACATCCGCGTCATCATCGTTAAGCTTGCCGACCGTCTGCACAACATGCGCACCCTTGCAGCCCTGCGTGAGGACCGTCGCCTGTTTAAGGCTCGCGAGACCATGGACGTGTATGCGCCCCTGGCCGACCGTCTGGGCATGAGCTCCATTAAATGGGAGCTCGAGGACCTGTCCTTCTTCTACCTGGAGCCCGATGCCTACCAGCGCATCGCACGCATGGTGGCGGAGTCGCGCGAGGTCCGTGAGCGCTATCTGGCCGAGACCATCAAGACGCTCACCGACGAGCTCAACCGCATTGGCCTGGAAGACTTCCAGATCAACGGCCGTTCCAAGCACTATTGGTCCATCTACCAAAAGATGAAGCGCAAGGGCAAGGAATTCTCCGAGATCTACGACCTGGTGGCACTGCGCGTCATCACGCATTCGGTGCGCGATTGCTACTCCACGCTCGGCGCGGTGCACACGCTGTGGCACCCCATGCCCGGCCGCTTTAAAGACTATATCGCCATGCCCAAGGTCAATAACTACCAGTCGCTCCACACGACGGTCATCGGCCCCACGGCTCGCCCGCTCGAGATTCAGATTCGAACCTATGAGATGCATGAGCAGGCCGAGTACGGCATTGCCGCCCACTGGCTATATAAGAAGTCGGGCGGATCGTCTGCTTCCAAGACCAATGACGCTCAACGTTTGGACGACCAGATCAACTGGCTCAAGCATTCGCTCGATTGGGCGGCTTCCGACGAGATCACCGATGCCAAGGAATACCTGCATTCGCTGAAGGTCGACCTCTTCGATCAGGAGATCTTTGTCTTTACGCCCAAGGGCGAGGTCATGGCGCTTCGTGCCGGCTCCACGCCGCTCGACTTTGCCTACGCCGTTCACACCGAGGTGGGAAACCATTGCGTCGGCGCCAAAATCAACGGTGCGGTGGCTCCGCTCACGCACGAGATTAAGACGGGTGACCGTGTCGAGATTCTGACTAACAAGAGTTCCAAGCCGTCGCGTGATTGGCTCAAGATCGTTAAGACACCTTCCGCCAAGTCAAAGATCCGCCGCTATTTTGCCGCTGCGACCAAGGACGACGACGCTGCTGCTGGTCGCGATATGCTGGCTAAGGACCTGCGTAAGCGTGGCTATGGCATTTCTACGCCGCGTTCGACGCGTGCGCTCAACGCCGTGGCGGAGCAGTTTAACTTCAAGCAGCTCGAGGACCTGTTTGCCGCCGTCGGCGCCGGCAAGGTTGCCCCGCGCGCTGTGGGCAATAAGGTCGAGCAAATCTTGGACCCCAAGCCCGAGGAACAGCTCACCAAGGCCGAGGCTATCGCCGAGGTCGTGAAGCAGCCTGCTCGCGGCTCCAACCGCAAGCCGCAAAAGCGCGGCAAGAGCGCCAGTAACGGCATTATCGTCAAGGGCGAGAGCAACAGCGGCCTACTGGTCCGTCTGGCTCATTGCTGCAACCCCGTGACGGGCGACGACATCGTCGGCTTCATCACGCGCGGTCGTGGCGTTTCGGTGCATCGCGCCAACTGTCCCAACGTCAAGGGTCTTATGGAGCATCCCGAGCGCATGATCGAAGTGGAGTGGGACGGCGCTGCCGACACCCTCTTCCAGGTCGAGATCGTGGTCGAGTGCCTGGACCGCATGGGCCTGCTCAAGGATGTCACCATTGCCATTGGCGATGCGGGCGGCAATATCCTTTCTGCCGCCACGTCGACCAACCGCGAGGGTATTGCAACCCTGCGCTTTATGGTCGAGATCTCGGACGCGAGTGGTCTGGATCCGCTGCTGGCCTCCATCAGCAGCGTTGACTCGGTCTACGACGCGCGCCGCCTGATGCCCGGTGAGGGTGGAGCCCAGCTTAAGCGCCGCGTTTAGTCGCGACGAACGTGTCACATTATCGATATTCGCTACACTCGAGGCATCGTTTGATGCCTCGAGTTCTATAGAGAGGAGAGGGACATGAGTGCTGTGTCCTTGGATTTAACTCCCAAGGGATCGGTCGAGATTGAGACGCTCGTAAACGGTCCCATTCAGACCAATAGCTATGCTGTTATTTCGGACAATGAGTGCGTGATTATCGATCCCGCATGGGAAGGCGAACGCCTGGTGGAGCATATTCGAGCCGAGCATCCCGGCGTACGCGTGTTTGGCGCCGTATGCACTCATGGCCATGCCGATCATGTTGGTGGTGTTGCAGGCGTGCGAACCACCGTTGGCGAGGGCTGCCAGTATGAGCTGTGTGCTAAGGATGTGGCGGTGCCGCATGCGAACATCGAGGAACAGCGAGCTATGTGGGGCATTGAGACGCCTGACCCCGGGGAGCCGACGCACCTGCTCGCCGAGGGAGATGCTATCAAGGTGGGCGATATCTACCTGCAGGTGATCGAGACGCCAGGGCATACGCCGGGCGGGATCGTCTTGTTTGCCGCCACCGAGCAGGGGAACATTGCCTTTGTGGGCGACACCCTGTTTCCGGGTGGGCACGGCCGCACCGATCTTTCTGGAGGAGACGAGGCGGCGATTCTGCGCTCGCTCTCCAAGCTCGCCCGGCTTCTCCCGCCCGATACCGTTTGCCTAACCGGTCATGGCGATTCGACCACCATGGCACGCGAGCTCATGCAGAACCCTTTCATGCAGATTTAGCTTAATAGTCGGCTTTTGAAGCACGAGAAGCGTCCAAACGTCAAGCTATTTTTCCCCAACGGGTCGATTTCGTAGGGCAAACGGTCAAAAAAGTCTGTTTGGACGATATTCGTGAACAAACGAACGTTTATGCTCGGGTGCGCCGTGGTAAAATCTCAGGCGTTATCGGAGCAACCTTACAGGAGGTTTCTTTTATGCTCGTCAACGCAGCAGACATGCTCAAGAAGGCCGAGGCCGGCAAGTACGGTCTTGGTGCCTTCAACACCAACAACCTCGAGTGGACCCTGGCTATTCTCCAGGCCGCCGAGGAGGCCAAGTCTCCGCTGATCCTTCAGTGCACCGCTGGTGCCGCTAAGTGGATGGGCGGTTTCAAGGTCTGCGCCGACATGGTCAAGGCTGCCGTCGAGGCCACGGGCGTTACCGTTCCCGTCGCCCTTCACCTCGATCACGGTTCTTACGAGGACTGCTTCAAGTGCATCGAGGCCGGCTTCACGTCCATCATGTATGACGGCTCTCACGAGGAGACCTTCCAGCTTAACCTCGACCGCACCAAGGAGCTCGTTGAGCTTGCCCACTCCAAGGGCATGTCCATCGAGGCCGAGGTCGGCGGCATCGGCGGCACCGAGGACGGCGTGACCTCCAGCGGCGAGCTCGCTGATCCTGCTGAGTGCAAGCAGATCGCTGACCTGGGTGTCGACTTCCTCGCCTGCGGCATCGGCAACATCCACGGCGTGTACCCCGCCGACTGGGCTGGTCTTTCCTTCGAGCGTCTGGGCGAGATTAAGGCCCAGACCGGTGACCTGCCCCTCGTTCTGCACGGTGGCACCGGCATCCCCGAGGATCAGATCAAGAAGGCCATCTCCCTGGGCATCTCCAAGATCAACGTCAACACCGACCTGCAGCTCGTCTTCGCCAAGGGCGTCCGCGAGTACATCGAGGCTGGCAAGGATCAGCAGGGCAAGGGCTTTGACCCCCGCAAGCTCCTCAAGCCTGGTCGCGACAACATCGTTGCCCGCACCAAGGAGCTCATGGAGGAGTTTGGCTCCGTCAACAAGGCGTAAGCGTCGCTAAACTTCCCGCCGGAAGCCCCGTCCCCCTACACTGTTTCCTTTGCGCTCACCTGGCTTTGCCAGAAGTCGCGCCAAGAAAACAGCTCCGGGGGACGGGGCTTCCTTCGTTTAACGCCGCAGGGTTACGAGGCTGAATTATTTATTTGACTACCGTTCAGCGGTGTTGATGGCTCCCTTGTTGGGGCTTTCTTTTTATCTCGCTACAATGGGCTTCAAGCGTTCTAGTGACTTGGAGTTTTGGTATGGCTGTTATTAATGTGCTGCCTTCGGATGGGAAGGTTATTGACGAGGGTCCAGTTGGTTGCTCTGCTGATGTTTGCTGTGATGACTTTCGTCATCTCGATGTTGGACTGCCGCCCGAGATTCTTCGTCTTATGGATGCCGGGTATTTGACGCAGGCTGTTGCTGCCTGCGATCGCCTTTTGGAGCAGAACCCCGAGCCTTCGCTGGCTGCTTGTGTTCGTGCCGAGCGGTATCGCATGCTCGAGACGCCGCTTCATTTTTCGGTGTCGCGCGACCAGGCTATTGCGATGATTCGCGAGGAGTGGCCAGAGTTTACCGAAGAGCAGTTTGATGACCTGATTAATCGTAAGCGTATTGACTGGCGCTTTATCGATGGCGAACTGTTCGTTCTCGACAACTTCCTCGATTCGCTTCGCGTATATCCCAAAGAGGTTCCCGGCATGCGGCCCGATTCTACGGACGGAATAGCACTGCGCAACGAGATGCTCAAGGAGATGGAGTCACAAAACGGATTGGCTCGCGTCATTACGCTTAAAGCGTCCGTGTCTGTCCCCGGCGCTCTGGAAGGGGAGACCGTTCGCGCGTGGCTACCCGTTGCCGCCGCCTGTCGTCAACAGTCTCATATCGAGGTTCTCGATATGACGCCGGAGGGTGCTGTTGCCCCCGCGAATGCTTCGGCGCGTACCGCCTCGTGGTCTTCTTCGAGTGAGCGCTCATTCTCGGTGACCTATCGCTATCAAATTGATGCCGCTTATCGTGATGTCTATGGGGGTG
Source organism: uncultured Collinsella sp. (assembly GCA_958351385.1). Lineage (GTDB taxonomy): Bacteria > Actinomycetota > Coriobacteriia > Coriobacteriales > Coriobacteriaceae > Collinsella. The sequence continues at coordinate 2,766 of CATWKM010000005.1, read as the reverse complement.
CGCTTCCGGTGCATCCTTGCATGGACGCGCCACTGCCCGTGGACACCTCCGAGGACCGTCCGCACATTGCATTCACGCCGTATCTACAGCAGCTGACAGCCCGTGTCATTGACGGGCTCGAGGATCCGCTCGATCGCGCCCGTGCTATCTATGATTACCTGACGCAGTACATCGACTATCGCTATCAGCCGCCGTACTTGCTTTTGGGATCTATTGCCGATGACTGCGCGCATTCGCTCCGCGGCGATTGCGGCGTTATGGCGCTCACGTTTATCACCATGTGCCGTATCGCGGGCGTGCCTGCCCGTTGGCAGAGCGGCCTGTATGTTGCGCCCGATTCGGTGGGGTCGCACGACTGGGCAGAGTTCTATACGCCGCAGACCGGATGGCTCAACGCCGACGTGTCATTTGGATCTTCTGCTCGCAGGATGGGGGAGGAGTGGCGCCGCCGTCACTACTTTGGCAATCTCGACCCGTGGCGTATGGTGGCCAACAATCGATTCCAGGCAGAGTTTGAGCCCTCTTTCGACGGCATGCGCGAGGACCCTTACGATAACCAGATGGGTGAGGCTTCGGTCGACGGTCGCGGATGCCGTCGGCGCGAGATGCTCCGCACGGTCGAACTCATCGAAATGCTCGAAGTTCCATTTTCGGACTAATCGGTAGAAAGCTGTGATAAACTAACTCACGCATTGCGTGCCCGAGTGGCGGAATTGGCAGACGCAGTGGACTCAAAATCCACCGTTGGCAACAACGTGCGAGTTCGAGTCTCGCCTCGGGCACCATACATGCAAGTGAGCGTTCAAGGGGGTTGCGGCCCCCTTTTTCGTGCCGAACTCGCGTGAGCGCGCGAAGCGTTAAGCAAACAGGCCTGTGGCCTGTTTGTAGCGGAGCGTGGCGAGGGCGCCACGCGCCCGAAGCCCGGGGCTTCGCGAAGCGAAGGCCCTTCGAGTCTCGCCTCGAGCACCATACATGCAAGCGAGCGTTCAAGGGGGTCAAGGTCCCTTTTTCGTGTACGTAATGTGATAACGCGCTGTACGTGTTATTATTCGCAAGGCGTTGTTCCCGCAATGCCCTAAAGAGGAACCTGAGGGTTCCCACCTTTTGGCGCCAATGAGCAGCTGACTGGTCATACAACTTAGATTCCCTTCCTCAAATCGAGGAAGTCTATGTGTACGACCTGGTTGCTGAGAAGCGCCGGGTTATTTTTTTATGAATGGAGGTAGGGAAAATAGCTAAGTCTGATGACACCCGCATCAACGACGAGATCACTGCATCTTCGTGTCGTTTGATTGGCGTCGATGGCTCTCAGCTCGGCCTGTTCGCCATCCGCGATGCCCAGCGCGTCGCCGACGATCAGGGTCTCGACCTGGTCGAGATCGCTCCCAACGCGGAGCCGCCGGTCTGCAAGGTCATGGACTACGGTAAGTTCAAGTACCAGCAGGCCATGAAGGCCAAGGCTGCTCGTAAGAACCAGTCCAAGGTCGAGGTCAAGGAAATGAAGTTCCGACCCAAGATCGACGTTGGCGACTACGAGACCAAGAAGGGCCACGTTCTGCGTTTCCTCAAGAAGGGCGCACGCGTTAAGATCACCATCATGTTCCGCGGCCGTGAGATGGCTCACCCGGAGCAGGGCCTTAACGTTCTCGAGCGTCTCGCCGAGGATCTCAAGCCTTACGCTACGGTCGAGTCCAAGCCTAAGATGGAAGGCCGTAACATGCTTATGCTGCTCGCCCCGATTAAGGGCGCCTTCGATGAGGATAAAGCGGCAAGCGATAGCAAGTAACTAGTGTTCTGTAACCGATTAAGGAGTATTTCATGCCTAAGATGAAGTCCCACAGCGGCACCAAGAAGCGTTTCCGCAAGACTGGTACCGGCAAGCTTATGCGCGCCAAGGCTTTCAAGAGCCACATCCTGAGCAAGAAGTCCACCAAGCGTAAGCGTGGCTTCCGTCAGGAGACCGAGATCGCCGCTGCCGACCGCAAGGCCATCAAGTCGCGTCTCGCCTAAGTTCGCGTTCCCGTTTTTCGTTTTACCGTCTAGGAGTTGATAGAACATGGCACGTATTAAGCGCGCTGTTGCCGCCAAGAAGAAGCGCCGTACCGTTATGCACCGTGCGAAGGGTTACTACGGTGCCGCTTCGCGTACTTACAAGCATGCTAAAGAGCAGGTCCAGCACTCCCTGCAGTATCAGTATCGTGATCGCCGCAACAAGAAGCGCGAGATCCGTTCTCTCTGGATCACCCGTATCAACGCTGCTGCTCGCCTGAACGACATCTCTTACTCTCAGTTCATGCACGGCCTGAAGGTTGCCGGCATCGAGCTCGACCGCAAGGTCCTGGCTCAGATGGCTTACGAGGACATCGAGTCCTTCAACGAGCTGGCTGCCATTGCCAAGAAGGCTCTCGAGGCCTAATAGATTCTCTTGAATCGCTAGGGGAGTGTCGCGTTGTGCGCGGCGCTCCCTCTTTTTATCTGAAGCGCGGTTTACATTGCTAAAAGCGCGGGTAGATAGACACTTACAGGTGACCGATCTCTATATATTTCTAAACCAAAGGGTCATCATCTGATACGTGCGGAAGATCCGCACCAGTCTTTCTATTAGCTATAGAAAGCGATATGTTGTGTAGGACTTGTGAAGAGTGGAATTGACGACCCACAGGGCTTCGCGGTCTGGCAATATATCTCCTTGCCGCGCGGCCCGGTCGGAACGGATCAGCCGCCAGGCGTGCACCTTGAGAACCGGATACTGCGAGGATGGACACA